>CAIZLW010000190.1 GCA_903933915.1 uncultured beta proteobacterium | reverse complement strand
CAGGAATCGGCCACTCGCTGGCTATGGACATACAATCACGAACGGCCGAATATGGCCTTGGGCGGCATCACGCCCATGCAGAAATTGAAGCTCGCTGCTTAACTCCACTTCTGACTGATGCTAAAAATGGGGGGATTACCGCACCGCTTCACGCAACTGCGGGATGCCGAAAATCGGCGGATACTTGGTTTCGTTACGGTTCATCGCCGCAACCACCGCACGTTTGACATGCTCCGGCGTATTGAAGTCCGGCTCACCGATGGTCAAACCAACGATGTCGCGACCGGCTGCACGCAGGTCGCGCACCTTCTGCGCCGCCAGCGTGCTGGGAGACAATTTGATTCGCGACAGGCGGGGTGAAAGCTTGATCATGGGACGCATGCTCCGGCGTGGTTGTGGCGCATCTTATCCGCCCCGTGGGAAGCCGGCAATTCGGCCCAAAGCAGAAAATAAAAAAGCGCTCCATGGAGCGCTTTTTTTCACGGGCAACCGGCAGTAAATTGATTACTTACTCCGTTCCGACCTCTTTGCCTGAATTTCCCTTGCGGAATACATAGGCCACAAAAGCGGCAATCATCGCAAAAAACAGCACGGCAGAAACGATCAGTGCCGTCGGGTCAGTATCGCCCCGGGGAACCGCGGCGACAACCGCCTCATCGGCAAAAACCGGCAACGACATCACAAACACCGAGACTGCGGAGAAAATTTTGCTCTTCATTGCGAACTCCTGCTCAACAGTGGGGAACAAACCGCGCCGCATGAGGTAAGGCCGGCGTGGCACAAGGCCCATGCTGGGGTCTGCAGCTTGCTGCAGGCTTACGGCACCTTGCAGCAAACTTACGGAAACCGGCAGCAGGAAGGTCACCGCCCGTGGTGGAAAGCCCGCTTCAGAAATAGCCGTCCATCATCTTGTCCACCCACCCCGGCAAACGCACATTGTCCTTGCGCTCAAAGGCTGGAATATAGGGTTTGATATCGAGTACCGGTGTTCCGTCGAGTGCATCGAGCCCGCGTACCATGACACCCTTCTCATCAACCGCCAGCAACTCAACAGCAGTCACGCCGATAGGGTTCGGCCTGAACTTGGTGCGCTGCGCAAACACGCCCACCGGATCGAGATTTTCCATGCCGCGCGGGTTGCGCGCAATCTGCTTCGCCGGATCGAACGGCGGAATTTTGTGCAGATGAAAAATCACCACGACATGCGAAAACTCACTCAGACCCGCAAGCCCCTTGACGTACAGCGGATCGATTTCAATCCGCGACTCGACATTCGCCCAGTGGCCGGCGGACATTTCCGTACGGTCGCTGCGCACGGTACCTATGGGTTCAAATTGGGCCATGACTGGAGTTCCTGCAAAAGATTAAGGGCGCAAATCGCGCCGGCGCAAATTAACACGAAAATTTGTGCGGGCTGCAAAACAACGAGCCGGCTGGCACCGTTCCCGCAGACTGAGCGGGGTGGCCGCGGGCTCGACAAGCGCCTGGCCGGTCGTTCAGAAGTCATCTCAACCAATTTTTTAATTGAAAAGAAAGTGCTCTGGTGAAAAATTACTCCTGATGAATGTCCTGATAACGCCTTCCGATTTCCCCCATCTCCGCGGCATGAAGCTTGATTGCAGCGACACAATTGCCATCCAGCTTGCCGGCAGCCGTCATGCGATCCAGTTCGGTAAGGGCCTCTTCGACAGTCCATGCCGCTTTATACGGACGCTTGCTGGTCAGGGCATCGAAAATATCCGCCACCGTGACAATGCGCGCCTCAACGGGGACGGCGTCTCCCTTCAGGCCGGCCGGGTAACCGCTGCCGTCCATGAATTCGTGATGGCAGCCGACAATATTCATCATGACCAGGGAATCAGGAAGATGGTCTATACCGAAATCACCGAGGATCTTCTTCAGAACCTCACGCCCCTTCTCCACATGCGTTTCCATGAGCTTGCGTTCTTCCGGATCAAGCTTGCCGGGTTTCAGCAGAACCTTGTCGGGGATGCCGATCTTGCCGATGTCGTGCAGCGGCGCATAGAGATACAAGTGTTCAACAAATTCATCGCTTAATCCGTAAACCGGCGCGATCGCGCGGCCGATCACCCTGGAGTAGCGTGCCATACGCTCGAGGTGGGCGCCGGTTTCAAAATCGCGAAGGTCGGTGAAATCACGCGCGACATGAGCCGATGCAACGACCGCGCGCACAGACGCCAGTTCGTTGGAAATCGCCATGTTGATCAGCGTGCAATAAAGACCGAGGTCACGCTGCACTGTCGACGTAAACGCGTCCTGCTGCAACGAATCGAAAAAGATGAAACCCATGAATGCACCGTTGTCGTACATGGGCACGGTAAATGAGGATTGATAACCCTGCTTGATCACCCAGGCCGAATGAGCCGTATTGGGCGCCAGCGAAGCGGGGATATCGGCGATCACACGAAACTCCCCGCTTTTGGCGAGATGGCTCAGCGAAACGCTGTCAGACAGCTTGAACTGGTAAGCGGTAATGGGCTCGCCGGATCGGGTGCTGTTAATGAAGGTCTTCAACAGATCTTCGGGCTGATCGTAAATTGCGCAGGCAATGCGATCAACGCACGAAACCGTATCGATCAACTGTCTGTGCAGGCCCTGAAGCCTCTCGCCGAGGGTCGCCTTGCCCTCGAAAAGCCTGTTTGGCAGCGCTATGCCCGGACTCGCCGTTGAATCGGTCGTCATTTGGTCCTTCCGATCTCCATTTGCTGGCCGATTGCCGGGCTGTCAGGAGCCACATCGGCAGTTACGATAAGAAGTTAAATACAAGCTTCAGTGAGCGGATGCAGAGACGCCGCATCTCTCTTATACGCTTTTCCGGGTTCAAAAACAGAAAAAGGGGCCAGCTTTTTGAGCTAACCCCTTGTGCCGGAACTGGTAGGAGGTGCGAGATTCGAACTCGCGACCAACGGATTAAAAGTTGATGTAACTAGTTGTTTTAACAGTGAACATAGCCCGCCCTAACCCGCCTACGCTCGCCGAAGCTCGCTAATTTTTGTTGTTTTCCCCACGTTACCTTTCCAGCAAAGTCGCGTATGTTTGAGATTTAACAACTAGGAAATTGTAGGCACTCGACACTGTTGAGTCAGTCGCTCGTACCAGTTTTACAGTTACGTAAACAGCGTCCCCTGCATCTGTATATGTTCCGACTAGCACAGCATCAGCATTTTGGTTACTGCTGATTTCACGTATTTCCCTAGAAAGAATTAGCTCTCCCTGCCCTGGGCTAACGAACAGGTTTCCTCGAAGCTTTAATTCAGATACTGATATGCCAATTTGGGCCAGACGTGATGCCATCTGCTCAGCCAGCAAGCGCCCAAAAGCAGAAGACTTTTCAAGATTATTTAGCTCCACTACTGTGGTAACTAATACGCGCTTCCCTCCCGGCGCGATAAGCGGTGTCTTAGTTTGATTCTTTACCAGAGAGTCAACCGCATCATATGCAGCAGAAATTAATACGCTTTCTCGTTCAGCATAAATACTTTTATTTGCGCATCCACTTACTGCCAGAACAGCAAGGAATGCTAAAACTATTGGATTAGCCTTGAACATCTTCATTTAGCCCCCCCCGCCGACGATGGCAAATTGCTTGCCAGTCACCGTAAATAGCGACGTATCAACTTCATCTACGTAATAGGTATCACTGCGATGTAGCAGAAATCTTCCATCGCGCTCCATTGACGTAGTAAGCACGATTTCTGTTGTAGGCCTTTTCTGCATTTCGATCAGCGACGCGGCCACATCCGCGGCCACTAATACCGCCCCAAGTGCACCAGTGACATTGTGTCGCCCATCAGCAGCATCACCAAGAACCAAAACACCAGCCCCTAAAGCAGTCAAAGTGCCCGGAGCATAACGAGCAATCGAAACATGCTGCACTTCTTCTGCTGCAACGGAAACACGAATGGCCCCGTCAGGGACAGAGCTAACAGCAACCCCTTTAGAGATAAGACTGCTGCGAAGTTGGGATGAAAAAACCCGGCCAAAGACCGTCGAAGAATTTGCAGGCACAAAAACTCGATTATCATTTCCCGCAGATACACGTTCAATATGATTTGCAATATCGTTAGCCACAACTTGCCAATGTGTTGCTGACTTTAACTTGTATTCAGGCTCAACACTGAATGTAGCGACAGGCGGGCGACCATCTTGAATCGCACAGCCACCTGCCAACAGCGAAAACATAATCAAACCTTGAATGCTTTTTTTCACGATACCCCCTTAAGGCTGGAACGTAAGCCATCGTAAGTTATTGTTTTAACACGAAACACGGCCAGCCTCAATGCCCCTCATGCTTTTGATTTTCCACGCAACATTGAGGGGTTTGGAATCTTGGATTTCACGTATTTTCGGATTGTTACGTGAACTCCCCCCAACACCCTAAACCACTACATCACGGATAAAAGCGGGAGGAACAATGGCGTTAAACACCCCCCGCTTGTTATCACCGATTATCATGAAGAACCATTAAACAAGTTATTCACGGCCCAATACTGGGCTGACTACACCACCTCAAATGGAAAAAGATTACGGAAAACTCACCGTAGACCAATTCCGTCGTTTTGTTCGGAAACTACCGGAATTTCGTGTTGAGTACGAAGGACTAGAGGACATGGTGCGCTCCGCTAGTCCTGAGAAGCTCCGTGAGCTTATCGGTGACGGTCTTTGGTGGGCGCCGCTTTATGAGCTATCACTCATAGAACTTCTCGCATGGATGCTCTACGTATTGGGAGAAATTGATCATCTGAAAATGGTGGTCCAACAACCGGACCCTCAAGAAATCCTGATTAAGGAAATGGAAGATGATCGGGAAATCGAGTGGAATGGTGGCCCGGGAGGAGCCTTTAAGAGATCTGATTTGGTTTTACTCGCTATGGCACTACAGCGAAATGTTCTTAGCATCATGGTTTTTCAACGGTCCATCGCTACGTTGGTAAAGGAGGCCGGTGATGGGGATGACAATTCACTATTTGATGCAGTCAGGCTTGATAGATCAGCTGTTTCATGTCCAACGATTGCGGCCCGAATCTCAAAAGCTGAGTTACTCGGGGAAAAGCGCTTCTTTCATCGTCTCCGAAGTGCCCTTAAAGGACCTCAGCAAAAGCATTGGAAGTCTTACCAAGACCTTCGATATTCCCTAGCGATGCTTCGTGAAATGGGATTCGACAAACTCAGCGACGATCAACTAGAGCATTTATTGATTGACGTGCTGAAAGTTTATAAGTCCTCTCCCAACGCAAGAAAAAACCTTCGAAAACAATATTACGAATCCAAAAAGCTCAAAAGTCTTTGATTCCATTACTCCACCTGAAATACTCATTTGAGATGGACGACTTCTAAGCTCCCCATGCATAGATTCCGTATCCGTTGCAGGAAGCAATCGCATGCCTGCCAATCGGATAGGAAATCATCATGGTCAAGAAGAAGGAACCCAGCGCCGCCGGGCTCGGGCGTTCGGGGCTGCAAGCCCCGCCGCCTGAACCGGTGGCAATCGGGGATGCGCCGCCTAGTAACACAGCATCCCATGGATACAAAGGGAACGGGGACACGGGCTACCGCGGCCTACGGATTGGAGTGGATAGTCTTTATCTCTCCTTTTATGGAAACCTCCTCCCGGCGGTCGATCACGACTTAGCAATCGCCAAATACGCGGCCCAAAGCAGGGATCAGACCGAGCAATCCCAAGCTCAATGGTCTGTTGGAAAACACGTCTTTGAGGTGTCGGACAAGGGGCGGCAGGGTTTCGCCTACATCCTAAGGGATAACGGCTATCAGATCGCCCTGCGGTCCGGTAACAGTGGCCGACTCCCGGTGGCTTATGTTCAAGTCTCGTCCGAACTGCTAGCCCATAAACCGCTGGAAGCCGTAGTCGAAGAACTTCAGAAGGTCATTGAGGAACTTGCAGAAGCTGTCCAGACCGCCGTGGTTAGCCGGATCGATATCTATGCTGACTTCCAGACCGATACAGACATCGGGGCGTTATCCCGTGAGGCGTGGATCACCCAAGCCACTGGAATCGACACCTACGCCCGCAAAGGTAAGTTCACGGGCTGGGTTTTCGGAGCCAGTAGCATTCTCAGCGCGAGGCTTTACGATAAGACCGCCGAGATTGAACAAAAAAGCGGTAAGACGTTTTTCCATGAACTGTGGCGGCGGGCGGCTTGGGATGGTTCCTCAACGGTTTGGCGGCTGGAATTCCAATTCCGGCGAGAGGTTCTAAGCCAGTTCCGAATCTGGGGCTTTGACCAGATCAAGGACAAGCTGGGCGGGCTGTGGCTGGCGGCGATTACGTCTTGGCTGCGTCTGGTCGTTCCTGATCCGTCCGACTCCAATCGCGCGCGCTGGCTGTTGCATCCTCTGTGGACCCATCTTTCGGAAATCCGCTGGCGGCTGGATGACGGGCCTTTAACGCGTTCTTATACCTCGGCAAGGGTTCCGTCGCTGGACAGGCTCTACCGCATGTTTACGGCCCTCCTGACGAGCTTTATGACCGTTCGGGGAATCAAGGTCTATGGGGAAGGTGTCGTCGCCTTGATGGAAAGCTGCCGTGAGTGGCATGAGTCATGGTGCCGGGACAAGCTGGAAATCGAGTTTGATGAATGGCTTGCCCAAAAGCTCGCGCTCAAAGCCAAGCAATTCAACACCCGCGCGAATAAGCGGGGCGTTCGGCAAGACGCAACCACTAGCGAGGAGGCTGAGAAAAATGGAGCCGCCTACTACAGACAATCCCGGGGGGAATGATGAGTCGCGTGATCTGCCCTTGCCCAGAATCCGTTGCCTTACCAAGGAACAGGCGGCGGCTTATCTGGGTATCGGCGTCACGCTACTCGCAGGTTTGCAAGTACCCACTGTCAAATTCGGCAGGCGTTGCGTTTACGACGTTGTTGACTTGGACGCGTGGCTTACCGAATATAAGCACCGAGGGCGGGCTGGAAAGGAAACTTTATGGCCCGTGAGAAAGGAGTCCACCGACGGCGAGACTCGCGCTACTGGTGGATTGATGTTGTCTTGCCAAACGGCGACCGAATACGCCAAAGCGCTAAAACTGAAGACCGGAAAGCTGCCGAAGCACTCGTCGCAAAGCTGAAACTCGACGCGTTCAACAAGCAGCATTTTGGAATCAAGTCACAGCGCTCATGGCAGGAAGCCGTTTTACGGTATCTCACAGTAAAGTCGAATCTTCGGAGCATTGGAGACGTTCGGCGGATTTGCAGGAAACTGGACCCCTACTTCGGGTCGCTGATGTTGAACGATATTTCAGGGGATTTAATCTGGAAAGTTGTTCAGGGCGAACTGGATAAAGGGAACAAGCCTGCAACCGTCAATCGTTACCTTGCGCTGATTCGCTGCCTGATGCGGATGGCTCGCGATGAATGGCAGTGGATTGATACATTTCCGAAGATCCGGCTTTTGTGTGGCGAAGTGGAGCGCGACCGCTGGCTAAACCGAGAGGACGCCAACCGGTTGATTGCAGCTTGCCCCACTCACCTAGCCGCCATCGTGCGTTATGCGCTGGCGACAGGGTGCCGTGCACGTGAGATTGCCGACTTGGAATGGAACAGGGTTGATCTGGAACGACAGACCGCTTGGCTAGACCAGACCAAGAATGGCACGCCGCGAGGCGTTCCGCTTAACAGTGATGCAGTCGCCGTGTTGGAAGAACAGGTCGGGAAACATCCCCGTTATTGTTTCACTTACAACGGGAAGCCGATCCGGTGGGAACTGACCAACTCGGCATGGCATACCGCGTTAAGGAAAGCAGGGATTGAGGATTTTCGGTTCCATGACCTCAGGCATACATGGGCGTCATGGCATCGTCAGGCGGGGACGTCTTGCGATGAGCTGAAAGACTTGGGCGGCTGGAAGTCCCGCGTAATGGTAGATCGTTACGCGAAGTATGCAACCGAGCATCTGACGGTCGCAGCAGCGAGGATTGAAAACGGTAGGGGCGGTAATGTGATCCACCTCCCCACGTTTTCCACACGCCGGAAAGAACAAAGGGCTAGCTAATTTAGCTAACCCCTTGATCTTGAATGGTAGGAGGTGCGAGATTCGAACTCGCGACCAACGGATTAAAAGTCCGCTGCTCTACCGGCTGAGCTAACCTCCCAAAAAGGGGCGAATTTTAACTGTCGGGGCTATGTGGGTCAACCCGCATTTGCCCGGAAAACCATCGGATACACTCAATCCTCCTGCAGCATCCGCCAATACTGGTATTTCATGGTCCCTGCCGCCCCGGCAACGATAGCCAGGAAGGTCAGCATGGCCCCCAGTGCGACGGTGGACATGCCGGTAATAGCTTGCCCCACGGTGCAACCCATCGCCAGCACCCCGCCGACGCCCATCAACACGCCACCGATCGCATGATTGGCAAAATCCCGCATCGAAACAAACCACTCGATGCGAAAACCGCGTGTAACCACCGCATAAATGCAGGAACCGGCAATCACGCCGGCCAGTGCAGCGACTCCAAAATTGACCCGTGAAAAATCACCCGGACTCAACAGATAGCGAACGCTGTCGCCCATCGGACTGATGAAGGTATAGGACTGCACCTGCACGCGGCTCGGCACTACGGTCGCGAACTCGGCATATTCCTTCCATGCCAGCCCCAGCGGACCGCCGGTCAGATACCAGCCGGCGATTACCGCGAGCCCGACGGCAGTGCCGCCGAGCAGATTGTCAAAGCTGCCGCGAAACTCCGCGGAACGAAACACGAACGCCAGCAGACACACCGCGATGATGCCGCCGACTGCGGCATTAAAAGTGCGTGAGGGCTGAAATCCCGACAGCCCGGCTATCACCGCGCCGAGTTCCTGCGACGGGATGCCATGTTGTGCAAGATCGATCGTGGTCGCCGATACCCAGGGGTGGAACAACTGCTCGTAGAACGGCGTCCACAGCATCAGATAGGACATCACTGCGGCAATCGCCAGCACGACCAGCGATTTCAGGTTGCCGGCGCCGACGCGCACCAGCGTCTTGTTGCCGCAGCCGCTGGCCAGCGTCATGCCGATGCCGAACAACGTACCGCCAACCAGAAAACGCAGCCAGCTGAAATTGGCGGCACGGTACGGCGGAAAAGTTTCACTGCCCAGATTGATCGCAGCAAACGCTTCCATGATGGCCACACCGCCCATCGCCACCGCCATCGCCAGCAGCCACGCACGCATGCGGCCGGGGTCGCCCATGTTGACCCAGTCGGATACCGCCCCCATGGTGCAGAAGTTGGTCTTGCTGACGATGATGCCGAGCACGGCGGCAATGACAAACACCGTCGCCAGGACCTGGTAATGCACGTTGATTTCCATCATTCACTCCAGTGGTGCAGCCGGGCATCCGTCCGCACACGCTCTTTTCAGCGGCGAGTGTACTGTGCACCCGAGGATTCCCTGCAAGTATTTGTTTTTATTGAATTATTTATAACAGGTCGGATCGGCGACACCGGCACCTTCAAAGCCGGCGCGGCGCAGACGGCAGGAATCACAGACGCCGCACGCCCGCCCCGCCGCATCTGCCTGATAACACGACACCGTCATCGCGTAATCCACACCCAGCGCGGTGCCGCGGCGAATGATGTCGGCTTTGCTCAGTGTGATGATCGGCGTATGCAATTGCAGCCGCCGACCTTCGACTGCAGCTTTGGTTGCCAGATTCGCCAGCGTTTCGAACGCGCGCATGTATTCGGGCCGGCAATCGGGATAGCCCGAATAATCGACCGCGTTGGCGCCAAACCAGATATCGGCAGCGCCGGTGACTTCGGCTTCTGCCAGCGCGAGCGCGAGCATGATGGTGTTGCGCGCCGGCACATAGGTCACGGGTATGCCCGGCTGCACGCCATCCACCGGAACCGGTATCGCCAGATCGGTCAGCGCGGAACCACCGACCGCGCCAAGATCAATGCGCACGACCTTGTGCGCTTTTGCACCCAGCGCCTGTGCTACCCGTGCCGCTGCATCCAGTTCGGAGCGATGACGCTGGCCATAGTCGATCGACAGACAATGACAGTCATGGCCGACGGCACGGGCCATCGCCAGCGTGGTGGCGGAATCCAGGCCGCCGGAAAGCAGTACGACTGCGGGTGAAGTCATCTTTCAATGTTCCGTTCAGTGTCCGGCTCAGTGGCCAGGTTTCTCGCCCCACAGCAGCTTGTGCAGCTGGACCTGCAGGCGCACCGGCAAACGGTCGCGAAGGATCCATTCAGCGAGCTGGCGCGGCTCGAGTTTGCCATGCACCGGCGACATCAGCAGCGGACATGAGGCGGCGAGCCGGTGCTTGCCGATCTGTTCGCACGCCCATTGATAATCAGCCTCGTCGCAGAGCACGAATTTGATTTCGTCATGCGGTGTCAGATGCGCGAGATTGGACCACAGGTTACGTTCGCACTCGCCGGAACCGGGAGTTTTCAGATCAAGAATTTTTGAAATGCGCGGGTCGACGGCCGACACATCCAGCGCACCGCTGGTTTCCAGCGAGACCGAATAACCGGCGTCGGCGAGGCGTTGCAGCAACAGCGGCGCCTGTTTCTGCGCCAGCGGCTCGCCGCCGGTGAGCGTCACGTAGCGCGCACCATGCGCCGCGACGCGGCTGAGGATTTCATCGAGCGTCAGCGACTCGCCGCCGTGAAAGGCATAGGCGGTGTCGCAATAGCCGCAGCGCAACGGGCACCCGGTCAGCCGTACAAAAACCGTGGGCAGTCCGGTGCGGCTGGTTTCCCCCTGCAGCGAATGAAAAATTTCCGTCACGCGCAGTGTGGTGGCGGCGGATACAGCGGCGGGTTTTTCGGTCACGGTGGTGTTCACGGCAGTGATTCTACCGGGATGCGGCGCTAGGCCGTAGCAGCTCAGCGCAAATTGGCGACGCGCCGTCGCGCCTTCTCGGCGGCCTCGGATGACGGATACCGCGCAATCAGGCCATCCATGGTCTTGCGCGCGGCGGGATTATCACCGGCTTCCAGCTGCGCGCTGGCCATGTTGAGCAGCGCATCCGGCACGGACGAGCTGTCGGGATAAGCCGCCACCAGTTTCTGCTGGCTGGCGATCGCATTCTTGAAATCGCGCAAATTGAAATGTGAATCGCCGATCCAGTACTGGGCGCGCGGCGCCAAAGTGCTTTTCGGATATTTGGCGATAAAGGCCTGGAACGCGGTGATCGCCCCCTGGTAATTGCCGATGCGGCGCTGGCCCTGCGCGCGTTCGTAGGTTTCGTTCTCTTCAACGCTGACGCCAGCAGCGGTCGATGCCGGTTTGGGCGCTTCGGCAACCGCTGCCGCACCAGCAGCCGGGGCCGCAGCACCCGGCGTCGGGGCTATCGCCGCGCCCGGTTGCTCAAAACGGCGCAGGCGCTGGTCGAGATCGACATACATGTCGCGCTGCCGCTTGGCGACGCCTTCAATATTGTTGCCCAGGGTTTCGACCTGACCGCGCAGGTTGCGGATTTCTTCGCGCAGTTTCTCGATTTCCGCGACCAGCGCCAGCACCGGCTGGGCTTTGGCGTCTTCTTCGAGCTTGGCCAACCGGCCGGCCATGCCGTCGTTTTGCTGGCGCAGTTCGTCGACGCGTTTCTGCTGTTCGGCGATCTGCTTGCGCGCGATCTCATCGTCAAACAGGCCGGCAGATGCCGGGCCGGCGGCAAACAGACCGGCGCATAAAGCAAGCGCTGCGGCCGCCGTGCGCATGCTGCAATACCTCATGATCGGGGATCAGTCGTTCGGATAAGCGAGATCGGCACGGCGATTTTCCGACCAACTCTTCTCGTCATGTCCGGTGGCTTTGGGCTTTTCCTCGCCGAAACTGACGGATTCAATCTGGTCGGGCTGCGCGCCGAGCAGCTGCATCGCCTGTTTCACCGCATCGGCACGGCGCTGGCCAAGGGCCAGGTTGTATTCACGGCTGCCACGCTCATCGGCATTGCCCTGCACCGTCATTTTCACGCCGCGGTTCTGCTGCAGATAACGCGCGTGCGCCGCCACCACCGGCTTGAATTCTTCCTTGACAACATTGCTGTCGAGTTCGAAATAGACGCTGCGCTTGGACAGGATATTCGACGGGTCCTTCAGCGGATCGCCCGACATGCTGGACGATTCCAGCGGCTTGGAAGTCGGCCCCGTCGTCTGGGTCTGCGGTTTCTGCTGCGCGGCAGCCGCGGCGGCAGCAGCAGCATTGCGGTCTTCAACCGCGGCGCCTTCCTGCTCCTTGGTCGGCGTGCTGCTGCAGGCGGCGAGTATCGCGGCGGCTGCAAATGCGAGAATTATTCGTTTCATGTTCGGACTCCTTGTCGACTGAAGTGGTTTGCTGAGTAGTATTCTGGATACTATTTCTGTTTTTCTAT
The DNA here is from genome assembly GCA_903933915.1 of uncultured beta proteobacterium. GTDB lineage: Bacteria > Pseudomonadota > Gammaproteobacteria > Burkholderiales > SG8-41. Next base: position 34,723 of record CAIZLW010000190.1, on the reverse strand, counting down.
TATTTATTGACCACGGGACTCCACGCAGGTTCACGCGCATCCCCGACATCAGCAGTGAAACGCTGCTTGATGCGGCCGTCGCTGGACACTGCGGCCAATATACCACGCCCCCTTATCTCGGATGCGTAGAGGATGATCTTGCCGTTGGGCGCAAAGCTCGGTGATTCATCAATGCCGCCGTCGGTCAGCACCTGCACCTGGCGTGTTGCAAAATCCTGCACGGCGACATTGAAACGCCCACCGTTGCGCTGGATGAAAGTGAAGCTCTTGCCATCGGGACTGTGCCGCGGCGATACGTTATACGTGCCTTCGAAGGTCACCCGTTGCGCAGCGCCGCCGGCAGCGGGAATACGATAGATCTGCGGACCGCCGCCGCGGTCGGAAGTAAACAGGATGGACTGGCCGTCCGGTGAAAAATTGGCTTCGGTGTCAATCGCCGAACTCTGCGTCAGCCGCAGCGGCGAGCCGCTGCCGTCGGCGTTGATCGTGAACAACTGCGAACCGCCGTCGCGCGTCAGCGTCACCACCAGACGTTTGCCGTCGGGTGACCATGCCGGCGCGCTGTTGCTGCCGCGGAACTGTGCAACAGGCTGACGCGCGCCGGTGACCAGCGACTGCACATAAACCACGGGTTTTTTCTGCTCGAAGGAAACATAAGCGAGCCGCGTGCCGTCCGGCGACCACGCCGGCGAAATGATCGGTTCGTTGGAACTGAGCACGCTCTGCGCGCCATAGCCGTCCGCATCGGCAACATGCAGTTCGTAGTTGCGGCCGCGTTTCACCACATAGGCGATGCGCGTTGCGAATACCCCGGTATCACCGCTGAGTTTTTCGTAAATGACGTCGGCGATCTTGTGTGCGGTCAGGCGCAGCTGGCTTTCAGTGGCGAAATAGACAAAGCCCGCGATCTGCGTCTGTTTGACCGCATCCATCACGCGAAAACGGATGTCGTATCGGCCGTCGGCGGCCTTGGTCACCGATCCGATCACCACGGCTTCCGCGCCACGCGCTTTCCACTGTCCGTAATTGAGCTGCTCGGGTTCATACGGCACCGGGTTCATGCCGCCGGGATCGACCATGCGGAACAACCCGCTGCGCGCCAGATCGGCAGCGACTACCGTCGTCAAACGCTGGGAAAGCCCCTCTTCGGCACGGAACGGCACGATGGCTACCGGAATCTGGTTGGCGCCGGCGCCGACGATTTCGATGGTCATCGCAGCGCCTGCGCTGCCGGCGGACAGCAGCAGCGACACCGTCAGGGTCCGCAGCAGGTTCAGCATGATGTTGCGCATGGTCTCAGCATGAAATTGCATTTGTATGATCATTGGGCAGGATTACTCTTTGGGCCGGAATACCAGATTAAGTTCCCGGAACTGGCGCATCAGCGCCGGATCCGGCGGCAGCGGCAGCGGCTGCGCTTTAAGGATTGCGCGCTCGATCGCGGAATCGTAGGCGGGAATGCTGTTGCTGGATTTTTTCAGCTTTGCACTCAGCACTTCACCTCCAGGCAGCAAGACGACGTCGAACTCGACCTGCGCATTGTCACTGACCCCGGGGGTAGGGGCGATGAAACGCTTCACTTTTTCGATGATACGCCGCTTGTATTCATCGACAACCTTCGCGCTGGCTGCCGCCTGCTGCGCCGCCAACGCCTGCTCCGCCTTCGCCTGCTCGCCGGCGATGCGTTTGGCGTCGGCCTCAGCCGCCTGTTTCTTTTTCAGCGCTTCCGCTTCGGTGCGCCTTTTCTTTTCGACCTCGGCTTCACGCGCTTTTTCATCCGCGCGCTTTTTGGTTTCCGCAATGGCCTGCTCTTTGAGCTTGCGCTCCTTCTCCTGCTTTTCCTTCAGGGCAATATCGGGCTTGATTGCGGTGGCGGGTTCAGGCTTCGGCGGCGGCTTGGCTTCGACTTTCGGTGCGGGCGGCGGCGGCTCCGGCTTCACCTCTGGCGCGGGCGGCGCCACGGCCGGCAAATCACGCCACAGATCGACAACGACCGCGGTATCGATCCGCTGGTGCTGCCAGCTCACGCCGAACACCAGGAACACCAGCAACAACAAGTGCATCGCGAAAGCCAGCCCGCCGGCCAAGACCTGCTCGCGGGATTGGAACGCTGTAGCGGTCATTCAGGCGGCGGCCATCTAGTTTCCGGAGCGGACCAGCAATCCCACCCGCTGCACATTGTTCTTCTGCAGCGTGTTCATCACTTCGACCACTTTTTCGTAAAGCACCTCTTTATCCGCTGCGATCACCACCGCCTGCTCGGGATTGCGCGACTGCCGCTCCTTGATGATGGCAATCACTTCATCCCATTTCACTTTGCGATCGGCCTTGCCGTCCTGGTCGCGAAAAGTCAGATCACCTTTTTTGTCGACGACAATCTGCAGCGGCGGGGTTTTGATTTCGGATGACTTGCCTACCGACGGCAGATCGACCTTGCTGGGATTCATCATCGGTGCGGTGACCATAAAGATCACCAGCAGCACCAGCATCACGTCGATGTACGGCACGACGTTGATCTGGTTCATCAACTGATGGCTGTTGCGCTTTTCTCTCCGCATATCAGGTCAGGGCCTAATGCACCTGTCGCTGCAGAATGTTGGAAAACTCTTCGGTGAAGGACTCAAAACGGATCGCCAGCTGGTTGACGTCGCCGGCAAACCGGTTGTACGCCACCACCGCCGGGATCGCCGCGAACAGGCCGATCGCGGTGGCGATCAGCGCCTCCGCGATGCCCGGCGCGACGTGGCTCAGCGTCGCCTGTCCGACGTTGGCGAGACCACGAAAGGAATTCATGATGCCCCACACCGTACCCAACAGGCCGACATAGGGGCTGACTGAACCGACCGATGCGAGGAACGACAGCGAGGATTCGAGCTTGTCCATCTCGCGCTGATAGGTCGCGCGCATCGCGCGCCGCGTGCTGTCCATCAGCGCACCGACATCGGCGCCGGGTTCGCGCCGGTGTTTGGTGAATTCGCGGAAGCCTGCCTCGAAAATGCGTTCAAGGCTGCCGGCAGATTCGCGCGCATTGACCGCACGCTGATAAAGCTCGTTCAAGTCGGCGCCGCTCCAGAACTGGCGCTCGAACTCCGCCGTCTGCTGCGCAGTGCGGCGCAACGTGAAAGCCTTCAGAAAAATGTAATACCAGGAAAACATCGAGGCCAGCATCAGCATGGCCATCACCAGTTGCACCGGAATGCTGGCTCCGGTGATCAGGCTGAGCACCGACATGTCATGGGTCAATGTTGCGTTCACTCTTCCATTCCTATTGTTGTGCGCATCTCCCGGGGTACACGCACCGGCCTGAAGGTGTCGGTATTGACGCACACGACATCGACATCGGCCCGCACGATCTCCTCGTCCCCGCGCAGCACGCGCTGCAAAAACCGGATGCGACTGCCGCCGACGTTAACGACTTCCACCGTCACCTGCAAGCTGTCGTTAAACCGCGACGGTTTGAGGTAATCGATGTTCACCGCCCGCACCACAAACAGCACGCCATGTTCCGCCGCCAGCGCCGGTTGTTCGAAGCCGAGCGCGCGCAACCATTCAGTACGTGCGCGCTCCATGAAACTCAGATAGTTGGCGTAATACACCACGCCGCCGGCGTCGGTGTCCTCGTAATAAACGCGCACCGGCCAGGAAAAGGGTTGCGCAACATTCACCACGTTCGCAAATCCCGCTGCGGCTCTCCGGGATGCAAATCGGGAACTCTTATTTTATTCAATATAATCAATATCTTATTTTATATTTCAGGCGTGGGCAGGCAACCGGCTGCCGGTCATGATTTCCCGGCAGCCGGCGCACGGGGGCGGCACAACGCCTTGCAGAAGCGAGTCCGCAAGGGCATCAATGCTGGTAAATGTCGAAACGTCCTTGATGAAGCAGCACGGCATTTCGCGCCCTTCAACATCGTAATAGCGCATCACCGGAGCGCGCAGAAAACGGCATTGATAGTGGTACTGGCCGGCAGCGGTTGCCTGGTCAGGATAGCGGCGCGCGTAGTCGTCCTTGCTCTGCAAGGGCTGCACGATGTGCTGGTATACGCCCTTGCCCTGCAGGAATTGCCGCAACGGCTGGAGATCCTGACCGTAGTCGACGGTCATGATGCGCACCCGGCCCGGCCCCATCGCGGCAAGGAGCCGATCCAGACTGGCCAGCACCCGGTGCAGCTTGAGGCGGCCTATCCGGGTGGCTTCAGTCTCATCCAGCGTATCCAGCGACACGGCGATATCGGGCAGTTCGGCGGCAAGGCGCTCAGCGTCAATTTCGTAGCCGTTGGTAATGGTCGTCGGCGCAAATCCCCGCATGCGAACCGCAGACACCATATCCCAGAACCGGGGGTGCAATGTCGGCTCACCTTCACCCTGCAATGAAACGGTATGCGCCCCCGCCGGGATGTGCTCGAGCACTCGCTCGAACACCGGCCAGCCCATATGCCGCTGCGGCATATCCCGGCCAGCACAGTAAAAACAGGTAAAGCTGCAGTGGGTGGTAACCTCGATCTGGAAAAACATCACTGGTTCCAGAGGTCGCCTGGCCCGTCACCCCGCGGCTCGGGCAAACCAAAATGCCGATACGCCAGCGCCGTGGCGATACGACCGCGCAGCGTGCGCTGCAGGTAACCCTGCTGAATCAGGTAAGGCTCGAGCACATCTTCAATGGTGTCGCGCTCCTCACCGATGGCCGCTGCCAGATTGTCAACGCCCACCGGCCCGCCGCCGAACTTGTCGATCACCGCGCGCAGCAGTTTGCGATCCATGACGTCGAGGCCGACGCCGTCAACGTCGAGCATCTTCAGCGCCTCATCGGCAACGCCCTTGGTGACCTTGCCGTCAGCACGCACCTCGGCGAAATCGCGCACGCGGCGCAGCAGCCGGTTGGAAATGCGCGGCGTGCCGCGCGAGCGTGCGGCCACTTCACGCGCACCTGCAGCATCGATCTCGACTTCAAGCAGACGCGCCGAGCGTTCGACGATGCGGGTCAGTTCATCGGCACTGTAGAACTCGAGTCGGGCGACGATGCCGAAACGATCGCGCAGCGGATTGGTCAGCATGCCGGCGCGCGTGGTTGCGCCGACCAGCGTGAACGGCGGCAGGTCCAGCTTTACCGAGCGCGCCGCGGGGCCTTCACCGATCATGATGTCGATCTGAAAATCCTCCAGCGCGGGATAGAGGATTTCTTCGACCACCGGCGACAGGCGGTGGATTTCGTCGATGAACAGCACGTCGTTCGGTTCGAGATTGGTCAGCATCGCCGCGAGGTCACCCGCGCGTTCGATCACCGGGCCCGAGGTATGGCGCAGATTGACGCCCATCTCGCGGGCGATGATATGCGCCAGCGTGGTCTTGCCAAGGCCGGGCGGGCCGAACAGCAGCACGTGATCCAGCGCTTCCTTGCGCTTGCGCGCCGCCTCGATGAAGATCGACAGCTGGCCGCGCACCTTTTCCTGCCCGACGTATTCGTCCAGCGCCTTCGGTCGCAGCGCGCGCTCGATCACCTCTTCCTGCACGGAAGCGGGTGCTGCGGAAATCAGGCGGTCGGTTTCAATCATCGGCAGGGTCTGCGTTCAATCAGGATTTGGACAGCAGTTTAAGCGCCTGGCGGATGCCGTCGGTCACCGTCAATCCAGCCGGCAACTGGCCGACCACCCACGTCACTTCCTTGTCATTGTAGCCAAGCGCGCTGAGCGCATTGGCAATATCGCTGCCTTCCGTGGAAGCCGCCGCAGTACCGGCCTGCACCACGCCCTTGGGCAGGCGGTCGCGCAACTCGAGCAGCAGGCGTTCCGCGGTTTTTTTGCCGATCCCCGGGATTTTGGTCAGGCGCCCACCGTCCTTGGCGCGCACGGCCTCGTGCAGTTCCGCCACCGACATGCCCGAAAGCACCGACAACGCCGTGCGCGCGCCGATGCCGGAGATCTTGATCAACTGCCGGAACAATGCGCGCTCGGCTTCAGTGGCAAATCCGAACAGCTGGTGCGCATCTTCGCGTACCGCCAGATGGGTGAACAGCGTCACCGGCTCACCGGTGGCGGGCAACTGGTACAACGTGCTCATCGGCACGTCGATTTCATAACCGACGCCGTTGACGTCGACAATGATTTGCGGCGGCTGCTTGACCAGCAGACGTCCTGCGATGCGCCCGATCATGTTTTTTCCTTGCGGTGCAGGCCGGCTAACGCCTCAATGCGAGCGACAACCTGCCCGGCAATTGTATCAACCGTGGTATGGCGATGGCTTTCAGCAAATGTCTTCGCCGCAGTTGCATGCTTTTCACTGGACAGCACCGTGAAAAGCGCGCCACGTATATCCGGCGCTTTCTGATCCGGATGAACCAGCGCACCGACGCCCATGCGCTCCAGCGACCGGGCAAACAGAAAGTTCTCCAGTTGCTTGGGCAGAATCAATACCGGAACGCCTGCTTGCAGAGAGGCGATCGCGGTACCCGGTCCGTGACTCACGCACAGATCGGCTTGCGGCAGCAGTGCGTCGAGATCGAGCGGTTCCGCGGAAACCACTGCGCCTGCCGCGGCAAAGGCATCCAGCAACTTGCGGCTGCCGCCAAGCATATAGACGATGACGCGCGCGTCACACGCTGCCAGTCCCTGTATCACGGCCTCGACATGCGGGTAGTCGGCGTGCAGATAAGCCAGTACGCGCTTGCCCTGACCCACCGGCCACGAAGGAACCGCCGTCCCCGTGCTGCGCCCGTACACACCGAAATAAAGTGCATCCGCGCGCGCGCTGTAAGGGTCGGTTTCCGGCATGCCCAGGAAGAACTTACCGGTTCCGGAGAACAGTTCGTGCAGGGCGGTCAGACTACGGACGCCGGAGGGCAGCACTGCATTGATTACCGCGAGCACCCGGGCATCGCTGTTGACAAGACGCTCCGGTGGCACCTGAACCCAGTGGCGCATTCCCGGTGTCGGGTGCACCTCCGGAGGCACGGCGAACGGGCTGCCGATCACGGCTGCAGGCCGCTGCTCCAGCCGGGCCGCGAGCAAGGCCGTCGGGGCATGATCGGCCACCACCACATCCGCACGCACGGCGCTGATCAGAGACCGCCAAGCGACAATCAACCCGCGCAGCATTGCCGGTTCAAGATAACCGTAACGCATCAGGATCTCGGCAAAATTCAGTGGCGGCTCCTCCAATCCGTTGTACGTGTTCAGGCAAACCGGCGCCTGGTGTACAGCAATCGGCAGGCTGCCCACCGCACGCACGGCACTGGCGACTTCGCGTGCGGCAATATGCAGTTCATGACCGTGCGCCAGCAGGCGGGGAGCGATGCCGAGAAAAGGGCCCAGATGTCCGAAACCGGTACCGAGTTCCCAGGCCAGCAGGATACGACTCATCCCAGGCGGCCCCGTCGGCGGCGCTGGCCGATGCCGACGCCGCCGTAACCCAGGCCGCCGTGGGCATGGCAGATCGCGCAGGCCAGCGCATCGGCCGCATCCGGACTCGGATCGCCGGGCAGCCGCAGCAGTTTACGCACCATCATCTGCACCTGGGTCTTGTGCGCCTTGCCGGCGCCAACGACTGCCTGCTTGACCTGCAGTGCGGTGTATTCGGCCACCGGCAGTTCGTGCAAAACCGCAGCACAGATCGCCGCGCCGCGGGCCTGCCCGAGCAGCAGCGTGGATTTCGGATTGACGTTGACGAAGACCTGTTCGACCGCAGCGCAGTCCGGATGATAGGTCGTGATGACTTCCTGCAGTCCCTCTAGCAGCACCTTGAGACGGACGGGTAATTCGCCCTCGCCGCTGCGCACGCAACCGCTGGCAATGTAAGCGAGTTGCTGGCCGGTCTGCTCGATGATGCCGAAGCCGGTGACCCGCAGGCCGGGGTCGATACCTAGGATGCGCAGCGTGGGAGCCGTGCTCAAGCCGGCTCGTCGATGACTGCGGTGGTGTAAACCTCCTGCACGTCGTCGACGGCTTCCAGCGCGTCCAGGAGTTTCTGCATGCGCACGGCGTCGTCGCCGACCAGCGCATTTTCGGTGCCCGGCTTCATCGTGACTTCGGCATGCTCCGATTTGAATCCGGTCTTTTCCAGCGCGGAACGCACTGTCGAAAATTCCGCGGGGCCGGTAATGACCTCGATGCTGCCGTCTTCGTGGCTCACCACATCTTCAGCGCCGGCCTCAATCGCGGCGTCCATCAGCTTGGCCTCATCGGTGCCCGGCGCGAACAGCAACTGCCCGCAATGCTTGAACAGGAAGGCCACGGAACCGTCGGTGCCGAGATTGCCGCCGTATTTGGTAAAGGCATGGCGCACGTCGGCTACGGTACGCGTGCGATTGTCGGTCATGCAGTCGACCATCACCGCGGCGCCGCCGATGCCGTAACCTTCGTAGCGGATTTCTTCGTAATTGACGCCCTCAAGCTCACCGGAGCCGCGTTTGATCGCGCGCTCGACGTTGTCCTTGGGCATGTTGTTGTCGTAGGCCTTGTCCATCGCCAGGCGCAGGCGCGGATTGCTGTCGGCATCACCGCCTCCCAGGCGCGCAGCCACCGTAATCTCCTTGATCAGTCGCGTGAAGATTTTGCCCCGCTTGGCATCCTGCCGCCCTTTGCGGTGCTGAATGTTCGCCCACTTGGAATGTCCGGCCATGATTGCTTAATTTACCCGTTAGAATGTTTTAAATTTTAACATAGCCCCCTCCATACAGCCTCTCAGGAATCCGCCATGGCCGAACCGATGCTCATCGCCAAATCCGACCACGACCTGTACCTGCTCCCGGGTTTTGCCAACCGGCACGGGCTGATCGCCGGCGCCACCGGTACCGGTAAAACAGTCACCCTGCAGCGTCTGGCCGAAAATCTGTCGAAAATCGGCGTACCGGTGTTCATGGCCGACGTCAAAGGCGATCTCGCCGGTATTTCGCAAAAGGGCGAACCCAAGCAGAAAATCGAAGAACGCCTCAAACAACTCGGCATCGACGGATTTACCTATTCCGGCAACCCGGTGGTGTTCTGGGACGCCTTCGGCACACAAGGCCATCCGGTGCGGGCGACAATTTCCGAAATGGGTCCGCTGCTGCTGGCGCGATTGCTCAACCTGAATGACACCCAGCAGGGCGTGCTGACTCTGGCGTTCAAGATCGCTGACGACAACGGCCTGCTGCTGCTCGACCTGAAGGATCTGCGCGCGATGCTGCAGTTCGTCGGCGACAATGCGAAGAACTTCACCACCCAGTACGGCAACATCTCGGCTGCCTCAATCGGCGCCATCCAGCGCGGTCTGCTCGAAATCGAACAGCAGGGCGGCGACAAGTTCTTCGCCGAGCCCGCGCTGAACATCCAGGATCTGATCCAGACCGATGCGCAGGGTCGCGGCGTAATCAACATCCTCGCCGCCGACAAGCTGATGAATTCACCCAAACTCTACGCCACATTTTTACTGTGGCTGCTGTCCGAACTGTTCGAACAACTGCCGGAAGTCGGCGATCCGGAAAAACCCAAGCTGGTGTTTTTCTTCGACGAAGCCCATCTGCTGTTCAACGACGCCCCGCGGGCGCTGCTCGAAAAAATCGAACAGGTGGTCCGGCTGATCCGCTCCAAGGGCGTTGGCGTCTATTTCGTCACCCAGAACCCGCTGGATATTCCCGAGAGCGTGCTCGGCCAGCTCGGCAACCGCGTACAGCACGCATTGCGCGCATTCACGCCGCGCGACCAGAAAGCGGTCAAAAGTGCGGCGACGACACTGCGCGCCAATCCCAAACTGGATGTCGAGGCCGCGATCACCGAACTGGGTGTCGGCGAAGCGCTGGTGTCGCTGCTCGATGAAAAGGGACGGCCGTGCATCGTCGAACGCGCCTTCGTGCTGCCACCGGGCAGCCGCCTCGGTCCGGTGACGCCGGAAGAGCGCGCCGCCACGATGAAGGGTTCCCTGGTCGCCGGGGTTTACGACACCCTGCAGGACCGTGAATCGGCCTATGAAAAACTCACGCAGCGCGTAAAAGAACAGGCGGCGACACAGCCCGCGGCTACGCAGGGCGGTGCGTCGTCTGGCGGCGGCATGTTCGGCGCGCTGGGCGATCTGCTCGGCGGCAGCACCGGGCCCCGCGGCGGGCGCCGTGAAGGTGTCGTCGAAATGGCCGCCAAAAGCGCCGCCCGCGCCATCGGCTCGCAGGTCGGCCGCGAGATCATCCGCGGCGTGCTCGGCTCCATCCTCGGCGGCGGGCGCCGCCGCTAGTGCCTGCATCGCAGTCCGTTCGCCGCAACGCCTGGCTGGGCATCGCCTGCGCGCTCGCGGGATCCATTGCGTTCTCCGGAAAACCGGTTCTGGTCAAAGCGGCTTATCAGTACGGCGTCGACACCACCACGCTGCTGACTTTGCGCATGCTGTTCGCCGCTCCGTTGTTTCTGCTGATGGCGTGGTGGGCGGGCCGCATGACCGAAAAAGTCACGCGCCGTGAAATCGGCGCGCTCGCCGCACTGGGATTCCTCGGCTACTACCTCGGCAGTTTTCTCGATCTGGCCGGCCTGCAATATATTTCCGCCGGCTTCGGCCGGCTGATCCTCTACCTGTACCCGACGCTGGTGCTGCTGTTGTCCGCGGCTTTTTTACAGCAACCGCTGCGGGGGCGACAGTTGATATCGCTGGCGCTGTCCTACGCCGGCATCGCGCTGGTGTTCAGCGCTGAAGCGCACCTCGGCGCTGATCTGACGTTGACCGCGCTGGGCACATTGTTGGTGTTCGGCAGCGCGGTGTCCTACGCCATCTATCTCGTTGCCGGCAGCCGGCTGGTGCACAAATTCGGTTCGATGCGCTTCTCCGCCTACGCCTCACTGATCGCCACCGGGTTCGTGATCGCCCATTTCACCGCGACCCGCCCGCTGCAGGCGCTGGTGGTCGACGACAGGGTCTACGTGCTGGTGACCATTCTCGCGGTATTTTCCACGGTGCTGCCGCTGTGGCTGATGGCCGAAGGCCTCAAGCGCATCGGTGCCAACCAGGTGTCGCTGACCGGCTGCATCGGACCGGTGGCGACGATGGTGTTCGCCTGGATGTTTCTCGGCGAAAACATGACCACCGTTCAGACCAGCGGCGCGGCGCTGGTGCTGGCCGGCGTGCTGATCATCAGCCTGCGGCCCCGGCCCGCAGGAGACTAACAGCGGGCTTATGAACGACTATTGACGCGACGCGACGCGGGGATTGTCGCAGCGCTCGATAAAGCTGAGGCCCGGCTGAAGCCGTTCTGCACAGGCCAGCAGCGGCTCAATGTGGGTATGCCGGTATTTCACTGCGAATTCACGTGCCGTGTTGCCGCCATGCACGCGCACCAGCGGATCGGCGCCCGCACGCAAAAGCGTGCGTACCGCTTCCCGGTGCCCCTGGATCGTCGCCATCATCAATGGTGTATTGACGTAGACCAGCCGGTTGACGGAATCGGCATCCAGCTTTGCACCACTTTCAATCAGGAAGCGCATCGCACGCTGGCGGTCGTTATAGGCGGCATAGGCCAGCGCGGTGTAGTTATAGGGGTTTTCAAGATTGGCGCCCGCATCCAGCAGCACACGCACGGCCTCGTCATGGCGATCCACCGAAGATTCGCCATCCTCTCGGAAATAGGCGGCCAGCATCAGCGGCGTTTCGTTGACGGATGTGCGCGCGTTGAAATCGGCTCCGGCAGCAATCAGATAACGCAATGTGCGGATGGAAGCCGCGCGAGCGGCCAGTGCGATGAGAGGTGCACCGTTGGAATAACCAGGCGCCTGGATGCTCTGATTGACATTGAGTCCGCGGGCCACTGCAGCCTGGATGTAAGAGACATCATCCAGAGTGATCGCATTGTTCATGTCTTCGACGTCCAGGCCTGACCGATGACTGCCACCGACGCCGGCACAACCGGCAACGAACAGGATCAAGGCAATTGCGAAAAACCTTTGAAGCAGGGACTGTGCGAGCATATTCCGCCTCCTTGCGTGGGCGTCATTGAATATTTATAAGTATAGTCTTGTAAATTTACGATTACAAAAAGTATTTGCCTTGACTGGTCGTTCGCCCGGGGCAAAAGCAACGCCTATCATCGCAATCCATTCACATCCCTAAAGACCGGGTTACGGCAATGAAATTCGTCATGCCCATCGTTTTGCTCCCATTGGCGGCATTGCCCTTCAGTGCCGCCGCAACAGAGCCGGCAACCTGTCACGACGGAGTACATTACCGGGTGATTGCGAAGCCAGCCGAATCGGCAGGACAACACTTTATTGCAAGAAAGAAAGTACCGGGCGATGATGGCAAACCCTGCCTGTACTCTGCGAATCCTGGGGATTTCGAAATAAGAAACAAGAACGCGGAGCATTTTCTGGCGCTGGAGGGCTCGCTGCTGATTCTTGACAGCGGGACGGCTCCGGATCCCCGTGATCTGATCCTGTGGGATGTTGAAAAACGCATAAAAGTATACTCAGGCACCTACTCGGGTCCCTACAGAATCGAGGGCAACGGCATTTATTTCTGGCTACAAAGCAGCGAAGCCACCGATGCCAACTGCGCGCAGGCAGCCGGCTGGCGGAAACAGGGCCTTGGCGCTGCCATTGAAACGGAGGTGTGGCTTGGATTTTCGGATTACCGGATCGTCCGTGGCACTGCGACACGCTGCACGGCACGTCAATAAAATTACCATTAGGATTTCCGAGCTCGGACTCTCCGGATAAGCACAGCGATCACCAGTTAACACGATATCCATACCTGATGCCTTCGACACATAAGTTACTTATCGTAATCCTGCTTTTTCTGGTCCCACCGCAATTACACGCGGTGTGCAACAGAGTCCAACCCGGCTGGCTGTGGAATTACGATGGCGAGATCGCGTCCAAATACCGTATCCGAATGACGCTGATCTTCGGCGAGCAGGACATTACCGGCGTGTATTTTTACGCTTCGCAACTCATGGACATCCCGCTTAGAGGCAGGATGCTTGACGGGAACCGTCTTGTGCTTGAAGAATTTGATTCCGCCGGTACCGCAAGCGCACGGTTCGAAGCCGAGTTTCCGGAAAAAGACCCCAAAAGCAAATTCGGGGACAGTAGCCTTCAATGCGAGGTGATACGTGGCATCTGGAGTAAACCGGGTGGGAACATGATTCCGGTTTTCCTTGAGCAGGAAAGCGGCACTTCAGGATCCCTCAAAAGCCGCTACGGCATAATCGGCGTGAGCAATCCGGAAAAACTCCATCACAACTCGCAGGCTTTCTGGCTGGCGGTGAAAAATGATGACCGGAAAACCGCTGCCGCCATGATCCGCTATCCGATCCGCGTCGATACCGGGGCGGGACGCAAGCGCTATACCACCGCCTCAGAATTGCTGACTGACTACGAGCTGATCTTCACACCAAGATTCCGCGAGGAAATCAGCAAAGGTCTGCCGCGCAACATGTTTGTACGCGGCGAGGGAGCAATGCTGGGTAACGGACAGGTCTGGTTCGGTTCAGACGGCAGGGTGAAAGCGCTCAACAACTACCACTGAAGGTTTTAAATCCGATGCATCACCCCTACTTTTCCCAGCACAAGACTGTACTGCTCACGCTGGCTTGCCTTATGGCGGCCTGCAGCCAGCAGCCTAATCAATCACCTGCACCGACTGGCCCCGTACAAACCAACATACGCGCCCCCGCTTCAAAGGAAATGCCTCCCGGCAAGACGGGAACGCCTGCTCCGGCAACTCCAACGACTGCAGCGGCTCAAGCAGATCTCCCCGTTACCGAAGATCCGCCTGCGTTAAAAGCGCTGCGTGAGGGAATGCCGCCCGATGTCAGCGAGTTCATCCGGCGTGCCGTGATATGCAATCACTGGGCGGGGGAGGAACCCTACGACGATGATCGCCGGGAGCAGATCAATCGCGCTGTAAAACGTATGGGGTGCCTCGAACTCGACGCTGACCAAAAAGCCCTGCGCTCGCGATATGCGAGCCAAGGCGAAGTACTGAAGCGTATCAGTCAGTCCAGAAAAACACCGTTATGAAAATCCTTGCGTTCAGTTTGCTGCTTGCGGTGCTCTGCGCCTGTACAGATCCGGATCAAAACATATCGGGCGCTGAGGGGGCTGCTGCAGGAAAAAGCGTGGCGGCGTTCCTGCAGGCTTATCAGGCGCAACATTTCCGTGGCCTTCCCGACACCAACCAGGCTCGAGCGCTGGCGCCCCACCTGAGCCTGCGGCTTAACGGCTTGCTCGAGGACGCACTGCGCGGACAGCAGAAATACAAGGTCCGATTCCCGTCCGACAAGCCGCCGATGGTTGACGGTGATATTTTCTCGAGCCTTTTCGAGGGCGCAACGAGGGGCGAAGTCGAAGCCGTGACCGAATCCGCCGATACTGCGACAGTGCGCATCAAATACATCTACGCCGATCCGGCGACAGGCAAAACAATTCAGTCCTGGAATGACCGTTTCCTGCTGATCCGTTCCGGGAAAAACTGGCTGATCGACGATGTGGAATACCAAGGCAGCTGGGATTTTGCGGTGCGCGGCAGGCTGTCAGCCGCACTGATCGAGACGGCCTCACTGGGCCAATGAAGTCATCGCCCTCCGGCTAGCGGTTCTCGCCGGCAAAGACGTAACAGCGGCCGCCATTACGTTTGGCGACATACATGGCCTCATCCGCTGCCCTGATCAACGCATCTGCATCCTGTAAAACCTGACCGGCAAGTGCGATACCAACGCTGGCACCGACCCGCACGCTAACTCCATCCCTGACCGTGATTTCAGGTTGAAATGCCTCAATGCAGCGTCGCGCCAGTGCAGCTGCATCCTCGGGACCCGCGACATTACCGGCAAGAATTACAAATTCATCCCCGCCGAACCTCGCCACGGGATCCTCCACCCGGGCGCATCGACGAATGCGGTCGGCGGACTCCTGAAGCGCCTGGTCCCCGACATCATGACCGTAAATGTCATTAACGGGCTTGAAGCCATCGAGATCAATAAACAGAACGGCAAGCCCTCCGCCAGTCTGCCGGTAGAAAGTAAAGGCACGCTCAAGACGCTGATAAAGCAGCCGTCGATTGGGCAGACCGGTCAGTGGATCATGAAGGGCAGCGTGCTCCGCCGAGGCCTCGCGGAGTTTTTGTGCCGTGATGTCTGAAAAAGACCAAACCTGATGCCGAACCCCTTCTTCGCCGTGCTTGATTATGTTGACCGCGAGCCAGGACCAGCATGGACTTCCTGCTTTTGTCATGCCCTGCACCTCCCCGGCCCAGGCACCGGCATGATCGACAGATTCGACGACACGCCGCAGCATCCCCGCATCCATCACCGATTCACACAGGGCGGTAATTGGCACTCCCACTGCATGACTTTTCTGCAGCCCGGCAAAAGACTCCCAAGCCTGATTCACGGCAAGCACCAGACCCCTGCTCGATGTAACCATCATCGGTTGCGGCGCCAGAACAAAAACGTCACGGGACAACTGCGCGGCAGCCAGGTTCTCGGCGGCGAGCCTCGAATAGGCAAGTATCGGTAACGCCAACCCGAGACCGGTAAACATGGCACAGGCAATGACGAACTCCCAGCGTTCAGCCTCGCTGTCCTCGTGATGAGTTCCCGGTAGAAACGGATCGACCCACTCCTCAATACCGAACTTCCAGGCCATGGCCAGCAGCGCGACCCCGGTGACCGTACCGGCAACAAAAAGCGCGAGCTCTCGGGCCTTTAGTGAAGATACCGAGAACCGATAGGAAGTGACGTCGGGCATCAGACGCTTCAGAGCCGCGGCAATACGCCTGGCCCCGATTGCAGGCCGGCAATGCCGTTGCACGAACGCAAAAACGCCTGAACAGGACAATCGGCAAAAGCAGCTTGCTGCAGTAATAGCGGCATGTAATGAACCAGTAACTAACAGAAAGTCTGCAGATTTTAAACCGGGACATTCCTATTCGTTTGGCATTTCTTAATCATGCCGCCCGGGCAGAAGACCTATCAGACGTTAAAGCGGAAATGCATCACGTCACCGTCCTTGACGATGTAATCCTTGCCTTCCAGACGCATCTTGCCGGCTTCCTTTGCCCCCTGCTCGCCCTTGGCAGCGATGAAGTCGTCGTAGGCAATGACCTCGGCGCGGATGAAACCTTTCTCGAAATCGGTATGGATCGCCGCCGCTGCCCGCGGCGCGGAATCGCCGCAGTGGATGGTCCACGCCCGCACTTCTTTCACGCCGGCGGTGAAATAGGTCTGCAGTCCCATCAGCGTATATCCGGCGCTGATCACCCGGTTCAGCCCGGGCTCGGCCATGCCCATATCCTCCAGAAACACGTTCTTGTCGGCATCCTCCATGTCGGCGATCTCGGCCTCGATCGCAGCGCACACGGCCACCACCGGCGCTTTTTCGCGTGCACCCAGCGCCTGCACCGCCGCCAGATGCGGGTTGTTCTCAAAACCGCCCTCCCGCACATTGGCCACATACATCGTCTGTTTTGCAGTGATCAGACACAGCGGTCGCAACAGGACCAGTTCCTCTTCGTCAAGATCGAGCGAACGTACGGGCTTGGCTTCATTCAATACGGCCTGGCACTTCTCCAGAACCGGAACCAGTTTCGCCGCTTCCTTGTCGGTGCCGGAACGGGCGGCCTTGGTGAATTTGGCAAGATGGCGTTCGACCGCCGAGAGATCGGCCAGCGCGAGTTCGGTGTTGATGGTCTCAATGTCCGACAGCGGATCGACTTTGCCGGCGACGTGGACAACGTTTTCATCTTCGAAACAGCGCACGACATGCGCAATCGCATCAGTCTCGCGAATGTTGGCGAGAAACTGGTTGCCGAGACCTTCGCCCTTGGACGCACCTGCGACCAGTCCCGCGATGTCGACGAATTCCACGACCGCCGGCACCACCTTTTCGGGCTTGACGATGACCGACAGCGCAGCCAGGCGTGGGTCAGGCACTTCGACGATGCCGACATTGGGCTCGATGGTGCAGAAAGGGTAGTTTTCTGCCGCGATACCCGCCTTGGTCAAGGCATTGAACAGGGTGGATTTGCCGACATTGGGCAGGCCGACGATGCCGCATTTCAAAGACATGATGAATAACCTTGAGTAAAAATGTACGGATTAGGGCTTGGGCGTCGCGCCGGGGCGCGGCTTGTCGCCGGATTGGGTATGCAGGCGCAGCATCGCCGCCTGCATGTCGTTGGCGGCCATCAGCGGCCACGCGTCATAGCCGCGCTCCAGCGCCTCGTCGATGGCACGCTGTTCTTCAGCACGCGGTGCATGCAGCACATAATCAACCACTTCCTGCTCGCTCGCGGCCAGTTCGCGGGGGTGACCAATGCCGATGCGCAGGCGCCAGAATTCCTGCGTGCCCAGCCGCGAAATCACGCTGCGCACGCCGTTGCCCGAGCCGCTGCCGCCGAACTTGAGTTTGATGCCGCCCGGCGGCAGATCCAGTTCATCGTGCACGATCAGGATGTCCTTCGGCGCGATCTTGTAAAAATCCGCCAGCGCGCCGACTGCGCGCCCCGATTCGTTCATGTACGTCGCCGGTTTCAGCAGCCAGACATCGCCGGCAGCCGTCGCGATGCGGGCAACCTCGCCATGAAAACGCGCTTCATGGCGACATGACGCCCCCGCTGCTTTGGCGAGAGCGTCGATCCACCAGAAGCCCGCGTTATGGCGCGTGGCTTCGTATTTCCTGCCCGGATTGCCCAGACCGACAACGAGTTTCATGGTGTTGGCTGCGAGTCGAAGAATGCCGCGTATTATAAGTGATTGTTTTTAATTGTATTTCTGAAAATAAAACGCCCGCCAGTCGGATACATTCTGGCGGGCGCTTCGGGATGCCGCCAGCCGCAAGGCTGGCGCACCACCTTACTTCTTCTCGGCCGGTTTCTTCTCGGCCGATTTTTTCTCGGCATCCTTCTTGTCGCCACCGGCGGCGGCGGCGGCAGCTTCCGGCGTCTGGCCGGTGATTTGGGTAACCGGCGCGGCGATTTCTTCTTCCGCCGCAATTTCTTTCGGCACCTGCACCGTGACCACCGAGGGATTGTCCGTCTTCACCTTGGGCAACGGCTCCACACCTTCCGGCAACTTAAGATCGGACACATGCATCGTGTGGCCCAACTCCAGATCCTTCAGATCGACCTCGATGAACTCGGGCAGATGATCCGGAAGACACTGGATTTCCAGCTCGTTCATGATGTGCTGCGCGACGCCTTTGCCCAGCTTCACGCCCGGCGCGATATCGGCATTCAGGAAGTGCAGCGGCACCGCCATATGAATCTTCTTCTTCGGATCGATGCGCTGGAAATCGACGTGCTGCACCTGTTCCTTGAAGGGATGCATCTGGAAATCGCGCAGCAGCACGCGATCCTTCTTGCCTTCGATCGTCAGGTCCAGAATCGAGGAATGAAAAGCCTCGAGCTTCAGGTGACGCAGCAGCGCCTTGTGGTCGAACTCGACATTTTGCGCGTCCACGCCGGCGCCATAAATGACACCCGGAACACGCCCCGTCGTACGCAGGCGGCGGCTCGCACCCTTGCCCTGGCTCGTACGCGAAAACGCGGTAACTTCAATTTTCATGTTGCTCTCCTGTGTTGCGAGGGTCCGCGACCAGACTGCCCCGCGTTAAAAAGGAAACCGGCGGTAAACCGGCCCCCACTAAAAACTTATTCGACGAACAGCGAACTGACTGAATCCTCGGCACTGATCCGGCGCATCGTTTCAGCCAGCAGACCGGCCACCGTCAATACGCGAATCTTGCTGCAGTTGCGCCCGGCCTCGGTCAGCGGAATGGTGTCGGTCACCACGATCGAGTCCAGCGCGGAATTGGTAATACGTTCAAGGGCCGGGCCGGACAGCACCGCGTGCGTGCAATAGGCGATGACCTTTTTCGCGCCCTCTTTCTTCAGCGCGCTGGCGGCCTCGCACAGCGTGTTCGCCGTATCGACCATGTCGTCGACAATGACGCAGGTGCGGCCGGCAACTTCGCCGATGATGTTCATCACTGTCGCCACATTAGGTCGCGGGCGGCGCTTGTCGATGATGGCGAGGTCGGCTTCGAGCCGCTTGGCCAGCGCTCTTGCGCGCACCACACCGCCGACGTCCGGCGACACCACCACCAGCTCGCTGAAATTCTGCTTCCAGACATCGCCGAGCATGATCGGGCCCGAGTAGATGTTGTCCACCGGAATATCAAAGAAACCCTGGATCTGTTCGGAGTGCAGGTCCATCGTCAGCACGCGATCAACACCGACGCTGCTCATCATGTTCGCCACGACCTTGGCGGTGATCGGCACCCGCGCCGAGTTCGGCCGCCGGTCCTGCCTGGCGTAACCCATATACGGAATCGCTGCAGTGACACGGCCGGCTGAAGCCCGCTTCAGCGCATCGACCATCACCAGCAGTTCCATCAGATTGTCGTTGGTCGGCGCGCAGATCGACTGCAGGATGAACACGTCCTTGCCGCGAACGTTTTCGAGGATCTCGATCGCCACTTCGCCGTCGCTGAAACGACCGACTTTGGCGCGACCGATATGGATGTCGAGATGGCCGACCACCGCCTCCGCGAGTCGCGGATTGGCGTTGCCGGTGAATACCATCATCCTGTCCAGTGCCACCACACACCCCCTGATGAATCGCGTCGAGTACTGTCGCTGAAATACGGCCGCCGAAAAACAGCCGATGAACTGAATAAAAGTGGCTGGGGAGGAAGGATTCGAACCTTCGCATGCCGGAATCAAAATCCGGTGCCTTAACCAGCTTGGCGACTCCCCAACCGATGCTGCAACAGTGCTAAAGCCACGCGGCCTCAGCCGTCAAAACCTTCTGCCAGTCCGTGCAGCGGATGCACATCCAGCCCGCGGGCGACAAATCCCCGCATTGCTGCCGGACAGGCCGTCAGTGCACTCCGCGCCGCCGCTTCATCCGCAAACGCCGCGAATACGCAGGAGCCTGAACCCGTCATCTGCGCCTCACCATATTGGTTCAGCCACGCCAGATGCCGCGCCACCTCGGGATATTCCCGGCAAACCACCGGCTCCAGATCATTGCCCCGGGGCACGGAAAAGCCTTGGATTTTAACCTTTTCCGAGTCCCTTTTCAATTCAGGATGTCGAAAAACCACTGCCGTGGGCACCGCGACCGGGGGTACCAGCACCAGATACCAGGCCGGCGGCAGCGCCAGCGGGCTCAGTTCCTCCCCAACACCCTCGGCTACAGCGCTCTGCCCGTAGACAAACACCGGTACATCGGCCCCCAGCGGCAAGGCTAGCGCCTGCAAGCGTTTGCGTGACAGCCCGGTCTGCCACAAATGATTCAACGCCAGCAATACCGTCGCCGCATCGGAACTGCCGCCGCCCAGCCCGCCGCCCATCGGCAACCGCTTTTCGAGGTCGATATCGGCCCCCAAACGAGTACCGGTTGCGGCCTGCAGCACCTGCGCAGCGCGTACGGTCAGATCATCGGCTTCGGCTACTTCCGGCAACGATCGCAGGCGTGTAATGACGCCGTCGCGACGCACCCGCAGCCGGACCACATCGCCCTGTTCAATAAAGCGGAAAACCGTCTGCAGCAGGTGATAGCCATCGGCGCGCCGGCCGACGACACGCAGCATCAGATTGAGTTTGGCCGGCGCCGGGAACGCAATCATGCCGTTCAAGGCTTGTCCTCACCGCGCCAGGAATCAATCACCAGCCGGATCTGCTGTCCGTTGCGGGTCAGATCCAGGCGCCGCGGCAACACTGCCGATGGCGCATCGGGATAGCTGTAGCGGATGCTCCAGCCGTCCTGCTCGAGCAGTGACAAGCGGCCCGCGCTGTCGCGATTAGATACCGTGACATTTGCAGCGGGCGCCGGCATCGACTGTATCCAGTAGCGCAGCCCGCTTAAGGGTAACGACCAGCCCAACGCGCGCCGGGTCAGGCTGTCGACCGATATCGCCCGGTATTCCTGCAAATCCGGCGTAGTCAGAATTGCACCCGCGGCATCGGCAACGATATGCGCCAGCGTCTGGCCCGCCGGCGACATCAACCACAGTTCATCTTCAGTCGCCTCATGACGCCAGCGCAGACTGGACGAGAATGCCCGGCCTTCCCCGCTGATCAGCACACGACCGACCACGTCAAAAGGGGTGGGCACAGACCGCGGATCGGGCGCAACCGTAATACAGGCCGTCAGCAGCACCGCCGAGACCGCCCCCGCGAAAGCGCGGACAACGCTCATTGCGCCGATTGCAGGATCGCCGGGGCCAGTCGCTTGATGGTGCTCTGGAGCACGTCATTCTTCGACTGGCCGCGCAGCGCTTCCGCCCACACCTTCTGCGCTTCAGCCTGACGGCCCAGCGCCCACAGCACTTCGCCGAGATGGGCTGAAATTTCGGCGTCCGGCCGCGCTTCATGGGCGCGCTGCAGATAACCTAACGCTTCCTGATATTGTCCCTGGCGGAACAGCACCCAGCCCAGGCTGTCGAGAATGTAGGAATCCTCGGGCGCCAGTTTGTGCGCCGTTTCAATCAGGGTGCGCGCTTCGGCAAGGCGTTCGTTGCGGTCGGCCAGGGAGTAACCCAGGGCGTTGTAGGCATGCGCATGCGTCGGCCGCATCGAAATCACCCGCCGCAGATTCGCCTCGAGAACATCCAGACGGTTGACCTTTTCTGCGGCCATCGCATAGTCATACATCAGGTCGGGCACATCCGGGGTTTTCGCTACGGCGGCGCCGAGGAACTCAAAGGCTTCCTGATACGCACTTGCCTCGCGCAGCAGACCGGCCTCGGCCAGCGTCAGCAGCACACGCTGCTGCGCGTCAACCGCGGGCACATCCTGCAAATACTTGCGCGCTTCCGCCATCTTGCCCTGTCGCGCCAGTACGCCGGCATAACGGGCCTGGGCGGGGATGAACTGCTCGCCCTGCGTAACGCTGGAATACCACTTGAGCGCCTGGTCATCACGCTTTAATTCTTCGCTGACCTGACCGAGATACAAGCGCACCACATCGGGATCCTTGGGATTGATCTCCAGTGCCCGCCGCAGTTGCACTTCGGCTGCCTCGTAATCCTTCGCGTGTAGCGACAGCGTGGCGACCGCCATGGCAATTTCCGGATTATTCGGCGCTTCACCGACAAGAATTTCGAACTGCTTGCGCGCCTCGGGGTAGCGTCGCGCGGCCACCAGCAGCCGGGCCAGGCTCAATCGCGCATCGCGGGCACCGGGGTTGCTCTTGAGGAAGCCCTCCAGAAATACAATCGCCTGATCCACGGAGTCGCGCTCCAGTGCGCGGGCCTGGAACAATGCGGCCAGCTCCCAGCCAGGGCGCAGTTCCAGTGCCTTGCGGGCTGACGCCAGCGTGGTTGCCTGATCGTCGGCATTTGATGCAGCCTGCGCCACGGCGAAGCTGGCTTCCGGCACCGTCGGATAACCTGCTGCCAGCGTGCGCAGCAAACGCAGAATCGCCGGCTTGTCCTGATGGCTGCCCAGCAGCGACGACAATTGCAGGAAATTCTCGCCCACACGCTCCGGCTCGGCGCTCAACCATTTATGCAGATGGGGCAGCGCATCGTCCAGACGTGACTGGTTGACCAGCAGCGCAATCACCGTCTGGCGCGCGCGTGCGGAATCCGGATCGACCTGCAGCCACAACGTCGCCGCATCCAGTGCAGCCGGCAGGAACCGTGCGCTCCAGGCGACCTCGGTAGCACGGCGCGCGACACGCGGATCGCGAGTCACGCGCGCCACTTCAAGAAATGCCGGCACAGCCACATGCGGCTGCCCGCGCTGCAAGGCAATTTCCGCCAGCGTCAGCTTGAACAGGATGTCTTCGCTCAAATCGACATTGGGCAGCGGTGCCGCGCGCGGCACCGGCGCAGGCGCCGGTTTCTGCGCAACCACCTTGGGCAGCGGCTTTGCTGCCGCAACGGCAGGCTCAGTTTGTACTGGCGCCTGGGCACACGCGACCAAAACGAGGCTGGCGATCAGCACGACGATTCGAAACAGTTTCATTGGAGGACCGGGTTGCGCGCGTTGACTCGCGTAGATTGGCGCCAGAATGAGCGCGTGGATAAACGACTGTAGCGCGGTACTGCGGCGCCATTCATAATGCGCAACATATTAGGTATATTTCAGCCTGACCACAAGGCAACATGCCGCCACGCAGCAATCCCGCCGTTGATGACTCCCCACCCCTCTGAATCGACTGTAAGCGCCCGGGGGCTTTCACGCCTCTACGGCAAGCACGCCGCAATCCGCGGGCTTGACCTGGAAGTTCGCCACGGGGAGGTGCTGGGCCTGCTCGGGCCCAACGGCGCCGGCAAAACCACCACCATGCAGATGCTCACCGGCAACCTCGCCCCCAGCGCCGGTGAAATCCGCGTCTGCGGCATTGACCTGATGGATCAACCGGTCGCGGCCAAAGCACGGATCGGCTATCTCCCGGAAACACCACCGCTGTACCGGGAATTGAACGTCGCTGAATATCTGCGGCTGGCCGCGCGGCTGCACCGCGTGCCGCGCGCGCGCTGTGAAGAGGCCGTCGCGCGTGCCATGCAGCGCTGCGGCCTCGCCGATGTAGCGCGGAAACTGGTCGGCGCCCTGTCCAAGGGCTACCAGCAGCGTGTCGGCATCGCCCAGGCCATTGTGCACGAGCCCGATCTGATCATTCTCGACGAACCTACCGTCGGTCTCGATCCCAACCAGATCCTCGACATTCGCGCACTGATCCGCGAACTCGGCCGCGCACACAGCGTGATCCTGTCGACACACATCCTCACCGAGGTTGAAGCGGTCTGCGACCGCGTGCAGATTCTGCATCACGGCGAAGTCGTGTTCAGCAACACCATCGCCGGCCTGCGCGAGTTCCAGCGCGGCCGCACCGTCACCATCAGTCTGCACCGGCCGCCCGCCATCGAAACGCTGCGCGGCATCGACGGCGTCTCGACCGTCGAAGACGGGGGCAACGGCCGCTTCCTCATCCGCTTCGCGCCCGACGTCGACCCCACCGCCACGCTGGTGGCCCGCGCCGGCGCTGAGGACTGGGGGCTGAACCAGTTGACCCCGGCGCAGACCAGCCTGGAAGACGTGTTCGTGCATCTGACAAGGGGGGAAAGTGCGGCTGAAAATGCAGGCGAAAATGCGGGTGAAATTACGGGTAACAATGCAGGAAAAACCGCGGGCGCACCAACGGGGGAACCCCGGCCATGATATTCACCATCGCCGCCAAGGAACTGCGCGCGCTGTTCACTTCGCCGCTGGCGTGGCTGGTGCTGACCGTGGTGCAGATCATCCTCGGTTACGGCTTCCTCAAACGACTGGATGATTTCCTGCAGATCCAGTCGCAGCTGGCGCAGCTCGCCAGCCCGCCGGGCGTCACCGAGCTTGTCGCCGCACCAACCTTTGCTACGGCAGCCGCAGTACTGCTGTTCGCCGTACCGCTGCTGGCCATGCGCATGATCGCGGAAGAGCGCCGCAACCAGACCATGACCCTGCTGCTGTCGGCGCCGATCTCGATGACCGAAATCATTCTCGGCAAATTCATCGGATTGATGGTCTTTCTGCTGCTGATCATCGTGCTGGTGCTGGCGATGCCGATCTCGCTCGCCGCCAGCACCCGCCTCGACATCGGACTGCTGACAACCCTGACACTGGCATTGTTGCTCCTTGCCGCCAGTTTTGCCGCGGTCAGCCTTTATGCTTCAAGCCTGACCGCGCAGCCGATGGCCGCCGCGCTGCTATCCTTCGGCCTGCTGCTGGCGATGCTGTTCATGGGTGAAACCGCCGGCGACAGCCTGCGCGCCCGCGGCTGGCCGATCCCGGCTGCATTCGCCCAGGTATTTTCACCACTGCGCAATTTCGAACCACTGGGCAAGGGCATGCTCGATTCGTACGCCATCGTCTGCCCGCTGCTGCTCGCCGCGGCATTCCTGATACTCGCCATCCGCCGCCTCGACGGGCGGCGGCTGCGCGGCTGAACCATGCAGATCACCCGCCGCCTGCGCTGGCAGCTCGTTGCCCAAAGCAGCGTTTTTGTATTGCTGCTGGCGCTGCTGGTCGCGCTGCTTGCCTATTTTGCCCGCGAGTACCGGGTCGAACACGACTTCACGCGCGGCGCCCGCAATACGCTGTCCGCCACCACCATCGGCGCGCTGAAACAGCTGCAGGGGCCGGTCAGCGTAAAAGCCTACGCCATCCGCCAGGACAGCAGCGGCAGCAACGTGCACAAGGCAATCGAGGAGCGCGTGCGCGCTTATCAGCGCGTCAAACCCGATCTGCAATTGCAGTTGATCGACCCGCGCGAGCAGCCCAAGCTGGCCGCCGAAGCCAGCCTGCGCACACCCAACGCACTGATCCTCGAATACCAGCGGCGCAGCGAACAGATCCCGCTGGCGGAATTCAGCGAGCAGTCGTTTGCCAACGCCCTGCTGCGGCTCGCCCGCGGCGCCAACAACCTGGTGCTGTGGATCGACGGCCACGGCGAACGCAAGCTCGACGGACTCGCCAACCACGACCTCGGCGCCTTCGGTCACCGGCTGCGCGAAAAAGGCTTCAACATTTCAAATCTGAATCTGGCCATCGCCCAGGATGTTCCGGAAAATGCCGCGCTGCTGGTCATCACCCATCCGCAGGTCGAACTGCAACCGTCCGAAATCGACAAGCTGCTGCGCTATATTGACCGCGGCGGCAACCTGCTGTGGCTGATCGACACCGAGCCGCTGCGCGGACTGCAACCTCTCGCTGAAAAACTCGGACTGGTGCTGACGCCGGGCACCGTGGTCGATCCCGCGCTGGCGCCGCGCAGCGGACCGCCGGTGTTTGCCGTGGCCACCAATTACGCACGCCACCCTGTTGTCGGCGCGCTGCAATACAACACGCTGTTTCCGCATGCGCGCCAGATCGGCGCCGATGACGACGCCGGCTGGACGGTGACGCCACTGATTGATGTCGCTCAGCGCGGCTGGGTGGAAATCGGCAAGCTGGATGCCAAACCGGTGTTCGACAAGGCGCGCGACTTTCCGGGCCCCGTCAACGTCGCCAGCACCTTTGGGCGCACGGTCGGCGACCGCGAACAGCGCGCCATCGTCGTTGGCACCGGACATTTCCTGTCCAACAGTTTTCTCGGCAACGGCGGCAATCTGGCTTTGGGCGTCAGCATGCTCAACTGGCTGGCCGGCGAAGACGCGATGGTCACCATCGATGCGCGGCCCGCCGCTGATACCCAGATCGAAATCGACAGCACCCAGCTCTATCTGATCGCGTTTGTCGTGCTGTTCGCACTGCCGCTGCTGTTCGCCGCAATCGGCGTTGCGGTATGGTGGCGCCGGCGCAACGCGCGCTGATCACGTGCGGACATAAAACAATGAAACGCGGCTGGCTGCTCAACGTCGCACTGATGACCGCGATTGCGCTGCTGGCCTGGCTGGCCTGGCGCACACCGTCGCGCGAAGAGGCCGCGCGCGCGCCGCTGTCTGACATCAAGGCTGCGGCGGTCTCACGTATTACACTGACGCGGCAGCAACGCCCGCCGATCGCCATCGAACGGCGCGGCGAACAATGGTGGATAACGGCGCCGCTCCAGGCCCGCGCCGACGAATTCCAGATCCTGCGCATGCTGACCATTCTCGAAGCGCAATCGACTGCACGCCTGCCCGCTACCGACCGCGCGCGTTTCGAACTGGATCTGCCCTCTGCAGTTCTCGACATCGACGGCGTGCAGTATGCGTTTGGCGGCATCAATAACGTGACCCGCGAACAATACGTGCTGCGTGGCGACACCATACACGCCGTCGAACTGCGCCATGGCGCGGCGCTGCCGCTCAATGCCGTGGCGCTGATACGCCGCGCGCTGCTGGCGGAAAACGAACAACCCGTTGCGGTGGCATTACCGGAATTCACCGTCAGCAAAAACAACGGCCGGTGGACGCTGTTGCCGCCAGCGGGCGAAGCCGGCGCCGATGAACTGCAGCGTTACGTCGATCAGTGGCGCATGGCTTCCGCAGCCGCCGCAGAACCCTACGACCGCCGCGCGCCACGCGGCGATATCCGCATCACACTGGCCGACGGCACGACGCTCACGCTCGGCGTGCTGCAACGCGAACCGCAGCTGGTGTTATGGCGGCGCGACAACGGTTTGCAGTACACCTTTCTCGCGGGGGCCGCCCGAACCTTGCTGGGCAATCCGGGGATCACCCACCCCGCAGAAAAAGTTAAATAAAACAAATACTTAAAATGCCAGAACTCCCGGAAGTTGAAACCACCCGGCGCGGTCTTGCTGCTGCAGTGGAACGGCGGCGGATCGAGTGCGCCATCGTGCGCCACCGCGGCATGCGACAACCGGTGCCGCGCGGTCTTGAGCAGCGGCTTGCCGGTGCGCGCATCGAATCGCTTTCCCGTCGCGGCAAATACCTGCTGTTCAATTGCGTGCCCGCAAACGACAAAGCGGGTACGCTGATCGTGCACCTCGGCATGTCGGGGCGACTGTGGCTGGTCGACAAGGTCACGCCCCCGGAAAAGCACGATCACTTCGACCTGATCATCGACAATGGCCGCGTGGTCAGGCTGCGCGACCCGCGGCGTTTCGGCCTCGTGCTGTGGCAAACCGGCGACCCGCTCGCCCATCCACTGCTCGCATCCATCGGACCGGAACCGCTGACCGCAGATTTTGACGGTGCCGTGCTGCACCGCGAAACCCGCACCCGCAGCGCCGCGATCAAGCTGGTGATCATGGACAGCCATGTTGTTGCCGGCGTCGGCAACATCTACGCCAACGAGGCGCTGTTCCACGCCGGAATCGATCCGCGCACGCCGGCCGGACGCGTCAGCCGCGAACGCTGCAGCCGGCTCGCGCAGGAAATCAAAAAAACACTGGCCTCGGCGATTGATGCCGGCGGTAGCTCCCTGCGCGATTACGTCGGCAGCGACGGCATGGCCGGCAACTTCCAGAATCATTTTCTGGTGTACGGACGCGCCGGAGAATCCTGCACGCGCTGCGGAACCGTCATTCGTGAAATAAAGCAGGCGCAGCGTGCGACCTGCTACTGCCCGTCCTGTCAACGCCGCTGAACCTGCTGCGGCAGTGCTTCAGGCCGCCTTCTGGGCAGTCAGTTGGAGGTATTTCTGCTGCAGCTCTTCTTTGGTTTCGCTACGCTCGGGATCCAGCGGTATGCAGTCGACCGGACACACCTTCTGGCACTGCGGCTCGTCAAAATGACCGACGCATTCGGTGCATTTGCCCGGATCGATAACGTAAATTTCCTCGCCCGCCGAAATAGCATCGTTCGGACATTCCGGTTCGCAGACGTCGCAGTTGATGCACTCGTCGGTGATCATCAACGCCATGGCTTGACCTGCATCATTTGCCCCCGAGATCCTTGATCTTGGTCTTGAGGCGCCCCGCAATCGTCGGTGATACAAACTTGGACACGTCGCCGCCCATCACCGAAATCTCGCGCACCAGCGTCGCCGACAGAAACATGTGTTCCTCGCCCGGCGTCATGAACACGGTCTCGACATCGGGATACAGTTTGCGGTTCATGCCGGCGAGCTGGAATTCGTAGTCAAAGTCCGAAACGGCGCGCACACCGCGCATCACTACCCGCGCATCGTGCTCCTGCACGAAATTCATCAATAGCCCGGAAAACCCCTCCACCGAAACATTTTTGACATCAGCAAGCGCATCACGCGCCATGTCGATGCGTTCGGCCAGCGTGAACAGCGGGCGTTTGGTGCGGCTGTCGGCCACCGCCAGCACCACCTGATCAAACAGTCGCGCCGCACGGCGTACGAGATCCTCGTGACCGAGGGTCATCGGATCGAAGGTGCCGGGATAGACGGCTTTATTGTTCATGTTCCGCCCTTTTCAGTAGTTGATGGCTGACCTGTCCGGCGCGTCCGGTCTTGACGATATCCCAACCCGGCACGGCGTCCAGCGCCTCGGCGCGCTCGCAATACACCAGCGCGCCGGGCTTCAGGCATTGCGGCAACAGCGCCAGCAGCTGCGGCCAGCAATCATCGGCAAACGGCGGATCGAGAAAGACCACGTCGTAACCAGTGCGATGATGCTTGATGAATTCTAGCGCATCGGCGCGCACTACTTCCACCGTATCGGCCGCAAGCAGATCGCGATTCGCCTGCAGTGCACGCGCGGCCGCCGTATCGCACTCAACCATCACTACGCGCCGGGCACCGCGGGAAGCCGCCTCGAAACCCAGCGCGCCGCTGCCGGCAAACAGGTCGAGGCAGTCCTGCCCCTCGAGATCCTGGCCCAGCCAGTTGAACAGTGTCTCGCGCACGCGATCCGGCGTCGGTCGCAGGCCGGGACGGTCGGCAAAACGGATGCGCCGGCTGCGCCAAGCGCCGCCGATGATCCGTACTTCGCAGTTTTTTGAACCCGCAGCGGGCATCAGCGCGTCGCGGGAGTCGCCGCCGTCTGGTCGCGATCGGCGCCGACCACCACGGTGACCAGACGGTCCGGATCAATACGGCGCGCAAATGCCGTCTTGATGCCGGCAGCCGTCACCCGCTCGATGTTGGCAACAAAGGTCTCGAGATAATCGATGGGCAGCTCATAGAATCCGATGAACCCCAGGTATTCGTGAATCTTGCGGTTGCTGTCGATGCGCATCGGAAAACCACCGACGATGTTCTGCTTTGCGGCAACGACCTCCTGATCCGTGGGTCCCTTGTCGATGAATTCACGCAGCGTGCTCCTGACCACGGTCAGCGCCTGCTCGGCCTGGTCACGCCGCGTCTGCATGCCGATGATGAACGGCCCGCGTGCGCGCAGCGGCGAGAAATAGCTGTAGGCGGAATAGGCCAGGCCGCGTTTTTGCCGAACCTCCTCGGTAATGCGCGACACAAACCCGCCCCCGCCCAGCACGTAGTTGCCGACGAACAGCGTGAAATAATCCGGGTCATCACGGCGAATCCCGGGACCGCCGATCATGATGTGGCTCTGACTTGCCGGATGCGCAATCATCCGGGTCACCGCCGCCGGCAGCGGCTGCACTTCGGGGATGGCAAGCGCAGGTCCATTGCTTCGCGGCATTGCACGCGTCACCTGTTCGGCGATTGCCTCCGCCTCCTGACGGGTGACATCACCCATGATCGCCACGACTGCCTGTTCGGCCACATAGTGCCTGCGGTAGAACGCCATCAGGTCGTCGCGTTGCAGTTTCCCGACCGTATCGACTTCGCCGGACGAACGCAGCGCATAGGGATGTTTGCCGTAAACCTGGCGGTAAAACTCTTGATTGGCCTGGGTACCGGGCGTCAGGTCGGCCTCCTTCAGCGCGCTCGCGTAACGGGCTTTCTCACGCTCGACGATAGACGCTGAAAATGCCGGCGCACTCAGCACCCCGGCCATCACCTCCAGCGCCTGGCTGCGCCGCTTGACATCGGACAACGTGCGCAGCGACAGGCCGCCGCGATCACTGTCAAACCGATTGCCCATCTCGGCGCCGACGTCGGCGAGCCGGCGTGCGATTGCATCCTCGCTCATCCCGGCTGCACCCAGACGCATCAAGCCGTTGGTCATCGAGGCCAGACCGGATTTTTCCGGGGTATCAAAGCCGGATCCGGCGGGAACATCGACGGATACATCGAGCATCGGCAGACCGCGATTGGCCACGAAATAGACTTTCGCACCGGTCGAAGTGCGCCAGTGTTCAATCGGCAGGATCGCGTGGGCCAGTTGTGCCGCGCCCAGCAACGCCAGTGCGCACAGCGTGCGGGTCATCGATTTCATTTTCATGTTGTTAATTGCCATGACGAACTCCCGCGGGCGGCGCGGTCCGTGCCGGCGCAGCACCCAGCGGCTGGGGATCCAGATAAGCCACCGTCAGCGCATCATCGACGAGATACCTGCGCGCCACATCGAGTACCTGCTCGGCCGTGACCTGCTGCAGTTTCTCGATAAACAGATTTTCATCGCGATAGGACAACCCGATGGTCTCCAGCCAGCCGATCTGGCGCGCCTGAAAAAACATCGAATCGCGCTGATAGACCTGCGCGGCGATGGCCTGCGCCTTGACGCGATCGAGCTCTTCCTGGGTTACGCCCTCTTCAATCAGGCGCCGCACTTCGCGGCGCAGGCCTTGTTCCATTTCAGCCGCAGTTTTGCCTTTCGCCGGCGTGCCGCTGAGATAGAAAAATCCAGGGCCGCGGCCGACGCCTTCATAGCTGGCACCAGCCGTCGCCGCCAGACGGTCGGTTTTTACCAACTGCTGGGGCAGTCGGGCCGCGGGATTGCCGCTGAGTACACTCTCCAGCATGTCCAGCGCATAAGGCTCCCATTCCTCCGCCGGCTTGTTCAAACGCGGCGCGCGGTAGGCCATCAGCACCTGCGCCTGCTCGGCGGGCACCTTCACGGTCAGCCGCTTCAGTCCAAGCTGCTGCGGTTCATCCTGCGGCTTGCGCGGCGGCAATGCCTTGCGCGGTATTGCGCCGAAATGCTGCTCGGCCAGCGCGAAGACTTCGGCCGGAACAACATCACCCACCACCACAACAATCGCGTTGTTCGGCGAATACCATTGCTCGTAAAAACGGCGCGTATCGTCGATGCTCAGGTTCTCGAGATCGTTCATCCAGCCGATCACCGGATTGCGGTAAGGATGCGCGGTCAGCGCCGTCGCCAGCAGGCGCTCGTACATCACCGACTGCGGCCGGTCATCGGTGCGCCAGCGGCGCTCCTCCATGACCACTTTCAATTCCTTGGCAAACTCTTCCGGCGACAGCACCAGATTGGCCATGCGGTCGGCTTCGAGCCGGAAGGACAGCGGCAATGCGGACTTGTGCAGCGTCTGGAAATAGCCGGTGTAGTCGCGGCTGGTGAAGGCGTTGTCGCGTCCGCCCGCGACGGCAATCAGCCGCGAAAATTCGCCCGCCGGCACCGCTTTAGTACCCTTGAACATCATGTGTTCAAGCACATGCGCCACCCCGGTGACACCGCCCTGCTCGTCGACGCTGCCGATGCGGTACCAGACCATGCTGACCACCACCGGCGCGCGCAAATCCGGCTTGACGATGACGCGCAAGCCGTTGGCCAGATCTTTCACCGCCACATCATCTGCCGCTGCATTTGCAGCGGATGCGGCGGGCAGACTGGCCAATGCCAGGATCAAAACGACGAATAATTTCGGCAAAGCAGCCATGGTGTCCTGTCTTGTGAAACCTTGCCGGCGGCAAGGCCCTGTTAGAATTGTAGCCAATTAACCTGCTGGACCGGCGCGTATCGGCGCCGTCCTCATCTGACCACGACATTCATGTTTGGTTTCGGCAAAAAAAAAGATCCCGAAGAAGCGCCTGCGGCCGGCTGGCTGGCCCGTCTGCAGCAGGGGCTGGGCAAAACACGCGCCCAACTGGGTGCAAGCCTGGGCTCCCTGTTCGGGGCCGGACGCAAACTGGACGAAGCCTTCTACGAGGAACTGGAAACCGTGCTGCTGACCGCTGATGTCGGCGTCGCCGCGACGATCCATCTGCTTGATGCGCTGCGTGCCCGGGCACGACGCGGACGTTATAGCGAAGCCGCGCAGTTGCGCGATGGCTTGCGCGAAGAACTGTGCGCCATGCTTGAAGTCATCGCCAGACCGCTCGAAACCGGTTCTGCCAAACCTTTTGTGATCATGCTCGCCGGCGTCAATGGCGCCGGCAAAACCACCTCCATCGGCAAACTCGCGCATTATTTCCAGGCCCAGGGCAAATCCGTGCTGCTCGCAGCCGGCGATACCTTCCGTGCCGCCGCGCGCGAGCAGCTCGCGGCGTGGGGTGAACGCAACAACGTAACCGTCATTTCCCAGGTCTCGGGCGACGCTGCCGCGGTGATTTTCGACGCCATCAACGCGGCGCGGGCGCGCGGCATCGACATTGTGCTTGCCGACACCGCCGGCCGTCTGCCGACCCAGCTGAATCTGATGGAAGAAATCCGCAAGGTGAAGCGGGTCATCGACAAAGCGATGCCCGGCGCGCCGCATGAGGTACTGCTGGTGCTGGACGCCAACACCGGGCAAAACGCGCTGGCGCAACTCGCGGCATTCGATGCCGCGGTCGGCGTCACCGGTCTGGTGCTGACCAAGCTCGACGGCACCGCCAAAGGCGGCGTAATTGCCGGTATCGCCCACAGCCGTGCCGGCGGCAAACCGGTTCCGGTGCGCTTCATCGGCATCGGCGAAGGCATGGATGATCTGCGACCCTTCGTCGCCGACGATTTTGTCGCAGCACTGCTCGACACATGACCCAGATCGTCCTCAGCGGCGTCAGCAAGCGTTACCCCGGCGGGCATGATGCGCTCGCCAATATCACACTTACCGTCGAAACCGGCGAACTGGTGTTCATTACCGGTCATTCCGGCGCGGGCAAAAGCACACTGCTGAAGCTGATGGCCGCCATCGAACGCCCCACTACGGGTTCGGTCATCGTCAACGGCCAGAATATCGGCACGTTGCGCGCCCGCGGCATCCCGTTCCTCCGGCGCAATTTCGGGCTGGTGTTCCAGGACCACAAACTGCTGTTCGACCGCAATGCCTTCGAGAACGTGATGCTGCCGCTGGACATCACCGGCTATGACCGTCGCGAGAGCGCGCGCCGCGCGCGCGCCGCCCTCGACAAGGTCGGGCTGCTGCACAAGGAAAAGGCGCGGCCGATCACGCTGTCCGGCGGCGAGCAGCAGCGCCTGTGCATCGCGCGGGCCATCGTGCATCGCCCGGCCGTACTGCTGGCCGATGAACCGACCGGCAATCTGGATGCGGAGTACGCTGCCGAAATCGCCACGCTGTTCAGCGACTTCAACCTGGTCGGCGTCACCGTCGTGCTGGCCACCCATGATGCCCAGCTCGCCGCCCGGCTCCATCCGCGGATCATCAATATTCGCGGCGGAAGGCTGGTCGCATGAGAGCCTGGGCTTCCGCGCATCGCCGGGCCTGCATCAGTGCTTTTGCACGACTGGCCGCGTCACCGCTGGCGAACCTGCTGAACATCACCGTCATCGGCATTGCGCTCGCGCTGCCGCTGGGGTTCTATGTGATGCTGGCCAATCTGCAGGGCTTGGCCCGCGATTTCACGCCGCAACCGGAAATCAGCATCTTTCTCGCACCCGAAGCTACTGCCGCCGATGTACGGGTGATCGAACTGCGGCTGAAAGCGCGTCCTGGACTGGCCGGTTTTCGCTTCGTGTCGCGAACCCAGGCGCTGGAAACACTGAAATCCCGTGCCGGCCTTGCCGATGTCGCGGCCGGCCTGTCCGCCAATCCGCTGCCCGATGCTTTTGTCGTCACCGCAGTCGCCAACGACGCGGCTGCGCTTGAAACTTTGCGTGTGGAGTTTGCCCGCTGGCCCAAGGTGGCCGAAGCGCATGTCGATTCCGACTGGGCGCGACGGCTGGACAGCCTGCTGGCGGTCG
Organism: uncultured beta proteobacterium; assembly: GCA_903933915.1. Lineage (GTDB taxonomy): Bacteria > Pseudomonadota > Gammaproteobacteria > Burkholderiales > SG8-41. Next base: position 415 of record CAIZLW010000190.1, on the reverse strand, counting down.
GCCGTTATGCGGTGCTGATGCTGGCAGCGGTGCTTGCGCTGGCACTGGTGGCGATCACCTTCAACACCATCCGCCTGCAAATCCTCACCCAGCGCGACGAAATCGAAGTCGCCAAACTGATCGGCGCCACCGACGGCTGGATCCAGCGCCCCTTTCTTTATTTCGGCGGTCTCATCGGCATTGCCGGGGGCATTGCCGCCTGGCTGCTGACCGCCATCGGCCTGCTGATCTTCAATGGCCAGTTGCGTCCGCTTGCCGCCTTGTATGGCATGCCGCTGGAACTGGTCCATCTTGCCTGGGCCGACAGCCTGTTCGCGTTGCTGTTTGCTACCGGCTTGGGGTGGTTCGGTGCCTGGCTCTCGGTGCGGCGCCACCTCAGCGCCCACAATCCATAATAACTATTTGTTTTTAAAGT
>CAIZLW010000189.1 GCA_903933915.1 uncultured beta proteobacterium | reverse complement strand
TTTGCACAGCGCTTCCGCCGAACCGAAAGGCGTCTCCAGACCAATATCATCCTTGGTCAGAATGCCAAGGTCGTAGAGTTCCATGACCGCGCCGACCGTCGCGCCGAACGAAATGGGATCCATGCCGTCTTCATTACAGATCAGATTGGCATATTGCAGCGCTTCGAGGTCGTCGACGCCATTTGCATTTCCCAGCGCCCAAGCTGCTTCATACTCAAGTCCGCCTGAAGCACCCCAATACTCGGGTTTGGTGCTGACCGAAAAATGGGTCTGATCGATACGCGATATCCGCCCGCAGGCGATCGTACAGCCAAAGCAGGCCTGATTGGTCACCAGATGAGTCTTGCCATCGGTCACGCGCTTTTCGTGCATGGCTTCGCCGGAAATCTTGCGCGCACCCTCGAACTGGACATCGCGATGATTACGCGTTGGCGACGCGCCCATTTCGTTGATGACATTCATCAAAACCTGCGTACCGTACTTCGGCAGGCCCTGCCCGGTTACCGGGTTCTCAGCGAGCACTTTCTTTCCAGCAGTTACGGCGGCCATGAAAGCCTTCGGATTGGCGACATTGCCGACGCCGAGCGTGCCGCGAACGGCAATGGCTTTCAGGTTCTTCGACCCCATGACCGCGCCAACACCGGAACGACCGGCGGCACGATGCAGATCGTTAACAATGCCGGCAAACAACACCTGATTTTCACCGGCTCGGCCGATGCTGGAGACACGGGTCAGCGGGTCCTGATGGCGCTGTTTGAGTACCGCCTCTGTCGCCCAAACCGTTTTCCCCCAGAGGTCTTCGGCCGAAAGCAATTGCGCCTTGTCGTTTTCAATGTGCAGATACACCGGTTTTGCCGATTTTCCTTCAACAATGATCATGTCCCAGCCAGCTGATTTGAGTTCGGCGCCAAAATAGCCGCCGGAATTCGAGCAGGCGATCGCGCCCGTCAACGGCCCTTTCGTCACAACCGAATAACGACCGCCCGTCGATGCCATTGTTCCGGTGAGTGGCCCCGTCGTATAGATGATCTTGTTTTCCGGCGCAAGCGGATCAACTTTCGGGTCGATCTCGGAAATCAGATACTTTGTCCCCAACCCGCGCTGACCAAGGTACTGCGCAGCCCATTCCATGTTCAGCGGCTCACTCGCGCAACTTCCCTGGGTGAGATTGACGCGAAGAACCTTACGTGTCCATGCCATGATTGTCGCTCCTCAAACCCGTGTTGCAGTGTCGGTTTTCTGTGCCCACTGACGCATCCGGTCCAGACCGGTCCAGTCGGAGTCTACATAGGTGATCGCACTGGTCGGACAGGCCGTTGCACACGCCGGATCGCCACCGCAAAGGTCACATTTCTGAACCTTTCCGCTGTCGTGGTTGTAGTTGATGGTGCCGAACGGACAGGCAATGGTGCACACTTTGCAGCCTACGCAAACCGAATCGGCAACCACTTTCGCCCCGGTTACCGCGTCGAGCTTGATCGCTTCGACCGGACACGCATTCAGGCACCACGCTTCCGCACATTGCGTGCAGGTATAAGGCACCTTGCGCCCTTCGTGGTGAAAATCAAAAACCTTGATACGGGATTTGGCGGGGTTGAACACCCCGGTGTGTTCGTAGGAACAGGCCATTTCGCACTGCAGGCACCCGGTGCACTTACCCGGATCGATATGCAAGGACTTCTGCATGACGCCTCCTCTATCAAGTGAGTTTGCTGAATATCGTCGACCAATATGTCACGACCAGCGGGCCACTATAG
>CAIZLW010000188.1 GCA_903933915.1 uncultured beta proteobacterium | reverse complement strand
CTGGGCCTGCTGGAAACCCTCGCTCATCACCTTGGCGTAGCCGCCGCCACCGGAACCCTCCTCCTCGTAATCGACCTTGACGAATTCACCGCCCAGCGACACCACCTGATCGGCCACTTCGGCGCGGGTGTCGTTGGCGCGCACGATGGCGCCCAGGCTGGCTGCCGTGCCGATCGCCGCGAGACCCGCGACGCCGGCGCCAGCGATGAACACCTTGGCCGGCTGCACCTTGCCCGCGGCGGTGATCTGGCCGTTGAAAAAACGGCCGAAGGCATTGGCGGCTTCGATGACGGCGCGGTAGCCGGCAACGCCGGCCTGGGACGTCAGCGCATCCATTTTCTGGGCACGGGAAAGGGTGCGCGGCAGCGAATCGATGGCCAGCACGGTGGCCTTCTTCGCAGCCAGCTGCTGCATCAATTCCGGGTTTTGCGCCGGCCAGATGAAACCGATCAGGGTGCCGCCTTCACGCAGCAGGCCGACTTCCTCCGTCGTCGGAACACCGACCTTGAATACGATGTCGGAACCGGACCACAACTGGGCCGCAGTCGCCGCAATCTCCGCACCCGCAGCACGATAAGTGTCGTCACTGCAATTCGCCGCATCACCGGCGCCCGACTGCACCATCACCTTGAAGCCCAGCTTGATCAGCTTTTCAACGACTTCCGGCACGGTAGCGACGCGCCTTTCACCGGCTGCGGTCTCTTTCGGCACACCTATGATCTGAGGCATGAATTCCCCTTCATTTTTTGATTGGCACTGAAACTGGATAGTGGAGGATATTGAACGCTGGATGTTGAGGTAGATCAGACCAGACGGAAGCAAGGCATGGGCGGCAGCAAACATTCGTGCAGCCCGATCAGTTATGATTTTGATTATAAGGTAAAAGAAACCCCAAGCCTTGCCGCGCGATGTCCGGCGCGACGTTTTTCCCGGGTCTTGCGGCGCGTGCCGCCAGCCTGCACCCCTTATAATCTGCGCATGTCAGCGATCCGCATTCTGCCCGAACTCCTGATCAACCAGATCGCCGCGGGCGAAGTCATTGAACGCCCCGCTTCCGCGTTGAAGGAATTGCTGGAAAACAGCCTCGACGCCGGCGCACAGGCGATCAGCGTCGAACTTGCCGCCGGTGGCGTCAAACTGGTCTCGGTGACTGATGACGGCAGCGGCATCACACGCGACGATCTCAAGTTCGCGCTGGCCCGCCATGCCACCAGCAAAATCGCCTCATTGGATGACCTGGAGCATGTCGGCAGCCTCGGTTTCCGCGGCGAAGCGCTGGCGAGCATTGCCTCGGTGTCACGCCTGGAGCTGACCAGCCGCACAAGCGACGACCGCCATGCCTGGCGCGTCGCATCCGAGGGCCCGACGCTGTCGCCGCCGGAACCGGCGACACTGCCCCGCGGCACCCGTATTGACGTGCGCGAGCTGTATTTCAACACCCCGGCAAGGCGCAAATTCCTCAAGTCCGAGCAGACCGAGTTCGCGCACTGCGAGGAAGCTTTCCGCCGCATTGCACTGTCGCGCCCCGATGTCGCATTTTCACTGATTCACAACGGCCGCGTGCGGCTGCAGGTCAAACCACAGCCGCTGGCTGCGCGCATCGCTGCAGTACTCGGTGACGATTTCGGCAGCGGCGCAATGGAAGTCGACGAATCCGGCGGCCAGATTGCCATCCGCGGCGCCATGAGTTCTCCCGCGCATGCCCGCGGTACGCGCGATGCCCAGTATTTTTTCGTCAACGGCCGCTGCGTGCGCGACAAGGTGGTCGCCCATGCCATCCGCCAGGCCTATGCCGACGTACTGCATCACGACCGTCACCCGGCGTTTGTGCTGTTTCTCGACATCGACCCGCAACTGGTCGACGTCAATGTGCATCCCGCCAAGGCCGAAGTACGCTTCCGCGACTCGCGCGCTGTACACCAGTTCATTTTCCACGCGCTGCACAAGACGCTGTCGCGTCCGGCCGGCGACGGCGCCATCGGCCTGCCCTCGGCGCCGGCAATGACCCATGCACCGTATCCGTCGCCGGCGCAGCCGCTGTCGATGCCGCAGTACCGCGGTCAGGGTGCGATGAGCCTGGGCATCGCCCAGCCGGCGGGCGCCTATGCTGCGATGTTTGCACCGCAAGCCGTCGCCACCGCAGTCGCACCGCCGCCATTGCCACCCACCGGAGAAGAGCATCCACTGGGATACGCGCTGGCGCAGCTCGCCGGCATCTACATCCTCGCCGAGAACAGCCGCGGTCTGATCATCATCGACATGCATGCCGCGCACGAACGCATCATGTACGAAAAACTGAAAAACGCAGTCGACGGCCAGGCCATTCCGATGCAGCCGCTGCTGGTGCCGGTGCACTTTAATGCCGAGGCGCTGGATGTGGCTACGGCGGAAGACGAACTGCAAGCGCTGCAGGATCTCGGTTTCGACATCGCGCCTGCCGGGCCCGGCGCGTTGATCGTGCGCGGCGTGCCGGCGCTGCTCGCCGATGCCGACGCCCAGGCGCTGGCGCTCGACGTGCTGCACGAAGTGCGCGAGTACGGCGCCAGCCGCATCGCCACCGAGCGTCGCAACGAACTGCTCGGCACCATGGCCTGCCACGCAGCCGTGCGCGCCAACCGCAAGCTCACCGTACCCGAAATGAACGCTTTGCTGCGCGACATGGAAGCCACCGAACGCTCCGGCCAGTGCAATCACGGCCGGCCGACCTGGCATGCCTTCAGCGTGACCGACCTCGACCGGTTGTTCCGTCGCGGCGAATAGCCGCAGTTAATTGCAACTATTTTTTTTATTGATATAAATGGCAAACCCCACACACCCGCCCGCGATCCTGTTAATGGGACCGACCGCCAGCGGCAAGACCGCCGTCGCGGTGCAACTGGCGACCACACTGCCCTGCGAGATCATCAGCGTCGATTCGGCGCTGGTCTACAAGGACATGAACATCGGCACTGCCAAGCCGGATGCAGATACGCTGGCGCGTGCGCCGCATCACCTGATCAATGTCATCGAACCGCATGAAAGTTATTCGGCGGCGCGTTTCCGCGACGATGCACTGACGCTGATGCGCGAAATCACCGAGCGCGGCAACATCCCGCTGCTGGTCGGCGGCACGATGCTTTATTTCAAGGCACTGGTCGAAGGCCTTAATGACCTGCCGGAAGCGGACTCCACCGTACGCCTGATCATTGAGACCATGGCCGAAGAAGAAGGCTGGCCGGCGGTGCACGAAAAACTGCGCAAGGTCGATCCGGAAACTGCGGCACGGCTGGAACCGAATGATTCGCAGCGCGTGCAGCGCGCGCTGGAAATTTTTTACATCACCGGCAAGTCGATGACCGACCTGCTGAAAAAACCGAAATACGTCTATTTCCCGTACACGCCGATCCGCATCGCGCTGGTGCCCAGCGACCGCGCCGTGCTGCATGACCGCATTGCATTGCGCTTCGAGCAGATGCTCGAAGCCGGACTGATTGATGAACTGCGCGCGCTGCGCGACGCATACGCGCTGGAGCCGGACACCCCCTCGATGCGCTGCGTCGGCTATCGCCAGGCCTGGGATTTCCTCAACGACCGCATCAGCCGGGCCGAGTTGCTGGAACAGGGCATCGCCGCGACCCGCCAACTGGCCAAACGGCAGCTCACGTGGCTGCGATCAACGGAAAACTTGACTGAGTTCGACTGCCTGACCGAAAACGTCGGCGACCTGGTGCTGGAATACATCCGTCAGGAGATCGAAGCAATGGTCATCGACGCGGAATCCTGATCCGTCACGGACGGACTGCCATGCCCTGCGCCATCGCACGCGACCAGACCCGGCTCCATTACGAGGAGTGCGGCAAAGGCACGCCGCTGATTTTCGTGCATGAATTTTCCGGCGACTCGCGCAGCTGGGAAGCGCAACTGCGCTTTTTTTCCCGGCGTTACCGCTGCATCGCGTTCAACGCACGCGGTTACCCGCCATCGGACGTGCCTCAGGCAAGGACGAAATATTCCTGGCGCATCGCCGTCGATGACATTGCCGACGTGCTGCGTCACCTGCGTATCCGCAAGGCACATGTCGTCGGCTGCTCGATGGGGGCCTATTCGGCGCTGCAGTTCGGCATGCGTTATCCGGCGATGGCGCTGTCGGTGACAACCCTGGGCGCCGGCGCGGGCTCGGATCCGGCAACGCGCAAGGTTTTTCTTCGCAATACCGAAAACCATGCGCTACTGTTCGAAACAGCCGGAACAGTTGCCGCGCTGAAGCAGCGCGGCCTTTCCGCAGCGCGCATCCCGCAGATGATCAAAGACCCGCGCGGATTCGCCGAATTCCGGCGCATCCACGCAAGCCATTCGGGCATCGGCCTCGCCCGCGTGTTGCGCGGCGTGCAGGCGAAACGGCCGCCGGTTTATGACCTTGAGCGCGAGTTGCGCGCGTACCGCCCGCCATTGCTGGTGATGTGTGGTGACGAGGATGACGGCAGCATCGGCCCGGCGCTGTTCATCAAGCGCAGCTGCCGCAACGCCCGGCTGTGGATCTGCCCGGCATCGGGACACACGCTGAATACCGAAGAACCGGGGCTGTTCAACCGCAACCTGCTCGATTTTCTGACGCTGGTGGACAGCAACCGCTGGAAACCCCGCGACCCACGGTCAGTGAGCAAATCCGCCTGACGGCGGCCGCGCCCTTATTTGCGGCCGGTATTGCGCAGGCGCGTTGCCAGCGCCCGCAGCAGCGACGCACCGAATGCGGGATTGGTCTTGATCAGCGTCAGGAAGTCATTGCGGTTGATCGACATCAGATTGCAGTCCGACGCGGCGGCAGCACTCGCCGCGCGCTTGGACTGATCCACCAGCGCCATTTCACCGAATACGCCGCCCGCCTTGATCACTTCGATTATTTTTTCGTTGGAGGTGATGCGTACCGCACCGTCCATCACCACATACATGAAAATGCCGGCCTCGCCTTCGCGCATGATCACCGTATTTTTCGGCTGATAGGCCGGCGGCCGCGCCGGGAAATTCGAAGTCAGATCCTTCAGCAACGCCGCATCGAACACCGCGCCCGAAGTCGGAATGGTTTCGATGGTGCCGATCGGCTGCCCCTTGCCCAGCATCCGCATGGCCAGCGCCAGCCGCAGGCGTTTGATCAGGATCGCCAGCAGCATCAATGCGAATTCCGGCGCCTTCTGGATCGCCGCCGAAAATCCACCGGCATCCAGCTCGATCACTTCGCAGGCGCTGCGCGCGGTCGCGGTGGCGCTACGCGGCTCGCCGGTCAGCACCGACATCTCGCCCAGCACTTCTCCCGCCTTGATCACATCCAGCGGTTTGCCGCCGCGGGTCAGCGCAACCTCGCCGCTACTCAGGAAATACATGCCCTTGCCGGTCGTGTTCTCGGCAAACAGCGCGCCGCCTGCAGCAACGCTGTGAACCTTGCCATTGGCATGGAAAAACAGCCGCGCCACGTTGGCGTTGTAGACCTCGCTCTGCGCGGGGCGCGTGAAATCAAAATCATCCATGAAAAACCTCTTTTGTTTGCCGCTGCAGCGGCTGTTTTTCTACGTCGCAGAATACTCTGTCCGGCGCGACGTTCAGTTGAAAAATCTTATATGCAGCAATGCGGATCGCGTCAAGCCGCCGCAAAGGTCAGCCGGTGTTTTTGACGCGGACGCCGGCCCAGCCTCGGGCCAGTGTGACTTTCAGCACTTGTTCAGGCGCCAGTAGCGCGCTGTCTCTGACGATCGCGCCATCCGCCGTTTCGGTAATGCTGTAGCCGCGATCAAGGACACGTTCAGGACTCAAATGCAGAAGATGGGACCGCGCGCCGTGGACACGTTCGACCGCCGCAGTCATGCGGTTGCGCATCGCCCCTTGCAGACGGCGTTCCAGTTCCTGCTGTTGCAGCTGCAGCGCACCGGCGTCCGGCGCTGAGCCGCGCAGGCGCTGCGCAGTATCGCGCAACTGCCATGAGCACTCATCGGCAACGCGCAGCCAGGCGCCGCGCAAGCGGGTCGCCAGATGATGCAGATGCACCTGCTGGTTGCGGATGCGCTCCCCGGGATGGGTCAGTCGCCGCGACAGGAAATCGAGCCGCTGCATGCGGTCTTCAATACCGCGCTGGAATACGCGCACCAACTGCTGGCCGGACAGCGCCACATCGCGGCGCAGCTGAACACCGTCCGGACTGACCAGCTCTGCCGCCGCAGTCGGCGTCGGCGCGCGCACATCGGCGGCAAAATCGGCGATGGTGAAATCGGTTTCATGCCCCACGCCGCTGACCACCGGCACCGGACAGGCGCGGATCGCCCTGGCCACCACTTCTTCGTTGTAAGCCCACAAATCCTCAATGCTGCCGCCGCCGCGGCAGACGATCAGCACATCACACTCGGCACGTTCGCCGGCGAGCGCGATCGCCTCGGCAATTTTGGCGCCCGCGCCTTCGCCCTGGACCGGCGTCGGATAAATAATGATGTTGATTCCCGGCATACGCCGCCGCAGCGCGGTGATGACATCGCGCAGCGCGGCGGCCTGCGGTGAAGTCACCACGCCGACGGTGCGCGGAAACGCCGGCAGTTCGCGCTTCAGTGCCGGATCGAACAGGCCCTCCTGCTCGAGCTTAGCCTTGAGTTTCTCGAATGCCGCATACAACGCCCCCAGCCCGGCGCGGCGCATCGCATCCACCGCCAGTTGGAACTTGCCGCGCGCCTCGTACACCGTCGCCGTCGCGCGCACCTCGACCTGCATGCCGTTCTGGGGCTGCCAGTCGAGATACTGCGCCTTGTGGCGAAACATCACCGCGTCGACCTGCGCAGCTTCGTCCTTCAGCGTGAAATAGCAATGCCCACTGTCGTAGCGCTTGAAGTTGGAAATCTCGCCGGCCACCCACACCAGCGGCACGCCGCGCTCGACCGCCACGCGGGCAAGCCGATTCAGTTCAGCGACTGAAATGACCGTTTGCTGGGCAGCCTGCTCGAAGAGATCGGACATGTCCGGATTCTACGCGACGGAATATCTAGTTTGCCGCGCGCCGCACTTCGCCGCCATTGATCATGAACACCTCGCCGCTGATCCAGCGCGCATGCGGGCCGCACAGGTAGCGCACCAACTCAGCCACTTCTTCCGGGGTGCCGGGCCGCTTGATCGGAATCGTCGACAGGCGCTTTTCCCAGCGCCCGCCCTCGCGCAGCATGTCGATGCGCGAGGTATCGAGAAAACCCGGCGCGATCACGTTGGCCGTAATGCCGGCATGTCCCAGCTCATCAGCCAGCGACGAATTCAACGCATGCACGCCGGCCTTGGATGCCGCATAAGCAGCAAAGTTGACCGGCGCCTTGATTGCCGCACCCGATGAAATGCTGACGATGCTGCCGCCATCACCCTGTTTCAGCATCTGCCGCGCCGCATACTTGGAGCAGAACATCGCACCGTTGAGGTTGACCTCGACGATGCGCCGCCACAGATCGTCATCCAGCTCCTGAACCGGAACGCGGTCGCGGGTGCGCGGATAGGCCGCATTGTTGACCAGGATGTCGATGCGGCCGAGTTCGCTGACGACATCCCCGACCATGCGCTGAACCTCGGCCGAATTACTGACATCGACATAAACACCATGCGCACGCCGCCCGAGCGCGCGGATTTCATCGACGACGCTGGGCAGTCCGCGCCAGCCGTCCTGTCGTTCGTCTTCGGTCAGGCTGCCCGTCGAGCTGGCGCCGGTGACCGCAACATCCGCACCGGCCCTGGCGAGGCAAAGCGCAATCGCCCGCCCGAGACCGCGCTTGCGCGTGGCACCGCTTACGATTGCAACCTTGCCGGTCAGCTCGTTCGTGCTCACCGGACTCCCCTAGCCCGCGACATCATGCGCTAGCTGCCTGCGCAGAACGCTGATCGAGCGCCTCCCAGCGTTCGAATTTGGCCGCAAGCAATCGCCCGATTTCATTGAGTCGTTCATGATCCGCCTTCAGTTGCGTCGCACCCTGTTTGTGATAATCAGCACCGCCCATCCGGACTGTCAGTGCAGACTGCTCCTGTTCCAGTGCCTCAAGTTCGTCGGGCAATTGCGCCAGTTCGCGCTGCTCCTTGAAATTGAGTCTGCTTTTGGCCGGCGACGCGCTGCGAGCGGATTTCCCCGTTACCGCGTTTTTTTCTGCAGCCGGCGCCGCTACGGGCTGCGAGCGCTGTGTCAGCCAGTCGCTGTAACCGCCGACATATTCTTTCCACCGCCCCTCGCCTTCTGCCGCCAGCGTCTGCGTCACTACGTTGTCGAGAAACGCGCGGTCATGGCTGACCAGCAGCAATGTACCGTTATAGCCCTGCAGCGTATCTTCGAGCAGTTCCAGCGACTCGATATCCAGATCATTCGTCGGCTCGTCCAGCACCAGTACGTTGGCAGGCTGCGCAAACAGGCGCGCCAGCAGCAGGCGGTTGCGTTCGCCGCCGGACAGCATGCTGACCTTGGCCTGGGCGCGTTGCGGCGGAAACAGGAAATCGGACAGATAACTCATCACATGCTTGCGGCCATCCGCGGTTTCCACCCACTCGGAACCGGGACTGATGGTTTCGACCAGCGTCTTGTCGGGATCCAACTGATCGCGCAACTGGTCGAAATAGGCGATCTCCTGCTTGGTGCCCAGGCGCACCTCGCCGGTATCCGGCGCGAGCTGGCCCAGAATGATTTTGATCAGCGTCGATTTGCCGGCGCCATTGGCGCCGATCAGACCGATGCGGTCGCCGCGCAGGATACGCAGGTCGAGATTGCTGATCAGCGATTTGCTATCAAAAGCCTTGCTGACATTGGTCAGTTCGGCGACCAGCTTGCCCGAACGCTCTCCGGCATCCAGCGCCAGCTTGACGTTGCCGATGCGGTCGCGGCGCGCGGAGCGCTCAACCCGCAGCGATTCCAACCGCCGCACCCGGCCTTCATTGCGGGTGCGCCGCGCCTTGACGCCCTGACGGATCCACACTTCTTCCTGCGCCCAGAATTTATCGAAACGGCGGCTGGCTTTTTCTTCTTCGGCAAGCTGGTCGGCCTTGCGCGCCTCGTACGCGGCGAAATTGCCCGGGTACGACCGCAGCAGCCCGCGGTCGAGTTCGACAATACGCGTGGCCACGCGGTCAAGAAAGGCGCGGTCATGGGTAATGATGATCGAAGACTTGATCTGCCCCTTCACCAGCAGATCTTCGAGCAGCGTGATACCGGCGATGTCGAGGTGATTGGTTGGCTCATCGAGCAGCAGCAAGTCGGGTTGCATCGCCAGCGCCAGGGCCAGCGCCGCACGTTTGCGTTCGCCGCCGGAAGCCGTCTGCGGCGGCCGCGATTCATCGAGGCCGAAACGGTGCAGGTATTCAAACAGGCGCGCGTCGGCGCGCCAGCGTTCGCGTTCGTCATGCATGTCCTCCAGCCCGCCGCGTGCGGTCAGACTGGCATGCAGGCTGTCGGCGTCAGGCAGCAGCGGCTCCTGCTCCACCATCACCACGCGCAGCCCGTCCTGGCGGCGGATTTCGCCGTCGTCGAGCGCGCCGCGGCCGGCGATGATGCTGAGCAGCGAGGATTTGCCGGTGCCGTTGCGGCCGATGAGGCCGATGCGTTCGCCGTCATGGACGGTCAGGTTGGCACGGTCGAGCAGCGGATGCAGGCCGAATGCGAGTTCGGCGTCGTCTATAGTTAATAAGGCCATTGCCCGAGTATAGCCGCTGATTATTTAGACTTCGTCCGCCTGTATGCGCAACTCACGGACGCATAACGGTTTTTCCTGCAAGTCCCATCCACAGCATCCTGCGCGATGGTGGCGCATGACCCAGCAATCTCGAGCATCACCAGGGAAAACTGTAACCAATTGTTTTTATTGTAATTTTTAATGAGTTTAACAAATAGGCAAGTCCCGAAAAGTCCAGGCAGGCACTCTACTTACGCGTTTCGTTTACAGGGTATACACAGGTTTATCCACAGCAACTGTGGACAAGCCAAAAAATGTGTTGCCACTCAACGGCTTTGCGCGAAACGTTGTCCCGCCGTGCTTGCCGAGCAGGCTCATGGCGGCTACAGTTACGCCACTTTTTGCGACTTGATTCATCACTTTTTTTCGGAAAATACCGCTTGTTATCCATCATTGAAGCCGCTGGCTGGCCCATCTGGCCATTGATTCTGTGTTCGGTTATCGCGCTGGCCATTATCGGCGAACGCCTGTGGTCGCTGCGACAGAACGTGGTACTGCCGAAGAACATGCTGGTGCACACCATTCAGGCCTTCCGCCAGAACGGCGCCACCCCGCAACTGCTGACCCAGCTCGCGGCCACCGCACCGCTCGGCCAGATCCTGTCTGCCGGCCTGCGCAACGAAAAACATTCCACAGCGATCATGAAGGAAGCGATCGAGGAATCCAGCCACTCGGTGGCCATCGAACTGGAGCGCTTCCTGACCACGCTGGGAACGATTGCCGCCATTTCGCCGTTGCTGGGCCTGTTCGGCACGGTCATCGGCATGATTGAAATCTTCGGCGCGCAAACCCCCTCCGGCACCAACCCGCTGGTGCTCGCGCACGGCATCTCGATCGCGCTCTACAATACCGCCTTCGGTCTGGTGGTTGCCGTGCCCAGCATGGTGTTCTACCGCCACTTCCGCACCAAAGTGGATGCCCTGCTGGTCGAAATGCAGATGCAGGCGGTCAAGCTGGTCGAAATCATCCACGGCGAAAGAGATGTCTGAGCCCGAGATGTCCGTAAATCCGCTTCCCGGTACGTTTCCATGAAATTCCGCAGCCGCTCCACTCGCGAAGATCCGGAAATCAATTTCATTCCGCTGATCGACGTGCTGCTGGTGATCCTGATTTTCCTGATGGTCACCACCACTTATTCGCGTTTCGCCGAACTGCAGATCAATCTTCCAACCGCGGAAGCCGGTCAGCCACCGGAGCGGCCGGCGCAGCTCGATGTCGCGGTCGATGCCAAGGGCAACACCACGATCAACCGCAGCGCGGCGCCCAGCGGCACTCCTGCGGCCTTGAGCGAAGCGCTAAAACGCGCCGCCGGCGACATGAAGGATCCGGTGATCGTGATCAATGCCGACGCCAACGCCTCCCACCAGTCGGTGGTGCGGGTGATGGAAGCCGCGCAAATCGCCGGTTACGCAAGAATCACCTTCACCACCCAGGCACGCAAGTAGCATCTCGACGCGTCGCGGCAAACCCGTTAGCCTGACCGCGCCATGGCCACCCCCACTCACTGGCAGCATCGTGGCGCAATAGCCCTGCTGCTACTGCCGCTCGCCGCTGTATATGCGGCCGTCGTCGCATTGCGCCGCGCCGCTTGGCGCAATGGCCTGCTGACCGCACGGCATCCCGGCGTGCCGGTCATCGTCGTCGGCAACATCACCGCCGGCGGCACCGGTAAAACACCGCTCACCCTCTGGCTCGCGCAGTTCCTGCGCCGGCAGGGCCGGCACCCCGGCATCCTCAGCCGGGGTTACGGCGCATCCGACACCCATGCGCGCGCAGTGCCGCCCGACGGCAGCACCGGGGACTATGGCGATGAACCCTGTCTGCTCGCGCAACGCGCCGGCTGTCCGGTGTGGGTCGGCACCGACCGTGTCGCAGTCGCCCGGGCACTGCTGGCGGCGCACCCGCAAACCGACGTCCTCATCAGCGACGACGGACTGCAGCATTACCGCCTCGCCCGCGATTTCGAGATCGCCGTGATCGACGGCGCACGCGGTCTCGGCAACGGCTGGCCGCTGCCGGCAGGACCGCTGCGCGAACCGGCATCGCGCCTGGCCGAGGTTGATGCCGTGGTCATCAACGGCAATGATGCCGCGCATGCATGGCCCCAGGCGCTGGTCATGGAACTGAACGGCGCTGAGTTCCGCAACCTGCTGCAACCGCAGCGCATCGTCGAAGCCGCGTATTTCAAAGGTCGGCGCGTGCATGCCATCGCCGGCATCGGCAACCCGCAGCGGTTTTTCTCACAACTCGGACGACTCGGCGTTTCATGCATGCCGCGCGCCTTTGCAGACCATCATGCCTACACCGCGGAAGACCTGGCATTCGCCGGCGGCGACGACATCGTGATGACCGAAAAGGATGCGGTAAAATGCACGGGATTCGCGAACGCCCGTCACTGGGCGCTCGTCATCGACGCCGAACCCGATCCCCGCTTGGGCGACATAATTCTCGCCCGACTTGCAGAGAACAGCCATGGATGAAAAACTGCTCGACATACTCGTCTGCCCGATCTGCAAAGGACCGCTGCTTTACCGCAAGTCCGCCGCGGAACTCGTCTGCAAACCCTGCCGCTTGGGTTACCCGGTGCAGGACGGCATCCCAGTGATGCTCGAGGAAGACGCTCGCAAAGTGCCGCCAGAAGAAGAATTGTGAAAACCAGCGCTGGAAATTGATAACTGCAAACCGGTAATTGGTGACTGGTAACTAGCAATTGGTAAACCATAAGAATCCTTCACTCCCTGCCCAATTTCCTTTTACCAATCACCAGTTACCAGTCACCATGAAATTCACCGTCGTCATTCCCGCCCGCTACGCGTCGTCGCGCTTCCCCGGCAAACCGCTAGCCGACATCGGCGGCAAACCGATGGTGATCCGTGTCGCCGAACGCGCAGCGCGCAGCGGTGCCGCGCAAGTTGTAGTGGCCACCGACGACACGCGAATCTTCGATGTAGTCGAGGCGCATGGACACTGCGCAGTGATGACGCGCAGCGACCATCCTTCCGGCACCGACCGCATCGCCGAGGTCGCCGCCAAACTGCGTCTGGGCGCACAGCAGATCGTCGTCAATGTGCAGGGTGACGAACCGTTGATCGCGCCTGCCCTGATCCGCAAGGTCGCCGAAAACCTCGCCGCACACCGCGACGCGGCGATTGCCACCGCGGCCTGCCGCATCCGCAATGCGCGCGACATGGGCAATCCGAACGTAGTGAAAGTCGTTCTCGACAACAACGGCCTGGCGTTGTATTTCAGCCGCGCACCGATTCCCTGGGCACGCGACGCGTTCGGCGACGGCATCCGCTCGCTGCCGCCAAAACTGCCGGTGCTGCGTCACCTCGGCATCTACGCCTACCGCTGCAGTTTTCTCCGTGCTTACAGCAAGTTGCGGCCTGTAGCCATCGAGCAGGCGGAGGCGCTGGAACAACTGCGTGCACTGGTCCACGGCTACCGCATCAGCGTCGCCGTCACCGCCAGCATGCCGCACCCCGGCGTGGATACGCCGACCGACCTGCTGCGCGTGCGCCGGATGATGAAACGCTGAGGCACTGCTCCGCGCAGAATTTTGTCCCTGCAGGTCGCGGGGCTATACTTGACGAGAATTATTCCAATATCGCTGCTGCTTGCCCCTCTTTAAACGGACCCATTCCATGCGCATTCTTCTTCTCGGCCTGCCCGGTGCCGGCAAAGGCACTCAAGCCCAGTTCCTGATTCAGCGTTACAAGATTCCCCAGATCTCCACTGGCGACATGCTGCGCGAAGCCATCAAGGCTGGCACGGCACTGGGTCAGGAAGCGCGTTCGTACATGGACCGCGGCGCACTGGTGCCGGATCCGGTGGTCATCGGCCTGGCCAAGGAACGCATCAAGGCACCCGACTGCGCCAACGGTTTCATCATGGACGGCTTCCCGCGCACGCTGCCGCAGGCGCAAGCCCTGCGCGACGCCGGCATCGACATGAACTTTGTCATCGAGATTGAAGTGGCTGACGCCGAAATCCTCAAGCGCATGAGCGGCCGCCGCGTGCACCTGGCCTCGGGACGCACGTACCACATTGAATTCAACCCGCCCAAGGTCGAGGGCAAGGACGACGTCACCGGCGAACCGCTGGTGCAGCGCTCGGACGACAATGAAGAAACGGTGAAGCAGCGCATCAACACCTACCATGAACAGACCAAACCACTGGTCGACTACTACATGCAATGGTCGACCAGCGGCGACCTGCGCGCACCGCATTGCGTAAACATCCAGGGCCTGGGCGCGGTGAACGACATCCGCGACAAGATGTTTGCCGCGATCGACAAACACCCGTTGCGCAAGTAAAGCTGAAGCGGCCACCGGCACTTCCCGTTCCGTGCCTGTCCAGAACGCCCTTTACGCGCAGTCCGGTGGCGTCACCGCCACCATCAACGCTTCCGCCTGCGGCGTGATCGAGACGGCACGCCGCAACAAGACACGCATCGGCCGCGTCTACGCGGCACGCAACGGCATTCTCGGTGCGCTGCACGAAGATCTCCTCGACACTTCGGCGGAATCAGTCACCGCAATCCGCGCACTGCGCCACACTCCCGGCGGCGCTTTCGGTTCCTGCCGATATGACCTGCCGCCGCTGCCACAGGGGCGCGCCCATTTCGAACGGCTGGCGGCCGTATTTCGCGCCCACAACATCGGTTATTTCTTCTACAACGGCGGCAACGGCTCGGCGGAAACTGCGCACCAGATCGCGACCATCCTGCCCCGCCTGGGCTGGCCTGTCGTGTCCATCGCCGTGCCCAAGACCATAGACAACGACATTGTGCGTTCGGACTCCAGCCCGGGGTTCGGCTCAGTCGCAAAATACGTCGCCACCAGCATGCGCGAAGCAATGGCCGATATCGCGTCGATGGCCAATAGCTCAACCAAGGTGTTTGTGATGGAAGTGATGGGCCGCTACACCGGCTGGATTGCCGCTGCCTGCGGTCTGGCCCTGCCCGGCGGAGAGGACGGCCCGTTGCTGCTGCTGGTGCCGGAAATCCATTTTGATCGCAAAAAATTTCTGGCTGCGGTGAAGTCGCGCATCGAACGCCATGGCTGGTGTGCAATCGCTGTCGCCGAGGGCCTGCAACTGCGTGACGGCCGCCGCCTGACGCAGGCCGGCGGCGATGGCATCCCCGGCCACGAACAGCTGGGCGGTGTCGCGCCGATCATCGCTGCCATGGTGCGCACCGCGCTGAACGTCAAAGTGCACTGGAGCGTGCTGGATTACGTGCAGCGCTCGGCGCGCCACCTCGCTTCAGCCACCGACGTCGAACAGGCCTATGCCGTCGGCAAAGCCGCCGTGGAGTACGCACTCGCCGGCCGCACGGATGTCATGCCGGTGATCCGTCGCAACAGCAGCAAGCCGTACCGCTGGCAAATTGAGCCGGCGCCGCTGGCCGCCATCATGAATCGCGAAAAACGCTTGCCCCGCGGATTCCTGACCGCGGACGGCTGGCGTCTCACCGCCCGCGCCCGCAGCTATTTCGTTCCGCTGATCCAGGGCGAAGCGTGGCTGCCGTTCGCTGACGGCTTGCCGACTCATGCGCAGCTGAAACGCCAATCCGTACCTCGCCGACTGCAGTCCGCATTCCGGTCTCCAGCCTGACGTCTCAAACGCCTTCCCCGCCCTTCATAGAGGGTGCAAGGCGGGGGTCGGGGGTTTTATAATGCGGGTTCCGCCAAACCGGTAGCGTCCGAGGTGCTGCGGAAATTCGGGCTCGTCCAGACCTCCATTCCGCAAGGGTCTTGCGCTGAAACCAGAATAAAGGCACCCTAGCGCGGCCCCGGCTACGCACCGGCAAAATTTATTCAATTAAAACAATA
Source organism: uncultured beta proteobacterium (assembly GCA_903933915.1). Lineage (GTDB taxonomy): Bacteria > Pseudomonadota > Gammaproteobacteria > Burkholderiales > SG8-41. The sequence goes on along the minus strand of CAIZLW010000188.1, from coordinate 6,293 downwards.
GTTTAGGAGTAATCATGACGAATGGTTTGATCTTTGCGCTGGTTTGCGCCATCGCCGCGCTCGTCTACGGCGTGGTGTCGATCCGCTGGATCCTTGCGCAGCCTGACGGCAATGACCGCATGCGTGAAATCGCTGCAGCAATTCAAGCCGGTGCACAGGCGTACTTGAACCGCCAGTACACCACCATCGCCGTTGTCGGCGCGGTGCTATTCGTGTTGATCTGGATCGCATTGGGCGGCACCACGGCAGCCGCTTTCGCCGTCGGCGCCATCCTGTCGGGCCTCGCCGGTTACATCGGCATGAACGTGTCGGTGCGCGCCAATGTGCGTACCGCCGAAGCCGCCCGCAAAGGTATCAACCCCGCGCTGGATATCGCCTTCCGCGGCGGCGCCATCACTGGCATGCTGGTGGTGGGACTGGGTTTGCTCGGCACCGTGCTGTTCTTCTGGTATCTGACCAACAATGCGGCTGATGGCGCCAAAATGAGCGATGTCATCAAACCGCTGATCGGTCTGGCCTTCGGTTCCTCGCTGATTTCGATCTTCGCGCGTCTGGGCGGCGGCATTTTCACCAAAGGTGCCGACGTCGGTGCCGATCTGGTGGGTAAAGTCGAAGCCGGCATTCCCGAAGATGACCCGCGTAACCCGGCAGTGATCGCCGACAACGTCGGCGACAACGTCGGCGACTGCGCCGGCATGGCGGCTGACCTGTTCGAAACCTATGCGGTGACCATCATCGCGACCATGGTGCTCGCCGCACTGATGCTGCCGAAACCGGAAATCGTACAGGGCGCGGTGATGTATCCGCTGGTGCTCGGCGGCTTCGCCATCATCGCCTCGATCGTTGGCGCCTTTTTCGTCAAAACCTCCGACGGCAAAAACATCATGGGTGCGTTGTATCGCGGCCTGATCGTTGCCGGCGTGCTGGCACTGATCGCCTTTTACCCGATCACCAGTTGGGTCCTCGGCAACATCAGCGAGCATTACCCGGCGCTGTCGGTGATGAAGCTCTACGGCAGCGCCGTCGTCGGCCTGGTGTTGACCGCGTTCCTGGTATGGATCACCGAGTACTACACCGGCACCCAGTACGCGCCGGTGCAGCACGTGGCGGCAGCCTCGACCACCGGACACGGCACCAACATCATCGCCGGCCTCGGCGTATCGATGCGCTCCACCGCGTGGCCGGTTCTGGCCGTGTGTGTGGCCATCTATGTATCGTACACACTGGGCGGCCTCTACGGTATCGCCATCGCCGCGACCTCCATGCTGTCGATGGCTGGCATCATCGTCGCCCTTGACGCTTACGGCCCGATCACCGACAACGCCGGCGGCATCGCCGAAATGTCGGATATGCCCAAGGAAGTGCGCGCCGTGACCGATCCGCTGGACGCCGTGGGCAACACCACCAAGGCGGTGACCAAGGGTTACGCCATCGGCTCCGCCGGACTGGCTGCGCTGGTGCTGTTCGCCGACTACACCCACAAGATCGAGGAAACCGGCCGCATCATCACCTTTGACCTGTCGAACCCGGCAGTCATCATCGGCCTCTTTGCCGGCGGCCTGATCCCCTATCTGTTCGGCGCAATGGCGATGGAAGCCGTCGGTCGCGCTGCGGGTTCGGTGGTGGTCGAAGTACGCCGTCAGTTCAAGGAAATCCCCGGCATCATGGAAGGCACTGCCAAGCCCGATTATTCGCGCGCGGTGGACATGCTGACGCGTGCGGCAATCAAGGAAATGATCGCACCGTCGCTGCTGCCGGTACTGGCTCCGGTTGCGGTGGCCTTTATCGTCGGCGCGCTAATGGGCAAGGATGCCGGAGTGCAGGCGCTGGGCGGCATGCTGATGGGCACCATCGTCACCGGCCTGTTTGTTGCCATCTCCATGTGCACCGGCGGTGGTGCTTGGGACAACGCCAAGAAATACATCGAGGACGGCAACCATGGCGGCAAGGGTTCCGAAGCCCACAAGGCGGCGATCACCGGCGACACCGTGGGCGACCCTTACAAGGACACTGCCGGCCCGGCGATCAACCCGCTGATCAAGATCATCAATATCGTGGCACTGCTGATCGTGCCGCTGCTGTAAGCAGCAAAGCTCCAATAAAAACGGCCGGGGAAAAACCCGGCCGTTTTTTTATGGCTGCAGCGGAAACAATTACACGCCCCGGTCCGCCAGGGCCTTCAGCGTGCGGGATTCGAACTCCCGGCGGTAAAGAACCCAAACAACCCACACCGTCGCCAGCAGCATCAGGTACGGGTGCAGGAACCAGGCCATCGCGGCGAGCGCAAAATAAAAGGAACGCAGGCCGTCGTTAAAAGTGGTGCCGGCATAAGACGTGACCGCAGCGATGCGGTCAATGTCCGACGCATATTGTTCAGGGTTGTCCTTCGGCGGCTTGGGCGCGGCGCCGACCAGCGTGGCGCAGAAGCCGAGCTGACGGATTGCCCAGGTGAACTTGAAAAAGGCGTAGACGAAGATCACCACCAGCAACACGACCTTGATCTCGAGCAGCCGCGTCGAAGCCTTCACCGTGAACGGCAGGCCCGACACCACATCCATCGCCTGCTGCACGTAGCCGAGCAGCGCGATCAGTGCGCCAAGGATGAGCATCGTTGTGGAAGCGAAGAACTGTGAGCTGCGCGTCAGGTTGCGCATGATATTGACGTCGACCATGCGGTTGTCGCGATCAATCATGCGCAGCATCCACAGGCGGCGGTAATGATCCATGCTGCTGTGCAGTGACGGCACCGACTTTGCGCGCCACAGCGCAAACCAGACGTAGCCGGACCAAGCAAGAAAGAAAGACAGGAAGGCCGCGACATCCAGCCAGCTCAGATTCAGTTCGGATAGGATGCGTTCAAAGGGCATGGCCGCTCCGCAAAAAGCGCTGTTCAGAGAAACAGCGTCAGTACCCCAGTATAGCCATAGAGCCTGTTATGGGAAATTTCGCCATTACCGAAGAAACCGGCCAGCGGCACATCGCCGAGGGCCGACTGGATCATGCGCAGCTCTTCGGACTCGCCGCCGAGCAATGCACCACCGCGGCCGAGGCAGGAATAGTACAGCGCGCCCCTCGGCGTGGTGTACAGCCCCTCCTTGATGCTGTCGAGCATGCGCCCCATATCGGCACGCGCAGTGTCATGATCACGCCGGAAAAAACGCAGGCGCTGGCCTTTTTTCACCAGATCGCCGATGGCAATCAACCGATTGCCGGGATCAATGCCGATCAGATTGCGCAGCACATACTCGCTGGTATCACTCCCAGCCACCGACAAGCCGACAAAAATCTGCCCGCCCAGGCGCGACAGCTCTTCATTTTCTTCGATGCCGACATCCTCACGCAGCACATCCAGCGCCGGACGTCCGTCGAGTTCGAGAACGATATTGTTCTGGGCGCCGGAGACCTCATGACCACTGCGCAGCGGCGAGCAACCCTGGGTCAGACGCGTCGCCACGGTTACGGCATCGGAAAACGCGACACCCGACAATGCGCCTGCCGCCGGTCCGTCGGCCAGAAAATGGTAACCGTGCCGGGAACTGGCCAGCCCACCCATCAGAAAACCGGTCTCGGTGCACAGCGCCAGTTGCTGGATGCGTTGCGCAATGTCGCCGCGCAAGGGGTCGCCATGCACAACGGCAATGCTGGCCGGGGCGCCGCCGCATTCGAGATCCTCAATCTCCGGTGTCGCGGAATCCGCACCGAACACGCAAAAACTCCCGTCCTGAAAATCGCCGGCGAGCATCACCATCCCCGGCTGGTCGAGATACTCCATGCCGGTGGCGCAGACACCGATGCCGACGGTACCGGTCCAGTGTTCAACACCGGTCCGGTCCGCAACGTAACGATGGATTTCCGGGAGCACGCCGGCAAACAGATCCGTGACGTATAGAAAACCCAGATTGCCCGGATTCACGCCCAGTTGCGCGATGCAGGCGTCCGCCGCGGTACGCCAGTCGGCAGCACCGGCATGACCGAGGCGGAATCGCTTCAGCACAACCGGATCAGACGCGTTTGATCCAACCCGGTAGCGCCTCGACACGCTTGACCCAGGCAGCCACCGACGGGTGCGCGTTCAGGTCAAAACCGCCTTCGGGCGCAACCGAGGTATAGCAGTAGCAGGCCAGATCAGCGATGGTCGGCCGGCCACAGGCGAGCCACTGATTGCCCTTGAGGCGGTCTTCCAGAACGGCCAGACCGTTGCGGCCGTAGGTGGCGTACTCTTCGTAGTCACCGATGCTGCGAATGCCGATTTTCTTGCCCCGCGCCCACTGCAGGCCGTAGTGCAGTTCATTATTCGACAGTGCCAGCCACTGCTGCACTTCAGCCATGCCGACGGCATCCGTCGGCAGCCACTGTTCGCCGCCGTACTTGCGTGAGAGGTACACCAGACAGGCTGTCGAATCCCAGAATACCTGGTCGCCATCGACCAGCACCGGCACCTGGCCGCGCGGATTGAGTTTCAGGAAGTCGGGCGTCTTGTTTTCCTTCTTGTCGGAATCGAGAACGACGGTCTCAAACGGCACCTTCAGCATGGACAGCAGCAGGCGCACTTTCCAGGCATTGCCGGAGGTCTTGGTGATGTACAGTTTCATGTAACGCTCCCTGATTAATCGAACCGCAATCCTAGCATGCACGCCCCGTGGCGGCAGGCAGCAACGTTATAATGCGGACATTCATTCCGAGGGGAATATGCCGTGAATCTGGACCGGGTCAATTCAGGGTACGACGTGCCCGATGATTTCAATGTGATCATTGAAATTCCGATGCACGCCGAACCAATCAAGTATGAAATGGAAAAAAGCACCGGCGCCATGTTCGTCGACCGATTCATGTCGACCTCGATGCGTTATCCGTGCAATTACGGCTATGTGCCGCACACCCTTTCCGGGGATGGCGACCCGGTCGACGTGCTGGTGCTGTCCCCGGTGCCGCTGATCACCGGCGTGGTGGTGCGTTGCCGCCCGGTGGGCATGCTCAAAATGGAGGATGAGGCCGGCGACGACACCAAGATCCTAGCCGCGCCGATCGACAGGCTGACGCCGCTGTATTCAAAAATCCGCACGCCGCAGGATCTTCCTGCGAGCACCCTTGCGCAGATCTCGCATTTTTTCGAGCACTACAAGGATCTCGAACCCGGAAAATGGGTCAAAGTCATCGGATGGGTGGGCGCCGAAGAAGCGAAGCGCGAGATCATGGATGGCGTCAAATGCTACAAGAAGGCAGCCAAAAAACCGAAATTCTGAGTTTCAGTCCTGTACGGCCCGCGACCTGGTCACTGCTCTGAGGATCAGATATCCGGCGATCGCCGATACCGCGGAACCCAGCAATATGCCGACGCGTTCGTCTACCGGCAGCGCAACCGCCAGTTCGCCCTTGAACGCCAGGCTGCCGATGAACAGGCTCATCGTGAAGCCGATGCCGGTCAATACGGCAACACCGTAGAAGCTGCCCCACGTGGCGCCTTTGGGCAACCGTGCCCAGCCCACCAGGATCAGCGCACCGGACACCGCCATGATACCGGCTTGCTTGCCGAGGAACAGGCCCAGCGCAATACCGGTCGTGATGGGATGCACCAAATCCGCCAGCGCCATGCCGGCGAAGGAAACCCCCGCATTGGCAAAGGCAAACAACGGCAACACAGCAAAAGTGACCGACCCGTGCAGGTCACGTTCCAGTTGCCGCGACGGCGAACGCTCCGGCTTTTCCGTTCGCAACGGAATCGTCAATGCCAGCAGCACGCCGGCGATGGTCGCATGAACTCCGGACTTGAGCACCGCCGCCCAAAGCACCAGCCCGATCAGGATGTAGGGCGCGATGCGCAGGACACCCAGGCGATTCATAACCAGCAGCGCCAGCATCGCAGCACCGGCCACGTACAGCGTTACCGCCGACGGCGTCGCTGAATAAAAAACCGCGATGATGATAATGGCACCGATGTCATCAACGATAGCCACCGTCAGCAGAAAAACCTTGAGGCCGCGCGGCACGCGGTCGCCGAGCAGCGCCAGTACGCCCAGCGCAAACGCAATGTCGGTGGCGGCAGGAATTGCCCAGCCTCTGTGAGCAAAATCGTCGCCGGCGTTGATTGCGGCGTATATGAGCGATGGAATCGCAATGCCGCCAATGGCCGCCGCAACCGGCAGCAGGGCCTGCCGTGGATCAGAAAGCTCGCCCTCAAGGAGCTCGCGCTTGAGTTCCAGCCCGACCAAAAAAAAGAACACCGCCATCAGCCCGTCATTGACCCAGAGCAGCAGCGGTTTGTCGATGACAAAAGCACCGACGCTGAGCACGAT
>CAIZLW010000187.1 GCA_903933915.1 uncultured beta proteobacterium | reverse complement strand
TACTATTTCGGCTATCTTCTGGACAGACGTGTGAGCAATGCCAAGTGGCATCGCAATACGGCTGACCGACACCACAAACCCGCTCTGAGCACCATGCTCTCAGCGGGTTTTTGCATTTCTGGACCCATTGATGCCATCCCTGCAAATTCACTATCGACCAGTTGAGTCGCTTATTCCGTACGCGCGCAATGCAAAGCAACATACGGACACACAGGTGGCACAGATTGCAGCCAGCATTCGCGAGTTTGGATGGGGTGCTCCTATTCTGGTCGATGGGAAAAACAATGTGATCGCGGGCCACGGACGATTACTCGCCGCACGTAAGCTCGGCATGAGCGAAGTCCCCGTCGTTCCGATGGATCATCTCACCGATATCCAGCGCCGCGCCCTCATCCTTGCCGACAACAAAATTGGCGAGAACGCTTCCTGGGAAGAAGAACTCCTGGGACTGGAATTGGCTGAGTTGCAAAGCAGCGGATTCGATCTCGGCATCACCGGTTTCAGTCCCGATGAATGGGACGCGTTGATCGCCGGTGACACCGACAACGACGGACTGACCGATGAGGATCAGGTTCCGGAAGTTACCGAGAACCCGATCTCCCGCGCTGGCGATGTTTGGCTTCTTGGCGAGCACAAGGTGCTGTGCGGCGATGCTACCAAGGCCGAGGACTACAAAGCGCTGTTGGGTGACGAACTGGTGGACATGACATTCACGGATCCGCCCTACAACGTCAATTACGCCAACACGGCTAAGGACAAAATGCGTGGCAAGAATCGTCCGATCCTGAACGACAACATGGGAGACGGTTTTGGTGCCTTTCTGCTGGCGGCCTGTCAGAACATTTTGAATGTCACCAAGGGGGCGGTCTACATCGCCATGAGTTCCTCTGAACTAGACACCCTGCAGTCGGCCTTCCGTGCTGCCGGTGGCAAGTGGTCGACATTCGTGATTTGGGCCAAGAACACCTTCACCATGGGGCGGGCGGACTACCAGCGCCAGTACGAGCCAATACTGTATGGTTGGCGCGATGGTGCCGACCACTACTGGTGTGGTGCGCGCGACCAGGGTGATGTCTGGCAAATCAAGAAGCCGCACAAGAACGACCTGCATCCAACCATGAAGCCGGTGGAGCTAGTCGAGCGCGCCGTGCGCAACAGCAGCAAGACGCGTGATCTGATCCTTGACCCGTTTGGCGGCTCCGGCTCCAGTCTGATTGCTTGCGAGAAATCAGGACGTCGCGCACGACTGATCGAACTCGATCCGAAGTACGTGGATGTGATCGTCAAGCGCTGGCAGGACTTCACCGGCGCTGAGGCTACTCGTGCCGGTGATGGCGCGCAATTCAATACGCTGGCCGATCTGGCTCAGCCGGCGATCCGGTAGACCCGGTCGCCTTCGCCCTTGTCCGACACCAGATTAAGTCCGAGTATCTTTTTGAACGCACCGGCAAATGTGCCGCGCACCGTGTGTGCCTGCCAGCCGGTTACCTCAATGATTTGCGGGATGGTTGCTCCCTCGGGACGCTTGAGCATGCTGATTACCGTGGCCTGCTTGCTATTGTCGCGCGTGCGCGGCGTTTTAGCTTCAGCGCGTGCTTTGGTTTCGATGGTAGTTACGGCGGCTTCTATTTCAGGATCCGCGACGGTGACCGGTCCCGGACGCGGCAGGCCCAGTACGTTGTAGCCCTCGGCGGCGACAAACCAGTCATCACCCACTGGCGTGATGAGGGCGCGGTTGAACAAGCTGTCGAGCACCTTCTTTCGTGCGCCGCCTTTGATGTTGTCTGGAAACCACTCGATCTTTCAGCTGGGGAGCTTGGCCGCGTGGCTGAGGATTTGCTGCTGCGATTGGGTGAGTTGGATTGTCATGGTGATGCTCCTTTGTTGATTACTGGTTGGGTTGGTTGGTGCTGGCGGCTTGCCTGCCCGCGTCAAAGGCAGCCTGCAAGGCGGTCTTGATGCCCCACACGCTGACCTCATGGAAGTCCAGCCGGTCGCTGTTGCGCGTCTCCAGCGTGTCGACAAAAAGATGGTCCAGCGCTATTCGCTGGAACAGTTGGTCGAGGGTCTTGGCGTCCATCGTCTTGCTCCTCAGACTTTGTGGATTTGCTTGGCGCGATCGAACCCGACCCAAACGCCCTTGTCATCCAG
>CAIZLW010000186.1 GCA_903933915.1 uncultured beta proteobacterium | reverse complement strand
GCCGGAAAACCAAGCTCCAGACCGGTGCTGCCGGTTTCCGCATAGGCATCCAACTCGGCCCAATCGGCACTGGCGAGCAAGGCCATTCCGAAATGCTCGCCGAATTTACGGCCGGTTTCAATGGAAAGCCCGCGTGAATCGCCTTCACTGCGGCTTTCCGCGAGCGTTCCGGACAGTCCGGTATCCAGCGTGCGTGTCACGCGACTGTCAAACTGCGAATACAGCACATAGCCCTGCCAATACCACGCCTCGCCCTGTTGGCGAGCATACAGGGCAACACCGGTGCGGTCGCCACGGACCTGATCAGAAACACCGCCGTACTCGACACGGTCATCGGCCGTGAACAGGGCGGCGCCGAAGCTGACCTCTTGCCAGCGCCAATCGGCACCGGCGGCCCACAGCGTACTGTTGATGTCGGTATCCAGGAAACCGGCTTCCCGTTTACGCGCATCCGGGCTGGCGAACATGAACCATGCACCGCCGCGCTCGCCATCGACGCGCTCGATGTCGCGCAGGCGCTCGTTCAGAAGGGGCTGCAGCGCATCGCCGGTTTCAAGCACAACATCTTTCATGGTGGTCTGCGATTGTCCGGACAATGCAAGAATCGCAGCCCCCGCGCGTCCTTCATCGGTGGTCTGCAAAGCCGCCGCGGATTGCCTTAGGGCATCGCTGCCGGCGCCACGATCGAGCTGCGCAAATGCCGCCTCGAGGTTGGCTGCCGAATTCAGCTGCGTCGCACTGTAGCTTTCCAGAACATCGGTGACCGCGCGGCGCTGGATGCTGGCGTCGATGCGCGTGTCCTGTACCGAGGCGCTGCCACTGAACCAGGGCGAGTCCACCCGGCTTTCGGTGCCGCCGGTGATGGATGCAGCAGTCAGTACTGTTCCCTGCCATTGACTGGTATAGCCGGAAGGCGCGAGCAACGTCAGGCCGGCACCGTTCAGATCCAGCATGCCATTGATCTGCAGCGTACTTCCGGTGACCAGACCGAGCGTGCCGGCATCGGCATGCACATCGCCATTGACGGTTCCGCCGTAGGCGTTGAATGTACCACCCTGCAGGAATATGTCGCTTCCCAAACTGCCGTAAAGATTCAACGCGCCACCGCCGATGCGTGTCGGTCCGGCATAGGTATTGTTTCCGGTCAGTGTTAAATCGCCACCGCCGATCTTGACCAAATCGCCTTCGCCGGCGATATCGTTTCCGAAATTCCAGGTCACGCCATCGGGGACCGCAGCCATGAATGTCGCACTCAGCGCCCCCGGACCCTGAACCGCCTTGGCGGCGTTAACCAGGCCGACACCGTAGATTTCATCGACGCCGAGCGACCCGATATCCGTTGCGGTGGAAATGAGCGTATCGCGTACCTGAGTGCCGGTCATGCCCGGGAAGGCGTCATAGACCAGCGCGGCGATTCCGGAAACGACCGGAGCCGCGGCAGATGTGCCGTTGAAACTTTCATAGTCGGCCAGCTGCAGCGTGGAGCCGGCGTTGACCGATGCAAGCGGCAGAAACACCGTTCCCGGCGCCGTGATGCAGAAATTCATGGCGACCGTACCGCACTTGTTGGAATAACTTGCCAGCAGGCCGGTCTGCGGCTCGAGCGCGGCAACCGCAAGGATATGCGTGAGGTCGCTGTAGAACGCCGGGGCGCCGGCAAGAATCTGCACGCTGGCCGATGACTCATTGCCCGCCGATATCGCGATGAAGGCGCCGCTATCTTTGATGTAGCGCATTTCGGCCAACCACGGATTGACATAGGTTGCAACCTGGGTATTGGTGGCCCCCGCCGTTTCCAGGTCATATCCGAACGAGAAATTGAATACGTCTGCACCCCAATCCGCCATGTCATAAAGCTGATTTCCGGCGACCGAAAAATCGGCAAGGCCGAAGGTAACATTCGGCGCGACACCGCCGCCATAGAGGCCAGCGGCCGCTCCGCCGATGATGGACGTCACATAAGTGCCATGCGTATCGTTATCCACCAGCGCACCGAACGTGGTGGTGCGGCCGGCGAAGGTGATATGGCTGGTGTTGAAGCCGCCATCGAATACGGCGACTTTCACCCCGGTTCCGTTGAATCCCGCGGCCTGTGCTTCGGGAACGCCTGTTTTGGTCTTGAAATAGGACGTGGTATTCGGTGAAACATCGTTGCACATCTTGTTGCGTATCAGCGTGCTGGTCACCGCCACATTCGAAACGGGGTTGTCGAGAGAGGACGGGGTCGGACAGCTGTAGGTCGTCACCGTTGTGGTATCGACAACCCCGCTCTGCACCTCCCTCTGGCCTGCAGGACAGCTCGTATCCACGACACGGTCGGTCACTGTTTTATCCACATAGATTCCGGTGCCGAGCTTCTCGGCACAGGTCAGCACCGGCGTTACCGTGCAGACTTTGGTCTGCGTCACGATCGGCGCCGAAGTCGTGCTGTTGGCAACCGGATTACTGTTGCTGTTGGGATCCGGACAGGAATAGGTCGTGGTCGTCGTGGTGTAGGAAACGCCGGACGTGGTCAGTGTCGATCCGGCCGGGCAGGTGGAATCGGTGACCGACGGATTATTGACCGTGGTCGTGACAAAACCACCCGTGCCCAGACGCTGTGAGCAGACAACCGTCGGCTCCGGATCAGGTTTGGTTGAGCCGCCACCACCACCGCAGCCGACCAGCAGCAGAATGGCAAACATGGGCGTCAGATGAAAATGGCGCATGGCTTTACTCACTAAAGTATGTGATTCCATTTTAACGGGATAGGCACACCGTGTTGTGAAGACGGTCACGCCTTTCGAAATTAAGCCCGGAAGCGGGCAGCACTG
>CAIZLW010000185.1 GCA_903933915.1 uncultured beta proteobacterium | reverse complement strand
GGCGCCGCAGGCATGGTTTCGGGCCATGCCAACGGCAAGAGTATCCGCACCGTGAAGACCTGCGACGGCGCCGAGCATTGCCGCTTCGGCACGCAGCGCTCGATGGACATGGGCGTCAAGCTGGAGAAAATGCTGTTCGGCATGGGCGCGCCGCACAAGGTCAAGCTCGCCGTCAGCGGCTGCCCGCGCAACTGCGCCGAGGCCGGCATCAAGGACATCGGCGTGATCGGCGTCGATTCCGGCTACGAGATCTACGTCGCCGGCAACGGCGGCATCAAGACCGAGGTGGCCCAGTTCCTGTGCAAGGTGAAGACCGACGACGAGGTCAAGGAATATTCGGCCGCCTTCCTCCAGCTTTATCGCGAGGAAGGCTTCTACCTCGAACGCACCTGTCATTACGTCGCCCGCGTCGGCCTCGACCATGTCAAGGCGGCGGTGGTGAACGATCCGCTGAAGCGCAAGGAACTCTACGAGCGACTGCTGTTCGCCCTGAAAGACTACGAAGACCCGTGGCGGGAAGCGGTCGAGAAGCCGGCGGTGCGCCGCGAGTATCAGGTCATCGCGATCAAGGAACTTGCGGCGGAGGTGCCGGCATGAGCAACTGGATCAGGGTTTGCGCGCTCGACGAAATCGCGCCGCTGGGCAGTCGCGTCGTGGCGTCAAGCCAGGGCGACATCGCCATCTTCCGCACCGCAGCCGATCAGGTCTTCGGCCTGCACGACAAATGCCCGCACAAGGGCGGCCCGCTGTCGCAAGGCATCGTGCACGGCAATGCGGTGACCTGTCCGCTGCATGGCCTGAAGATCGGCCTCAAGGACGGCGAGGCGGTGGCACCGGACAAAGGCTGCGCCAAAACCTTTGCCGTCAGGCTGGATGCCGGCGTGGTGTGGTTGCAGCTGAAGTAGGCGCCGCGTAATGCGCCGTATCGCCAGCGCCGACTTTTTGATGGAAACCCGCGCCGACCCCGCTGCCGGTCGCGGTCGGGGTTCCGATCAGCGGTTGAAGTAACTGCGCACCTGGTGCAGGACGCGCACGATCCGGACCCTGCCGAGTTCGATGCGGTAGATGATCGTAAATGGAAACCAGCGCATCACGCATTCGCGAGGGCCCTTGCGTCCGGGACGATAAACCAGCCCCAATTCGGCCACCCGCCTTGTCTGCTCAAGAATGGCCCTGACTGACCGCTCGGCTATGTCGTAAGAGGCGGCTTCAGATAGTGATCGTAGATTCGATCAAGGTCGGCGCGAGCGCGCTTCGACCACTCATGGGTCGATCCAGGGAAAATTGGTTCTCAAGTTACCGGTGGCTGGAAGCTGAGTTTTTCGTCAAGCTCAAGCTGGAAGCCGGCAGCGTGTAGTTGCAGCGTGCGTGAATACGTCGATGAAAACCAGATCAGCCTGTCCGTAACGCTGCGCACCTGGAATTAATTTTTGTGGCGGACTTGAAGCCCTTGGATTCACCCTCATATGCGCCGGGTTTCTTCAGGAGCCCAACGCATGCAGGATAATCCAGCCACCCCCAGTGCCGCACCCGACACCGATTCCCAGTCAATCGCCGGCCAGCTTGATCAGGTCACCGAGACCGCCGTATCGCCAGAGCCGACTTTTGACGCCATACAAGACAACGTGGTCATACCCAGCCTTGAGGAGATGCTCAAGGCTGCCGAAATCAAGGCC
>CAIZLW010000184.1 GCA_903933915.1 uncultured beta proteobacterium | reverse complement strand
GGCGCCGCCCGCCCCCATCGCCCTGGACAGATCGACATCTTCAGGCGTGATGTAGTAATCGCGTTTGGCATCAAAAACAACGCGCACGACGGGTGTCAGCAGGTTGCTCTCGCGCTGCTCGATGACAATGCCCAGCCGCCCACTCTCGAGGCGAACCAGCGTTCCGACCGGATAGATACCAATGCTCTTGACAAAAACCTGTACGAGCGCCGGATCAAAGTGGAACTTGCTCCACTCGAAAAGTTTACGGATGCCATCCGCCGGACCCATCGGGTTGTGATAGCAGCGATCCGAGGTAATGGCATCGTAAACATCGACAATCGCCGACATTCGACCGACCTGCGAAATCTCCATCCCCTTGAGTCCGTTCGGGTAGCCGCTGCCATCAAAACGCTCATGATGCATTTCAAGCGGCTCGAACGAGATTTTTGGCACACCGCTCATCTGGCGCAGAAGATCGGAGCCGAGCACGACATGCGACTTCATATGCCGGAACTCTTCATCCGACAAGCGGGCCGGCTTGTTGAGTACCGAAAGGTTGACGCGCATCTTGCCGATATCGTGCAACAGCCCGCCCAGCGCAACATCATGCGTGCTCGCCACATCCAGTCCAACCGCCTTGGAGAATGAAGTCAGCATGGTGCATACGCTGACCGAATGCAGAAACGTATAGTCATCATGATGCTTCATCCGGCGCATGCTCTGCATCGCGTTGCTGTTGCGCATCACGGAGCCGGTTATTTTTTCAACCACCGCTTTACTGGCGTCGATTTCAATCTGGCGCCCCAGGCGAATGTCGTCCATGATGCCGCGAATGATCCGGGTCGCTTCCGTAAAGGTATTTTTGGCGCGCGACAACTCCTCGGCCAGCGAAACCTGGCGTTCAGGCAGTTTCGGTTTCTCGCTGGCCGCAATCGATTCGAGCTGCTGCCCGGTCTTTTCCGCCGCTTCCTGCGCCGTTGGCGCATCGTCGACATCGAGACCGCGCGCGTTGTCGATGAACAACTCCTTGATACCGCTGCCCAGTACCTTCTGAACCTGATCGTCACTGTCAATTTTCATGCTGTTAAGCACGAAGGGATGGTTAAGCCAGCCGGCATTGAAATCGCTGACGTGCATCCCCACACGCAACTGCTGAACCTGAATTTTTTTGATCATCTTTTTTCTGACAACACTTCGGAAAGCTTACTTTCAATCAGCACCACGGCTTCGGCTGAAACACCCTCGCAGCGCCCGACAAAGCCGAGCCGCTCACCGGTTTTCGCCTTGACGTTAACGCAGGCTTCGGTCACTTGCAGGTCGGCGGCGATATTCGCCACCATTTGCGGAATATGCGGCGCCATTTTCGGCTGCTGTGCAAGAATCGTCGCATCGACGTTGCCCACCCGCCAGCCGGCCTGCGCCAACAAGGCCACGACGGCGCGCAACAGCACGCGGCTGTCGGCACCGCGATAGCGCGCGTCGGTATCGGGAAAATGCCGGCCAATATCCCCCAATGCGGCAGCGCCGAGCAAGGCATCGGTGATGGCATGCAGCAACACGTCTGCATCCGAATGGCCGAGCAGACCGACGCTGTGCGGAATATCGACGCCACCGACGATCATCCGGCGCCCCGCCACCAGCGCGTGGGTATCGCACCCCTGACCAATGCGGATCACCGTTTTTTTCCTTGCAGAATCAGTTCTGCCAGACAAAGATCGGCAGGGTAAGTGACCTTGAGATTACTTGTATCGCCGCGCACCAGGCGGGGCTTCAGCCCCGCCGCTTCAATGGCGCCGGCTTCGTCCGTCACGCCGCGATGCCCGGTCAGCGCCTGCAACAGCAAGCCGTAACGAAACATCTGCGGCGTCTGCGCCTGCCACAGGCCATCGCGCGGCTCGGTCGCCACTGCGCGCTGCGCAGCATCGGCCCGTTTCAGCGTATCGGCCACCGGCACGGCAAGAAGGCCCCCGACCGGATCGTCAGCCAGCGCATCGCACAGTGCGGCCAGCATAACCTGCGATAGACAGGGGCGTGCGGCATCATGCACCAGAACCCAGTCATCAGCCGCCACAGCCGTTTCTGCCACCGCCAGCCCGTTGATCACACTCTCCGCCCGCGTTTCGCCGCCGCAAAACAAGGTTTCCAGCTTTGACCCGAGGGGCGCCCAGTCATGGGTTCGCCACCACACGTCGTCCGGCGAGAGCACGACCCACACGCGATCGATACGCTCACAGCGGCACAATGCAGAGAGGGTGTGATAAATCAGGGGTTTTCCGGCAAGCGGCAGATACTGTTTCGGCATCTCCGCGCCGAAGCGCGCACCGCTGCCGGCAGCGGGAACAATTGCATAGTGGCGTGGCATGGCGCAATTTTAGCGGAATAGCGAGAAAAATACCGGCGACAAATCAGCCGCGCTTCACGCCGCACCGCGTTTTAAGCACCCGGTCTTCGAATTGCGGGGATGCGGAGAACCTGAGAAAAGCAGATAACCACGGAGAATCTGCCCGAGGCCCCGTCGTCTGCGGGCAGGTTCGCCGCGGCTAACGGCTTTTCCCGGGTTTCCCTCAGTTTCCTGCAACACGGCGAAAAAAAGCGCGGCGCGAGGCGTCTGGCGGGTTGACATCAGGACTGGGTGCTGCCGTCGCCTCGGCCTCGATTGCCAGCGGCTCGGTAAAGAGGGCCAGCAGCGCCGCTTCGGCGGTTGCCCGGGCCACTTCCTGCGTTGC
>CAIZLW010000183.1 GCA_903933915.1 uncultured beta proteobacterium | reverse complement strand
TCGGCCGCCGTGTGGTTGAAGGGTGTGGTCGCACATCCCGCCAGCAGCAGGGCGGTGAGCGGATACAGCAATGTTTTGGTGATCAGTCGCATGGCGCTTGAGTGTGAAATGACCGGCAGACGCGGTCAAGGTTCCCGGGAATGGCAAAAAGTGCTGTGACCAAATTGGTCATCCCTGGTTGCCATACCCGGGCAAACACGACAAAATTGGCCTGTGTTATTGAAGCCAAAAACTGCATTTAAAAACATCGTCGCTTATCGAGGAGATTCACCATGCAAGCCACCCGCAGTCTGACCCTGTTGTTGGTCGCCGCGCTCGGCGTCGGCGCCGCGCAAACCGCGACCGCCGCCAGCCAGGACTACCCCAGCCGCCCGATCCGCCTGATCATCCCCAATGCCGCTGGCGCAGCGGTCGACACGCTGGGCCGGATTTTCGCCAACACCCTGACCCAGGTTGCCGGCCAGCAGATCGTCGTCGACAACCGCGGCGGCGCCGGCGGCCTGATCGGCATGGAAATCGGCAAGGACGCGATCCCCGACGGTTACACGTTGTTGTCAGCTTCGACTGCAGCCATGGTCATCGGACCGCACATCCACAAGAAGCTGCCGTTTGATCCGATGAAGGACTACGCCTTCATTTCGCTGTTCGGCATCACCCCCAATATCGTGGTCGTCAATCCGTCGATTCCGGTGAAGTCGGTCAAGGAACTGCTCGAATACAACAAAAGCCGCGGCGGCAAGTCCAACATGGCTTCGGCAGGCGCCGGCTCGCAAAGCCACCTCGCCGGCGTTTTGTTCCTGCAGCTTGCGAAATCCGAGGCATTACATGTGCCGTACAAAGGCGGCGGCGCCTCCGTGGCTGCAGTGGTCGGCGGTGAATCGCAATGGACCATCACTCCGGCACCCGCAGTGGCCGGTCTGATCAAGGGCGGCAAGTTGCGCGCGATCGCACATACCTTGGCGACCAAATCAGTGCTGCTTGGCGATCTGCCGTCAGCCGCCGAAACCGTGCCCGGCTATCAGTACGGCGGCTGGAACGGCCTGCTCGCCCCGATCAAGACGCCGAAGCCCATCCTCGCCAAGTTGCATGCAATGGTCGTCAAGACCTCGCAGAACCCCGAGTTCCGCAAACACTTTGAAACCCAGATGACCGAGGTGGTCACCAACTCGCCGGAAGAGTTCCGCAAGTTTGTCGAAGACGAAATCAAGGCGATGGGGCCGGTGGTGAAATCCGCCGGACTGCAGCCGTTCTGATTTCCCCCGCATTAAATAAAAAAGGCGGCCAGTTTCACAGGCCGCCTTTTTTATTGGCAACGGCAGATCCCAATATTTGTACCGGTGCATCGCCATAACAAAGGCCGCGTTACAATCGCGCCTCAAAAATCAATCCGCAGGAGCATTGCCGTTGAAAGCCTTGATCGTCAAAGAACACGGACCCATTGAAAACCTGCTGCTCGAAGAAGTGGCTGATCCGGTACCGGGTCCGGGCGAAGTACTGGTCGATGTGCATGCCACCAGCGTCAACTTCCCCGACTTGCTGGTGATCGGCGGCACCTACCAGATCCTGCCCAAACGACCGTTCAGCCCGGGCAAGGACATGGCCGGCGTGGTTGCCGCAGTCGGTGCGGGTGTCACCACCTGCAAGCCGGGCGACCGTGTCGCCGCGCAGAACGAATACGGTGCCTACGCGCAGAAATGCGTGGTTTCCCAGAACAACTGCTATCCGATGCCGGCGACAATGAATTACGCCGATGCCGCAGCCATGGGCATTGCCTATCCGACGGCGCATTTCGCTTTGGTCGAGCGCGGCCAATACCAGCCGGGTGAAACCGTGCTGATCAACGGCGCCGCCGGCGGCGTCGGCATCGCCACCATCCAGGTTGCCAAGGCGCTGGGCGCCAAGGTCATCGCCAGCGTCAGCAGCGCGGAAAAAGCGGGGCTCGCCAAACAGCACGGCGCCGATCATGTCGTGCGCACCGACGTGCCCAACCTGCGCGATGCGTTCCGCGATCAGGTAATGGCCGCCGCCGGCAAACGCGGCGTCGACATCATCGTTGATCCGGTCGGCGGCGACGTGTTCGACGCCAGCCTGCGCGTGATCGGCTGGTCGGGCCGTATCATCGTCGTCGGCTTTGCCGAAGGCCGCATCCCGGAAATCAAGGCCGGCCATCTGTTGGTGAAAAACATTTCATTGATCGGTCTGCAATACAGTTCCTATCGCGACCGCCAACCGGAAAAAGTGCAGCGTGTACAGCGCGAACTGTTCGACTGGTATGTACAGGGCAAGATCAAGCCACATGTAATGGGTGCCTGGCCGCTGGAGCAATACCGCGAGGCTCTGGCCACCGTGCGTGACCGCAAGGTGGTCGGCAAGGTGGTCATCCTGACCCGTTGACCGCTCGCACAGGGCATATAACTATTTGTTTTTATTTATTATTTTTATGGCTCTGCAAGGCTTGAAGTGCCATCAAAAGCATAGACAATAGCGCTAATTTTTCGATTCAGACTTTAACCGAGACCCGCATGGAACAACCTAAATCCAAACCATCCGCACTGCGCGCCATGCCCCGCTGGATCTTCATGAGCCGCTGGCTGCAGGCCCCTCTGTACATCGGCCTTATCGTCGCGCAGGCCGTTTATGTCTGGCAGTTCTGGGGCGAGTTGATTCACCTGCTGCAGGTGATCTCGGTCAAGGACATCAGCGAGACCGAAATCATGCTGATCGTGCTCGGCCTGATCGACGTGGTGATGATTTCCAACCTGCTGGTGATGGTCATCGTCGGCGGCTGGGAAACCTTCGTCTCGCGTCTGGAACTTGAAGGCCATCCCGACCAGCCGGAGTGGCTGTCCCATGTCAATGCAGGGGTGTTGAAGGTCAAGCTGGCCACCGCCATCATCGGCATCTCGTCGATCCACCTGCTGAAAACCTTCATCAACGCGTCGCAGTACGATGAAAAAACGCTGATGTGGCAGACCATCATCCACCTGACGTTTGTCGCCTCGGCCATGGCCATTGCTTACACCGAGAAACTCACGCATTCCACACAAAGCGCCAAAGCGCACTGATCGCCATATCGTCTCAAGGCAGCTTGCAGTCAAAATCCGCAAAACGTAGACTTGAAAGTCGCAGGAACGAAATTTAGAATCAAGCCACTGGCGCTGCATTATCCATCGCACCACCGACTACCGGAGCCCGCGCATGCAGTTCAGCTTCAAGCCGGAAGATCACGTAGTCACCCGTGACACCAGCGGGAAAAACTACCGTCATTGGCTGATTGCGCTGGTCGTATTCCTTGCCGTGATCAGTGCCGGCACCTGGGCAATTTATCTCGACGCCAGCGAGAAGGATGCCCAGCGCAAGGTTAGCCTCGTTCTCCGGGGCACCACCCTAAAATCGCAGATAAACCGCGAACTGGACCCGGTGCTGTACCTGACCAGCAGTTTGCGCAGCTATCTCGTTGCACGTCAGAAAAGCCTTGGACGCGATGAAATCGAGAACATCCTTGCTACGATGTATGGAGAATCGCAGCACATCAAGAACCTTACTTTCGCCGTCGGCCATCGCATCAGCTATATCCATCCGCTGGCAGGCAACGAAAAAGCCCTTGGGCTGCTCTACCCTGACCTGCCGACGCAGTGGACTGCGGTCAAAAAAACCATAGACTCAGGCAAACCCGCGCTGCTTGGCCCCGTCAAACTGGTCCAGGGCGGCAAGGGTCTGATCTACCGCGCTCCGATGTTTATTAACGGGCACTACTGGGGGATGCTGTCTTCGGTGTTCGATTCTGAATCGCTGTTGGTAGCGATGTTTGCCGACAGCAAGGCCAGCGGTCTGGAAGTGGCCATCCGTGGCGCTGATGGCCTCGGCATGCAGGGGGAAGTGTTCTGGGGCGAAACCGGGCTGTTTACGGACAAGAATGCCCAGTTGATTGATGTCGACATCCCCGGCGGCAAATGGGTATTGGCCGTACGCTCGACTGCGACCGACGAGGGAAGAAATAAGCGGTGGTTGCTGCAGGGTCTGGTTTGCCTGCTGGCGCTCGCACTCGCCTGGAGCGTGCTCATCGTCCTGTCACAGCGGTCCAGGCTCGCGCGCCTTGCGTTGTTCGATGCATTGACGGGTTTACCCAACCGCATGCTGATTGATGACCGGGTCGACCGGGCCATGGCCAACCTTCGACGTGACCCAGCAAAAACCTGTCTGCTGATGTTCGTCGATCTCGATCGACTCAAGCTGATCAATGACCAGTACGGGCATCACGCCGGCGATTTAGCGCTGCAAAGCACCGCCGACCGCGTCCGCTCTACAGTGCGTGAAGCCGATACCGTCGGTCGCTGGGGCGGTGACGAGTTCCTGGTGTTCATGGAAAACGTCGATCGCAGCAAAATCGGCGAGCTATGCGCCAAAATCTACAGCGCGGTCGAGCAGCCATTTGAGTATCGCGGCAATCAACTGACACTGGGCGTTTCAATCGGCTACGCGCTGGCGCCCGACGACGGCAGCAGGATGGATGACCTTCTGCGTGTTGCCGACGAGCGCATGTATGCCGACAAGAAATCTCGCAACGCCGTACGATAGTGCGGCAGTTCCCGACGCATTACATCCAAACCATTACTTCAGCATCAATGGAATGCCGCTGAGGATCAGGACTGCGCAGACGGTGCGGCGAAACACGATTTCGCTCATCCCGGTGTGGATGCGGTCGCCGAGGAATATGCCGGTGAGCATGAACGGCAGCGCTGCAGCGAACAGCAGCAGCGATTCGCGGCCGAATTCGCCCACCGCGTAATAGCCCAGACCGCGAATCACCGCCAGCGTCATCATCAGCGCGGCCAGTGTGCCGCGGAACTGCTCCTTGGTGACGCGGATGGCATCCATGTAGACCGCGAAAAACAGGCTGGCCATGGTACCGAAGATCGTACCCACCGCACCGGCGAGAAAACTTGCCGCGGTGGCGATGGCGCGCGGCGGCGGCGTTGCCGGCCCGCCGCCGCGGGTCTGCCACAGCGCATACAGCCCGTAACCGCTGACCAGTGCACCCAGGCCGCGACTCAACCACGCCGGATCCAGCGTCTTGAACAGATACAGGCCCAGCGCAATGCCCAGCGTGCACGACGGCAGTATGCGCAGGATCATCGGGAAGGACACATGCTTGCGGTCCTTGCCGAATAACGTCGCCGACGATGAAATCGTCAGCAGCGTCCACACCGGCACCAGCACCTTCATCGGGATCACCAGCGCCAGAAGCGGCATTGCGGCAAACCCACCGAAACCGGTGCTGCCGCGCAGCGCATAACTGGCGACCAGCACCACCGCGCAATAGCCCCACTCGAGATTGGAGAGTGCAATCATCGCTTTGTGATCAACCGGTCACTCCACCGAGTTCAATCAGGCGCATCACTTCGGTGGCTGCACCGTGTGCTTCGTCGCGAGTCAAACGCTCAGCGGCTTCGGCATTACGCTGGCGGATGGCGGCGAGCATCGCGCGCAGACCCTTGATGCTTTCCTTCGAGCGGCTGCTCGACCGCTGCGGATGCGACAGCCCCAGCGCGCGCCAGCGCCAGATGCGCGCATGCAGCGTGCCGAGCATCGATGACAGCGTCTCGCTGCCCGCCCCTTCGAACAGCACTTCATAAAAACGGTTTTTGGTTTCCAGCACTTCCTGCGCGTCGCCGCGTTCATAGGCGCCAGCCACCACATCCAGCGCCTGCGCCAGCCGCTTCAGCTCGGCGTCACCGGCGTTCTGCACGAACAGCCGCGCCGCCAGCCCTTCGAGCACGGCGCGTATGGTGTACAGATCCTTGGCTTCAGCCATCGACAACGCGCGCACCACCGGGCCCTTGTTCGGCACATTGGCGATCAGGCCTTCGGTCTCGAGCTGGCGCAGCGCTTCGCGGATCACGGTGCGCGACACGCCCATCATTTCGGTGAGTTCGCGTTCGGTCAGCCGCGCCCCCGGCGCCAGCCGGCCGTCGATGATGGCGCGGCGCAAACCGTCCAGCACCTGTAGCCGCAAAGGCGCTGCAAGTTTCTGAATACTTTCGATTTTCGGCTTGTCCATGGTGTTTCGTCCGCAACCGGTTGACCTATACCGTAATACCGTAATACGATATTACGAGCTGATGCCGCCGGCAAGCTCTAATTTCCCGGCTTTGCCCGCCCGCATCACCGTTATTCCCTGTTTTCGGCCAATTACACATTCATATTCAGTGAGGAGCACGCACCCATGAGCACCCCCGTCAAAGTCGGCATCGTCGGTCTCGGCCGCTGGGCCAAAGTCCTGACCCGCGCCGCCCAACAATCCGACAAGGTTCAGATTGTCGCCGGCTACAGCCGTTCGCAGGAAAAACGCGATGCCTTCGCCAAGGAAATGGGCGTGCCCGCGGTGCCCGACATGCAGGCCATGCTGTCGAACCCGGAAATCAAGGGCGTGATCCTGACCGTGCCCAATGAACAGCATCTGCCGATGGCGGAAATCGTCGCCAAGGGCGGCAAACATGTTTACACCGAGAAGCCGATCTCGCAGACGCTGGAAGACGGCCTGAAAATCGAAGCCCTGCAGAAGCAATACGGCATCACCGTCACCGTCGGCCACAGCGCACGCCTGATGGCGGGCATCCGCATCATCAAGGAAAAAATCGATGCCGGCGAACTCGGTCGCGTCGCTTTCATGGAAGCCAACTTTTCCAACGAACGCGCCCTGGAACTGACGCCGCAGACCTGGCGCTGGTACAAGGACCGTGCCCCCGGCGGCCCGCTGTCGCAGCTCGCCATCCACCAGTTCGATGTGCTGCACATGCTCGGCGGTGAAGTGCATGAAGTCTCGTCGATGGCCTCCAAGCTGTCGCCGGTCGGCGCTGAAGTTGACGACCAGTCGATGACGCTGGTGCGCTTCAAGGACGGCAAGATCGGTTACGTCGGTTCCTGCTGGACTTCGCCCGGCATTTTCTCGGTGCGCGTGTTCGGCTCCAAGGGCCTGATGCACTACGAAATCGACTTCGGCACCTGGGACACCCCGCATCTGCTGCACAACAATTCCGTGCTCTACATCCAGCGTGGCAAGGATGGCTGGGCCAAGCGCGAAGACATCAAGCTGCCGGAGTCCGACATGTTCCGCGCCGAACTCGAAGCCTTTGCCAACAGCTGCCTGTCGGGCAAACCCAATGAGCTGACTGCGCACAACGGCAACGTTGCCGTGGCAATGACCAATGCCGCGCTGAAGTCGATCGACCGCAAGGGCCAGTGCGTCAGCATTGACGAAGTGATGAACGACGCCCGCGCCAAGAACGACTCGAAACGAGCGGCTTAAGGAGGATCTATGTCCACACTCGCCACCCGTTACTTCATCGATCTCACCCAGCCCGAGATCGCCGCGCAGTTCAAGAAAAACCCGCTGGTGATCCTGCCGGCGGGCAGCGTCGAACAGCACGGCCCGCACCTGCCCACCGGCACCGACATCTACGCTGCCAATGTCATCGGCCACGCCGTTGCCGAGCGCATGGACGGCCTGGTGCTGCCGGGTGGACCGCTGGGCGTAACGCCGATGCATATGCCGTTCGAAGGCACCATCACCCTGTCGCCCGACACCTATCAGCGCGTCGTCACTGAAACCTGCGCCTCTACCGCCCAGCACGGCGCCAAACGTCTGCTGATCCTGAATTGGCATGAAGGCAACATTCCGTCGCTGGCGATTGCGTCGGAGAAGCTCCACCGCGAAGTCGGCATGAGCGTGATCGTCGTTCAAGCCTGCTACGTCGCCGCCGAACTTTACGGCCACGACTGCGGCGGGCTGACTCACGGCGGCGAGATCGAAGCGCTGGCGGTGCTGGCCTACCAGCCGAACCTGGTGCACCTCGACCGCATCGACAATGTCAATTCATCCGACCACAGCCACGGCCGCAAATGGGATCGTCTGCGCCGCACCCGCAGTTATCAGCCGGTTCTGCGCGACATCAAGACCATCGCCGCCACAGGTTGGTACGGTGCGCCGGAGCATGCAACGGCCGCGAAGGGCGTCAAAATGCTCAACGATATCGCTGACGCCATCGCCAAGGAATGCGGCGAAATCTTCACACTGCTCGACGAAGCGCAAGGCGGCACGGCTGAAATCAAGCACCTGAAAATTGCGGGATAATGTTTCATACCCCGCGCCCCTTCCGGCGCTGATGCGGAGATCTTGATGGCAAAAGTACTGACGCAGGAAGCAGCCAAAAGCATGGGCTTGCCCGGCCGCAAATCGCTGGAAATCGTTTCCGGCGAAAAAGGCTCACAGGCCGTGACCTTGCGGCTGGTGGAGATTCCGCCAATCGAGCCGGGCGACAGCCCGCGCGGCCGGCATTTCCATCAGGGTTTCGAAGAATGCATTTTTGTGATGTCCGGTGAAGGCTGCACCGAAGCCGACAGCGGCAACTATCCGCTGAAAGCCGGCGATACCATCCTGATCCCGTCCGGGGAAAAACACGCCACCCGCAACACCGGAGCCGAGCCACTGGTGCTGCTGTGTTTCTTCCCGGTGTCCGACATCGCAAAACGCACGCAGGAAACTGCGCCTGCCAAAAACTAGTCGCAAAGAACGCGAAAAACAAGAACGAATTAACAGGATATTCAGGATAAAGCCCATGAATCAATGCGCTTGATTTTCCTGACAGCCAACAGGGCAATTAAGCACCAATCATTGCCACTCATCCCGCTTTTAATCCTGTTCATCCTGCACATCCTGTAAATTGATTTTGCATTTCCCTGTGCACTCTGTCGCTAAAGAAGGGTTTGAATCATGTCTATAGACGTCCTCTGCCTGCGCCCCGAAGCCGACTTCACCCGTGTCGGCGTCACCCCGCCGAAAAACATCAATATCGCCTACCGCAAGCCTGACGATGCGGATGTAGCAGCCCTGATGAAAGAAGCGCGCGCCGTCATCATGCCCGCGGTTGGCCCCAAGCTGCCCGCCGCGCTGTTCGAGGGCACCTCGCTGAAAGTGGTACAGATCACTGGCGCCGGCGTCGACCGCCTCGACGAAGCTGCTCTGAAAAAATTCGGCATTCCCGTGGCCAACGTCCCGGGCGGCAGCAATTCCGCACTGGCCGAATTCACCACCAGTTGCGCCTCGGTTTTGCTGCGCCGCTTCGCCTGGGCCGATGCCGAAATCAAGAAAGGCAATTACGTCGCCTTCCGCAACCGCATGATGGCCGACAATCTCGCCGGCATCGATGGCGCCACCGTCGGTGTCGTCGGCATGGGCGTGATCGGCATGGCAGTGGCACAGGCCTTTCACCGTATCGGCTGCAACATCGTTTATTTCGACCCCGCACTGAAAGACAAGACCAAGGCGGACGCGATGAAGGCCAGCGGCATGGCGCTGGATGAACTGCTGAAAACGGCCGATGTGGTCACGCTGCACGTGCCGCTGATTCCGGCGACAACGAACCTGATTGGCACGGCGCAGCTCGCGCTGATGAAACCGGAAGCCGTACTGATCAACGGCGCACGCGGCGGCGTGGTCGATGAAGCCGCGCTGGCGCAGGCGCTGCAGGACAAGCGTATCGCCGGCGCCGCGGTCGACGTCTACAGCATTGAACCGGCAACCCCCGACAATCCGCTGCTGAAACTCGAAGGCGAAGCCGCGTCGCGACTGCTGTTGACGCCGCATGTGGCCGGCGTAACCCGCCAGTCTGCAGCTTTCCTGTTCAAGGTCTCCTGGGAAAACGTCCAGCATGTGCTGAGCGGCGGGACGGTCGCGCATCGCGTCTACTAAAATAGGGGCCAGACAGCCCACAGCGTTGCCGCATCAGAAGGAGTCCCTTTGAAAGCCAGCAAAAAACTCGGTATCGCCGTCATCGGCGCCGGCCGCATCGGCACGCTGCGCGCGCGCCTGTCCGCCAAACATCCGTCCGTCGAATTTCTCGCGATATCCGATCTGGATCCCGCACGTGCCGCTGCACTCGCCAAAACCACCGGCGCTGATGTTCATTCGGGCAACAACTTTGAAATGATTGAACACCCGGAAGTCACCGCGGTGTTCGTCTCCACCCCCGAGGGCGAACATGCGGCGCCGATCAAGCGCGCACTCGAACTCGGCAAGCCGGTGCTGGTGGAAAAACCGATCGCGCTGTCACTGAACGATGCCGAGGACATCCTCGCCACACTGAAAGCCACCAAGGGCGAATTGCGTATCGGCTACAGCCGCCGCTACAAGGAGTGTTACCTGCGCGCCAAGGAACAGATGATCCAGGGCAGGCTCGGTCGCGTGACCGGTGGTCTGGCACGGGTCTACAACTCGCGCGCCCAGGCTTTCTCCATCCTCAAGCGCGATCCGCATGCGACCCCGGTGCTGGATGTGCTGACTTATTACGTCGACCTGATGTGCTGGTTCCTTGAAGGCAATCCGCCGGTGGAAGTGGTCGCCCGCGGCCAGCACGGCATTTTCAAGGATGCCGGTTACGGCGCGCACGACGTGACCTGGGCCATCGTGACCTTTGCCGACGGTGCGGTGGTCAACTTTGGCGTGAGCTACGCCCTGCCCGCGAAATATCCAACGCTGGGCCAATCCGACCGTGTCGAACTGCTGGGTACCGAAGGCACCATGCTGATCGACGACGATCACATGGACCACGTGCTGTATTCAGACCGCGGTATCCCGCATGCCTATGTGCCGGACCACGCGGTGAACATGGCCTTCCTCGGCAGCAATACCGCCGGCGACTGGGCCGTCGGTGACTTCTGGGGGCCGCTGGGCAATGAAACCCGCGCCTGGCTCGACCATCTGGCCACCGGCAGTCCCACGGTGCACACCACACCGGAGCAGGCGATGATCAACCTGCAGACGACCATTGCCATCGAACGTTCGGCGCGCTCCGGACTGCCGGTCCGGCTGCCGCTCGAAACCTGAACCGTCTGCAGCACTGCAATCGCCCGGAAGAAACCATGAATAAATCACTACTCATCGCCTGCGGCATTGCCATCGCGGCGTCTGCAGCACAAGCGCAGGATTTTCCGAACCGTCCGGTGCGGATGATTTCACCCAACCCGCCCAGCGGCGCCAACGACACCATCGGCCGCATTGTTGCGATCAAGATCGGAGAGGCGCTGGGTCAGCCCATGGTCATTGACAATCGCGGCGGTGCCGGCGGCACCCTGGGCGCGGAAATCGCCGCCAAGGCCAACCCCGACGGCTATACCCTGCTCGCGGCCTCGGTATCGACGCACTCGTTTTCACCGGCACTGAAAGACAAACTCAACTATGACCCGGTGAAAGATTTCGCGCCGATCTCGCTGTTCGGCATCTCGCAGAATCTGCTGGTGGCGAATCCGTCGCTGCGCGTGAACACCGTCGGCGAACTGGTGGCGCTGGCCAAATCCAAACCGCGCGCACTGAACTACGCGTCAGGCGGCACCGGTTCGACCAGCCACTATGCCATTGCGCTGTTCGTGCATCGCGCGGGCATTGCCAAAGAGACCATCCATATCCCGTACAAGGGCGGCGCGCCCTCCGTCGCGGCAACTATGGCCGGTGAAACCCAGTTCTATTTCGGTCCGATGGTCAGCATGACCTCACAGGTGCAGTCGGGGAAACTGAAGGCCATCGCAGTCGGCGGCATGAAACGCTCACCGACCATGCCGGATATTCCGACGGTCGCCGAATCCGGCGTACCCACCTATCAGTCATTCGGCTGGTTCGGATTGATGGCGCCGGCAAAAACACCCAAGGCCATTTTGCAGAAACTGCATCAGGCCACGGTCACTGCTGTCGGCTCCGCAGAGATCGCACAGAAATTTATGCAACTCGGCGTGGACCCCGTGACCAATTCACCGGAAGAATTCGGCAAGTTCGTCGCCGACCAGCTGGTGCGCTACAAGTCGGCGGTCAAGGAACTCGGCATCCAGGCCGACTGATCGCGTTTGCTGATCACGCTTTCTGCGTGATCAACCCGGCGGCCAGTGCAGCGGTCGCCCGGCGAGGATGTGCAGGTGCAGGTGAAACACCGTCTGCCCGGCATCCGCGCCATTGTTCACCACCAGCCTGAACGCATCGCCAACACCCAGTTGGCGCGCCACCTTGCCAGCCGCCAGCAGCAAGTGGCCCAACAGCGCCTGATCTCCCGCACCGGCATCAACCAGTTGCGGAATCTCCTGCTTCGGAATTAACAACACATGGACCGGTGCCTGAGGATTGATGTCGCGGAAGGCCAGGCAGCGCTCGTCTTCATAGACGATATCTGCCGGAATCTCGCGGGCGATGATCTTGCTGAACAGGGTAGTCATAGGATTTTAATAATAATCGCTTATAAAACAATTGGTTACGGAAGAAGGTCGGCATACCGCCGACGCCTGGCAACTGTTTGATTCACCAGCTCTTTTTGATGCTATCGACGGCCGGGCCCAAGGTCAAAGTTAGCGATAACCAACCAATTATGGTGCACCGCAATAAATATTTGCGCCAAACCCTTGACTTTCCTTTTTAAGCCCTTATAATTTGAATTGTGCACCGCAATATATATGAAGCTCAACCGCACCACAGAATTCGCCTCACCCTGTATTTAACTGTTTTTAAAGGAGAATAACCATGTATCAGACTCCCGAACAACTTATTGCAATGAACAAAGCCAACCTCGATGTCGCGATGCGCTTCGCCGGCGTGGCGATTCAAGGTGCCGAGCGCCTGATGGACCTGCAACTGAAAGCCGCGAAAACTGCGTTTTCGGACAGCTTCGAAGGTGCGAAAGCACTGGCCGCCGTCAAGGATTTCCAGCAATTCGCCGCGCTGAAAGACAACCTGGCGCAACCGTCGCTCGAAAAAGCGACTGCGTACGCAAAGAGCCTCTACGACGTCGCTACGGGCACCCAGGCTGAATTCGGCAAGCTGGTTGAAGTCCAGGTCTCCGTGTTCAACAAAGAACTGGTGACCGGTCTCGACAAGCTGGTGAAAACCGCCCCGGCGGGTTCCGAAGTCGGTGTCGCTGCAGTCAAATCGGCGATCGCTGCGGTCAACTCGGCCTACGACAATCTGTCGAAAGTCGCCAAGCAGTTCGCGCAAGCCACGCAGTCGAACATGGAAGCTGCCGCCTCCGAGGCGACTGCCACGGTGAAGAAGGCCAGCAAGAAGGCCGCCTGAGCCACAGCAACAAACGCAGCAACAAAAAGCCCCCGGAGAAATCCGGGGGCTTTTTTTATTGGACTGCACCGCAACCATCATGCGTTGAACGGCGTCCACGGGAAACCCAACGCGCTGACACCGGCCTTGAGCATCGCAATCGCCGGCGCCACCTGCGCCGCATCGCCGCGCACGCCCAGTTCGACGTAACGCTCGGGCGTGACCCGCGGCAGGCTGAACACTTTCAGCCCCGGATAGGCACGCAGGCATTCGTTCATCAAGTCGATCAACTGGCTCTCGCCGGCTTCACGGACGATGATCGCCGCCTCCACCGCGCGCACCGCACCGATGGCCGCGTAACGCTGGTCGATCACCCATTCCATCATCGGCCAGGACATCTCGGGAAAACCCGGCAGAAAATGGTGATTGCGGAAGGTGAATCCCGGAATGCGGTTGTACGGGTTTGGAATGATGGTGGCGCCTTCGGGAAATTCACCCATCATCAGGCGCTGTGGCGTGACGCCCTTGGGATCATCGGCAAAGCGCCCGCGGATCTCGACTTCGGCCTCGGGATGCAGCTTCAGCGCGACGCCTGCCGCCGCTGCCGCGCACTGGCGGGTGTGATCATCCGGCGTCGCGCCGATGCCGCCGAAACTGAACACTACATCATCACCCGCTAGCGTGCGGCGTAGTGTCGATACGATCAGATCGGGCTCGTCACCCAGATACTGCGCCCATGACAGGTCAAAACCCCGCGCTGCGAGCAGCGCGATGGCCTTGGCCAGATGTTTGTCCTGGCGTTTGCCGGAGAGGATTTCATCCCCGATGATGATGGCGCCGAATCTCATGTTTCGCACTGCTCCATTTCGTTGACACGCAAGAACGCCGCGCCGCAACAGCCGGCGCCGGCATTCACGATTACCGGTTGCTTAACTGTGGATATAGCTTTCGAGCTGCTGTATGGTCATCTGCTGGTCGGCGATCACTTCCTTCACCAGATCACCGATCGACAGCATGCCGATGACCTTGCCCGCCTCCAGCACCGGCAGATGGCGGATACGCTTGTTCGACATCACCGCCATGCATTCATCGACCTTCTGCGTCGGCCCCACGCACACCACCTTGTCGGACATGATTTCGCGCACTGCCAGATCGTGGGATGACTTGCCGAGCAGGATGACTTTGCGCGCGTAATCGCGTTCCGACAGGATGCCGCGCAGCTTGCCGTCGCTCATCACCACCAGTGCGCCGACATTTTTTTCCGCCATCAGCTTCAGCGCATCGTACACGCTGCTGTCCGGTGCCACTGACCACACGCTGCTGCCCTTGCCCTGCAACAACTGGCTGACTGTTTTCATGACCCCCTCCTCCGGGAGACGCCGGATGGAACCGGCAGGAAAACAGTCTAGCCAATTTTGCCGCTGGCGCGAAGCGACCGCATGATGATCATTTTCCGGCGATGGCGTCCGCCTTCTGCAGCAGGTTCTGTGCCATGCGGATATTGGCGAGATCAACCAGGCGGCCGTCGACTTGCACAGCACCCTTGCCTTCACGGGCTGCCTGCGCCATCGCGTCGACAATGCGTCGGGCTTTGGCGACTTCCTCGGCCGATGGACTGAACACCGCATTCGCCGCTTCGATCTGCGTCGGGTGAATCGCCCACTTGCCTTCATAACCCAGCGCCGCGACCCGGCGCGCCGCCGCCAGATAACCGTCGGGGTCCTTGAAATCGCCATAAGGCCCGTCAATCGGCCGCAGGCCGTAAGCGCG
>CAIZLW010000182.1 GCA_903933915.1 uncultured beta proteobacterium | reverse complement strand
CGTGGTGATGACGCCGGATTCACGCACCATGTTCGTCAATATCCAGCATCCCGGCGAAACCTCGTCCGAGCGCAATGAACCGAAGAATCCGAAGGTGGTCAGTTCGTGGCCGGATGGCGCTGCCGGCGGGCGGCCGCGTTCGGCAACGATCGTCATTCGCAAGGACGACGGCGGTCTGATCGGCGGCTGATCGGCATCAACCCGGATGGATAGCGAAGCAAGGGGCTGATTGTATTGCTGTAATCCTTTTGTAACATAGCGCCGCTATCGTCCGGCTTTCACCTGAAACGGTCTATTGCCTTGAATTCCCATCTGACTGCTGTTGTGGCAAGCGCGCTGCTGTGTGTAATGACCGCGGGGGTTCATGCCGCGGAAGATTTCCCGAACAAGCCGGTACGCATGGTGATTCCACTGGCGCCGGGCGGCGGCAGCGATATTGTCGGCCGTATCGTCGCGCAGGGCCTGTCGGACTACTGGGGCAAGCCGGTGGTGGTCGACAACCGTCCCGGCGCGGGCAGCATTGTCGGCACGGCGATTGTCGCGAAAACACCGGGCGATGGTTATACGCTGCTGGTATCAAGCTCTTCATTTGCGATTTCACCGGCGCTGTACAAAAACAGCGGGTTCGACGCGCAAAAGGATTTCACCGGCATCACCATGCTCGCCAGCCAGCCTAGCCTGCTGGTGGTGAATGCGGGTGTGGCGGCGAAATCGCTGCCGGAACTGCTGGCGCTGGCGAAAGCAAAACCGGGCCAGCTTGCTTACGGCTCGGCCGGCATCGGTAGCGCCACGCATCTCGGCAGCGAGCTGTTCCTCTATACCGCGAAGCTGAAGATGCAGCACATCCCCTACAAGAGCGCCGGTCTGGCGACGACCGCGGTGCTCAGTGGCGAGGTGCAGCTGTTGATGACCAATGCCGCCAGCGTGCTGCCGCATATTGCCGGCGGCAAGATTCGTGCGCTGGGTGTCAGCGCAAAGACGCGTTCGGCGCTGGCGCCCGAGGTGCCGACGTTGCACGAGGCGGGGTTGCCGGGGTTTGAATACACCACTTGGTATGGCGTGTGGGTTCCCTCGGCAACGCCGAAACCGGTGGTGGCGTCACTGCACCAGGCTTTGACCGGGGCACTGGCATCGACCGGCGTCGAAAGCCGGCTGACCAAACAGGGTTTGCAGATTTACAAAATGCCGCAGGCGGAATTTGCGAAATATGTCGCCACCGAGATGACGCGTTGGAAAACCGTCATTG
The DNA here is from genome assembly GCA_903933915.1 of uncultured beta proteobacterium. GTDB lineage: Bacteria > Pseudomonadota > Gammaproteobacteria > Burkholderiales > SG8-41. The sequence goes on along the minus strand of CAIZLW010000182.1, from coordinate 6,783 downwards.
AATCCGCCGGCATCAAGGCCGAATAACGCCGCGCGCCGCATCGCCGCCGATATGGAAAAAGAAACCGCGGTGGCGCAGACGATCAGCCCGCACAAGGGCAAAACCGGTTTTGAGCGGCTGCGGCGGGCCTTTTTTTATTCGACCGAAGGCTTGATCGCGGCTTATCGCGGCGAGGATGCATTCCGCCAGGAAGTCCTGCTCGCGGTGGTGCTGATTCCGGTTGCGCTGCTGTCGCCGGTATCCGGAATCGCCAAGGCGCTGCTGGTCGGCAGCGTATTGCTGGTGCTGATTGTCGAATTGCTGAATTCGGCGATTGAAGCGGTGACGGATCGGGTGTCCATTGAAGACCATGTGCTGGCCAAGCAGGCCAAGGACATGGGCAGTGCCGCGGTGCTGGTGTCACTGGTACTGCTGGCCGCAGTCTGGGGTCTGGTTTTCCTGCAGTAAGCCCGCTTCTGCCGCTCACTGGCGGTACGCCGTGTACGGCGCTAAGATGCCCGGCCCAGGGGGTGAAACACCCGGCTCCAACAGGGAGGCTTCATGGAAACCCTCTACAAGTGGCGCATGCAGGATAAGGACAAATTCGGCAAGCCGCGCTGGCGTCTGGTGCGCATGCTGATGACCGAGGAAACCGCGCGTTTCTGGGCCCGCAACAACAATCTGACGGTTGAGCGTGTTGACTGGCCGGGTGCGGTGAAATTCAGTCTGCAGCTCGAAGATCCGGTCCTGCCGCAGACCGGTAAAGCCCACTGAGTTTCTGTTTTTGGTATTGCTGCGCGTTCAGCGCAGCGGACTGACTTCGTCCAGACCCACGCCGACCAGGTTGCCGAACAGGTCGGCGATTTTTTTGCGGTCGGTTTCGCGCAGCGGTGGCTGCAGGATGGCGCGGATATTGGGTTCGATGTGTTCCGGGTTGCCGGTGCCGAACAGCATGACATGGGCGCCCGGTTCGTGGCGGGCATAACGGTAGGCGGCTTCGATGATGTCTTTGGCGGCGCCTTCGTTTTCGAGCAGGAAATCCAGCGGCTGTTTTTTGTCGCCGAGCCATTTCGGCAGACGGTCTTCACGCACCAGATCCTTGATGTCGTCGTGCAGCCGTCCCGGCGTGCTGAAGATGGCGCGCACCGCGAACATGACCATGGTGCCGACGTTCCGGGCCTGCGTTGCCGGGAATACATGCTGGCGCGCATTCTGGTTGAGCATGTGGAAGGCCACCATCACCGCATCCCAGCAGTCATCCTGCAGCGCACGCGCGAGCATTTCGTGGCGCGGGTCGCGGCCGGCGAATTCGGTGATGCCGAGAAAACGGAATTTGCCTTTTTCCTTCTCGCGCAGCAGCACCGGCACGATTTCACGGATCACGCGGTCGTATTCACGCGGCATCACGGTGTGCAGGCAGAACAGGTCGACGTAATCGGTATCCAGTGAACGCAGCGAGTGGTCAAGGCCGGCGAGAATTTCCGGGACGCTGAACGCGGTGCCGTCGGGCCGCGCAGTCTTGTGTTTGGTGGAGATGACGAGGCTGTCGCGCGCGCGGTCTTTGATCGCGGCGCCGACGACGGATTCAGTACCGTAGTACTGCGCGGTGTCGATGAAGTTGACGCCGAGGTCGAGCGCACGCTGGACGATGCCGACGGCGTGTTGTTCGCTGTGACCTTTTGCGAGTCCGAGTTTGCTGCTGCCGCCGCAGCCGAGACCGGCCACGCTGACATTCAGACCGGTTCGGCCGAGGGTGGTGTATTCCATGGAGTCACCAGTGTATTACAGATTCTTCAATATAAACAGATGCTTATGATGTTTTTACGCACTGTGCTGGTGCATTGTTCATAGTTGTAATCTCGACCACTCAGGCCGCAGGCCAGAGCCGTAGCCCGACCGCCGGGGAGTAGGGGGCATGCATTAACTGGGGCACCACGCGGCCCATCCAGGTGGCGGGGTCACGCGATTGGGCTTCGAGCGGTGCGTAGTGCTGTTCGCGCGCTTCGATTGAAGTGAACTCATAAAGGATGGCGTGTTTGTGCGCGCCGACGCTCGCCAGCAGCTTGCGCGTGCCGATGACGCCCGGCAGTTTTTGCAGCAGCGGAAAACGTTCCTGCGCATACCAGCCGCCGAGGTCGTCTTCGACCTGCGCTGACGGCGCATTGAAATGGCCGATCTGGATCACCGGCGCCGCGGTCAGGCCGGGACCGCGTTTCGCGGCGTCGGGGCCGCCGATGCGGATTTCTTCGGCAAGAATGGCTGCGGCAGCGTTACGCCGCATGCCGATGAATTGTCTGGTTTCGGCGCTTTGCCGCGTGGCGAGCTGGCCGGGACTGGGATTGAGGAAAGTGTGGCTGCTGTCGCCGCCGAACAGCGCGACATAACCCGTGCCGCATCCGCCGTGCCCGAGTTCGTAATGCGCGGCCCAGCGGTAGCCGGGGCGCGACAGTTTCTCGGGGATGTGAACGCGGTGAAACCAGTCGAGGTAAGCCGTCCTGTGTTCAGGCGCGATGTCGTACCAGATGGCCCAGATGCCGTGATCCATGGGTTGCTGTCGGGAATGGGGTGCCGCTGGTTATGCAACACGCCGGCGGTCTTGCCGGATGAATTCAGGCGACGGTGAGGCCGAAGCTGGCGCGCAGGGTGTCGCGATCAAGAAGCGTTTGGGCGTGGACGACGTTGCGGGCATTGCTGCCGCGGTCGAAGCGCACTTCCGCTTGGAAGGGGGCGATGCCGGGGTGTGTCACGTAAACCAGCATCGGCTGCGCGCCCTGCGGCGTCGCGGTTTCGAATACAAAACGCCCATCGGCATCGGTGGTGGTCTGGCAGGGTTCATTGCCTGAGCAGAGTTGACGCGCGAGGATATCGGCGCCGGCCAGCGGTGTGCCGTCGGCGGTGACGATACGGCCCGAGGCGAGCAGTGAAGTACCGGAAGCGGCACTGGTTCGTGTCGAGGGTTTTGAGTCGAAGATCTGTGCGGCGGTGTAAAGCGAGCCTGCAGTGACGGCGGTGACAGCACCCGCGATCATCAGATAGCGGCGTTGCAGCGAGATCGTTTCAGATTTCATGTGCGCTCCCTTGCGATTCAAGTGACCAGCTCCTCCGTCCGCTCCGCCCGGAGTGAACACCGCACTGCTGCGCCATCATACGCCGCGCCGGCACCGGCTGGAAAGTTTGCGCAGGGCTTCGCTGCGGCATAAGATGCCGCCATACCAAGTGACGGTGCAGCATCAGGCCGCGCGGTGTCCCGAGGAGCAAAATAACCAAAAAGCAAAAACAGCCGGTTGTTACGGCGACAGGTTTATTTCCGGCAGTAACCACCAAAGCGAGGGACAGCCATGAAGCTCATGTATTTCAATGATTTCCGTCTGGGTGTGTTGAAGGGTGACAATGTTGTTGATGTCACGGCCGCCGTACAGAATATTCCGCATACCGGACCCGGCAATCTGATCAACGGCGTCATTGAACGCTGGGCCGATGTGCGCGGCAGCATTGAGCGCGCCGCCGCTGCCGGCGCCGGCCTGCCGGTGAAGCAGGTAAAAATCCGCCCGCCGCTGCCCCGGCCGACCAATGTTGACTGCATGGCGGTCAACTATATGGAAGACGGCACCCGCGAAAAACCGGCGCCGATCAATGCCTTCCTGAAATCCCCGAACTGCATTGTCGGCCATGGCGACACGATGGTGATGCCCGACATTCCGCTGACGATTTTCGAGGGCGAGGCCGAGATGGCCGTGGTCATCGGCAAACGCGCGCGCAATGTGCCGGCGTCGAAGGCGATGGAGCACATCTTCGGCTATGTCAATTTCATCGACGGTTCGGCGCGGGATGCGACGACGCTCGGCAATTCTTTCTATCAGGTCAAGTCGCGCGACACTTTTGCGCCGATCGGGCCGTACATCGTGACGGCGGACGAGATCAAGGAGCCACTGAAGCTGCAGGTGCGGCTGACCGTCAACGGCGTTGTCAGGCAGAACTACAACACCAGCGACATGGCGCACAAGATCGACCGCTGCATTGAGTGGGTTTCGAATATCCACGACCTGGAGCCCGGCGATATCCTCGCCACCGGCACCAATCACCGCGGCCTGTCGGCTTTCCAGGACGGCGACACCATCGATCTGGAAGTCGAGGGGCTGGGCAAGCTGACCGTGAAAGTGCGCGACGAGCTGAAGCGGACCTGGGCGCGGGAAACCCGCTTGGAACGCGAGCAAAAAGGGCTGAAAGGCTATACGCCCCAGCTCACCGGCAAATACGCCAAGGGCGCTGCCTGAGGGCTGAAGCCCTTTCTGCGGCCTGAATTCAGGGCCGATGGCAGTTTATCTGTCATCGGCCCTGTTTTTTTATGCGCACAGCTTGTGCCGTCGCCGGATTTGAACGGCCTGTACCGGATGCTTTGCAATCACGGGCTTTGCAGCTACATTCAGTAGTCAACCCGCCACAGCAAAAGCCCTTCAGCCCATGTCCGTCAATCACAAGCTTCTGACGCGTATCCGCCACACGTTGAATGCCACCACCATCCGCAAGGCGATGGTGATGCGTTTTGTCGGGCTGATCGCATTCGCTTTCCTGATACTCGCGCTGGCGCTGTATTACCTGATCGTCGTGCCGGTGGCCCGCGAGGCCGCCTCGGATGAATTGGCTCATACGGCAGATAAAGTTGAGGCGCGCGTTGAATCCGTCGTCAACAGTACGGAAGAAATCGCGTGGATTGCACGGGAATGGGCGCGTAACGGGCAGATCAAGCTTGGTGACTATCAGGGTTTCGCCCGGCTGCTGATACCGCTGCTGCACAAAAGTACCGCCACCAATTCGGTATTGTTTGCCGATGACCATGGCCGGGAAATGATGCTGTTGCATCAACAGAAGGGGCTGTGGCGGATTCGCATCACCGACAAGCAGGCCTGGGGCAGGCGGCAGAAGGTATTGATGTGGCATGGCACCGGAGGCCTTCAGTCGGAACAGTGGATCGAGAGCGATTACGATCCGCGCACCCGACCCTGGCATGCCGGCGCCATGGCACTGGTCAGTGATGAAGCGGTGCACTGGACCGAGCCTTATATCTTTTTTTCGACCAAGGAACCGGGCATGACCGCCTCGGTGCGCCTCAGGAACGCCCCCGGGGGCGGCAGTTATGTGCTGGCTTTGGACAATAGTCTGATCGATCTGTCCCGTATAACCTCGGCGATGAAACTCGGCCAACGTGGCCGCATGTCACTGCTGGCGCCCGATGGCCGCATAGTTGGCTTGCCAAAACACCCGCTGGTGCAGAACGATGATGACATCCGCAAATCCGTGCTCAAGCAGCCGGCTGATGCCGGGTTCACGCATCTGGCGAATGCCTGGGCCTTGTGGGAATCATCGGACCGGCCTTACAACAAGCCGATCCCGTTCACACTCGAAGACGAGGAATGGCTGGCGACGTTCGTGCCAGTGCGGCTCGGCAAGCAGGACCTGGTGATCGTAGCCACGGCGCCCAACAGGGATTTTCTTCCGGGATGGATCCTCCATGCGGCATTTTTGCTAGTCGGCGTACTGGCCGGGGTGCTGGTCATTGCCGCCGTATCGGCGCTTCTGGCGGCACGCAAATTCAGTGCGCCGCTCGAGGAGCTTGCGGCGGCCAGCGCCCGGCTGGCCGCTATGAATCTTGATGAACCGGTTTATACCGATTCTTCCCTGACGGAGTTGCGCGGACTGGCTGAAGCCCAGGAGCGCATGCGGACGGCGTTGCGGGAATCCATGAGCTCGCTGGAACGCACCAACCAGGAACTGGAGCAGCGTGTTGATCAGCGGACGCACGAACTCGCCGAGCGGGAGGCTTATTTCCGTGCCATTTTCGAACATACGGCGATGGGCATCATTACGCGCGACCTTCTGCGCAAGGTCCTGGGGGTCAACGCTGCCTATGAAAAACTCCTGGGCTATACGCGCGCCGAACTCGAAGCCCTCGACCCGGCGCTGTTGATGCTGAAGGAGGACAGCCTTCGTGCCGCCGAAATGCTGGATCAGCTGAAAACCGGGACGATTTCGAGCTATTCGATGGAGCGTTGTTATCGATGCAAGGACGGCTCCATTTTGTGGGCCGACGTGATTACCAGTGCGATCCGCAACGAGGCGGGAGGGCTGGTGGCTACCGCGACGATGGTCAACGACATCTCCGCACGCAAGGCCGCCGATCAGGCGATGCGCGAGGCCAAGGAGATTGCGGAAGAGGCGACGCGATCAAAATCGATGTTCCTCGCCAACATGAGTCATGAAATTCGCACGCCGATGAACGCGGTGATCGGCATGTCGCATCTGGCACTGAAGACCGAGCTGACCCCGCGCCAGCGCGATTACGTGCAAAAGATCCACAATTCCGGCACGGCGCTGCTGGGCATCATCAACGACATTCTGGATTTCTCCAAGATCGAGGCCGGCAAGCTTGATATCGAATCCGTCGGATTTGATCTGGAGGAAGTGCTAGGCAGCGTGTCGACGCTGATCGGGCAGCGTGTGTTCGACAAAGGGCTGGAGCTGCTGTTCGACACCGGTGCCGACGTGCCGCTGCTCCTGGTCGGTGATCCGTTGCGGGTTGGGCAGATTCTGGTCAATCTGGTCGGTAACTCGGTCAAGTTCACCGAGCAGGGCGAAGTGCACCTGCATGTGGCGCGCGCGGAGCAGCTCGGTGACCGGGTCAAACTGAAGTTTTCGGTTCGCGACACCGGTATCGGCATGACACCGGAGCAGGCAGCACGGCTGTTCAATCCGTTCACGCAGGCCGACGGGTCGACGACACGTAAATACGGCGGCACCGGGCTGGGG
>CAIZLW010000181.1 GCA_903933915.1 uncultured beta proteobacterium | reverse complement strand
TGGAAACTCAATCAGTTTGGCGATGTAGTCGGTCAGCACCTGTTCCGGGCAGATCACGGTGTCGACCGCGAAGTTGTCCGGCGTGAACATTTCCGGGTGCGACAGATAGTCCGCTGCACGGATGCGCGCGATCTTGGTCGGAATGTTGAACATCGTCGCGGCGAGTTTGCAGGCGACGAGATTAGTTTCGTCGCTCTGCGTCACTGCCAGGATCATGTCGGCGTCACGTGCGCCGGCGCGCTCAAGGACTTCCGGGTGCCCGGCGTTGCCGAGGACGGTGCGCAGGTCGAGGCGGTCCTGCAGCTTGCGCAGGCGGCCGGCGTCAGTGTCGACCACAGTGATGTCATTGGCCTCGGAGACCAGATTTTCGGCCACGGAACTGCCGACCTGACCTGCTCCCAGGATGACGATGCGCAAAGCGGATTCCCCCAGCCGGAAAAAGAGCGCAATTGTATACCTGCCGCCACGCCGGGAGTACCGTCGGTCGGGCCCAGCTATGGCATAATTCCTCTTTCGAAAAGACGTGCTAACCCATTGACTAGAATATACTTTCCGGACCCGATCCAGGACCACGGCATTTGCCAACTGCCTGCGGCCAAGGCGCATCACGTGGCCCATGTACTGCGCCTGGCACCGGGCGATGCGGTGGTCCTGTTCGACGGCCAGGGCAATGCCTACGACGCGGCGATCAGCAAATGTGTGCGCGGCGAGGTCAGCGTGCAGGTGCGTGGACGCCGCGAAGAGGACCGCGAATCGCCTTTGCAGGTGACGCTGGCGCAGGCCGTGTCCAGCGGCGAACGCATGGATTACACCATCCAGAAAGCCGTCGAACTGGGCATTACCGCGATACAGCCGCTGATGGCGGAGCGCTGCGTGGTACGTCTGTCGGGCGAACGCGCAGCGAAACGCGTGACGCACTGGCAGGCGGTGGTGGCGGCAGCCTGCGAGCAGTGCGGCCGCAACCGGGTGCCCGAAGTGCGGCCGCTGCTGTCGCTGCGCGACTGGCTGGATGGTGCCGCGACAAGTGGTGAGGGCATTCGTTGGCTGTTGGCGCCGGACGGACCTGCAGTGCTGCGGGAATTGCCGCGTCCTTCGGCGATGGTTACGGTGCTGGCCGGGCCGGAAGGCGGGTTCACCGCGATCGAAGCCGCGGATGCCGTGCGTTGCGGCTTCCAGCCACTGCGGCTGGGGCCGCGTGTGCTGCGTACTGAAACAGCGGCGGTGGCCCTGCTCGCCGCAATGCAGGCCTTGTGGGGCGATTTTTAGAAGGCCGGCTTTCCGCGCATCGGGAAACCGCATACCATCAATTTGAACAGGCATCGCTGATTTGACGAAGCCGCACGGGGAGACTTCCATTTCCACTCAGAAAAAACAGACCCAGACCCTGCAGGACGCGGAAAAACGGCGCGTTGCTGCGCGTCCGCGCCTCTCGGCCCAGGATCGATTCATCGACTGGTTCCAGTCGGTCGCACCTTATATTCACGCTTTCCGCGGCAAGGTTTTTGTCATTGCCTTCGGCGGCGAAGTGGTTGCCGACGGGCGGTTTTTCCATCTGACGCATGACCTGAATCTGCTGGCGGCGCTGGGCGTCAAGCTGGTGCTGGTGCACGGTTCGCGGCCGCAGATTGAAGCGAAACTCAAGGCACAGAAATTGCGCAGCCGGTTTGCCGGCAAGCTGCGCATTACCGACGCCCCCGCGCTGGAAGCGGCAATGGAAGTGGCCGGCAAACTGCGCGTGCAGATCGAGGCCCTGCTGTCGATGGGGCTGCCCAATTCGCCGATGGCCGGCGCGCACATTCGCGTCGCGGGCGGCAATTTTGTCACTGCGCGCCCGATCGGCGTGGTCGATGGCGTAGACCTGATACATACCGGCGAAGTGCGCAAGATCGATTCCGTGGCGATTGAGCGGCGGTTAAAAGACGATGACCTGGTGGTGGTGCCGCCGCTGGGTTATTCGCCGACCGGCGAAGTGTTCAATCTGGCGATGGGCGATGTGGCCGCGGCAACGGCCGCGGCGCTGAAAGCCGACAAACTGATTTTTCTGATGGAGTCGGCGGGTGTCGCCGGCAGCCGCGGCGAACTGCTGCGCGAACTCACCGTACGCGAAGCACAGGGCCTGCTGGCCAAGGGCCGGGTGCAATCCGAGGAAATGCAGGCCTATCTGCCGGCGGCAGTGCGTGCCTGCGAGCAGGGTGTCGGCCGCGTGCATCTGATTTCCGGGCATCTTGATGACAGCCTGCTGCTGGAGCTGTTCACGCACAAAGGGGTGGGCACACTGCTGACGCCGGATCCCATTGAAACGCTGCGTCACGCCAAGATTGATGACATCGGCGGCATCCTGGCGCTGCTGGAACCGCTGGAGATCGGAGGTATTCTGGTCAAACGCAGCCGCGATCTGCTGGAAATGGAAATCGACCGCTTCTGGGTGCTGGAGCACGACCGGATGATCATCGGCTGCGCGGGTCTGTATCCGTTTTCGGACGAACGGGCGGGCGAACTGGCCGGACTCGCGGTGCACCCGGATTTCCGCGGCCGCGGCGCCGGCGAGCGCTTGATGGCGGCAATCGAAAAACGGGCGCGCGGGCTGCGGCTGAAGCAGTTGTTTGTGCTGACCACCCGCACCGAGCACTGGTTCGTCGAACGCGGTTTTGTCGAGACCGGAGTCGGCGCCCTGCCGCAGAAAAAGAAGGAACTCTACAACTACCATCGCCGTTCGGTGGTGCTGACCAAGCGGCTCTGACAGGCCTCTGATCTATCGCAACAAATCCGCAACATTAAAGTTTTATGATAGGAGTTCAAGATGGCGCGCCAGATCATGTGTGTGAAATTGAAGCGGGAAGCCGAGGGGCTGGATTTTCCGCCCTACCCCGGCGAAATGGGGCGGCGCGTATTCGAAAGCGTGTCGAAGTAAGCCTGTAAAAACTGGCTCGAACAGCAAAAGATGCTGGTCAATGAAAACCGGCTGAACCTGGCGGATAAAAAAGCTCGTGATTACCTTGTGCAACAGATGGAACGGCACTTTTTCGGTGAAGGCGCCGACCTCGTCGCCGGATACGTACCTCCCAAAACCTGATCGCCTCTGCGGCGGACGACTGTCGTGAATACACCCTCTCGTCCCCGGCGCAAACCGGGCAAGACCGGCTTCGCTCCCGAGTTCTATATCAATCGGGAACTCGGACTGCTGTCGTTCAACCGCCGGGTGCTGGCGCAGGCGGAAAATCGCGAAAACCCGCTGCTCGAGCGTTTGCGTTTTCTGTGCATCGTCAGCAGCAATCTTGATGAATTCTTCGAAGTTCGCGTGGCGGGCCTGCATGCCGAAATTGAAGCCGGTTCAGCGCCGATTGGTCCCGATCAGATGCGTGCCGAACTGGTGTACCGGCATGTCGCGCGGGAGGCGCACGAACTCGTTGCGCGGCAATACCAGCTGCTGAACGAAGAGATCCTGCCGGGCATGGAGCGGGAGGGTATTCGTTTCCTGCGGCGGAGCCAATTCACGCCGCAGCAGAACGAATGGATACGCAGTTATTTCAAGCGCGAAGTGATGCCGGTGCTGACGCCGATCGGCCTTGATCCCGCGCACCCGTTTCCGCGGGTGCTCAACAAGAGCCTGAATTTTGCGGTCGAACTCGAGGGCAAGGACGCCTTCGGCCGCAACTCGGGCACCGCCATCGTGCAGGCGCCGCGGGTACTGCCGCGGGTGATCCGCCTGCCGCAGGGCGTGGCCGGCGTCGAATATGACTTCGTGTTCCTGTCATCCGTGCTGCACGAACATGTCGGCGAACTGTTCAGCGGCATGAAGGTGCTGGGGTGTTATCAGTTCCGCCTGACCCGCAACAGCGACTTGTTCGTCGACGAGGAAGAAGTCAAGGATCTGCGCACCGCGCTGCGCGGCGAACTGCCGCACCGTCACTTTGGCGACGAAGTGCGCCTGGAAGTGGCTGACAGCTGTTCCCAGCAAATTTCACAGTTCCTGCTGCGCCAGTTCATGCTCGATGAAGAGGATTACTACCGCGTCGACGGACCGGTGAATCTGGCGCGCGTCATCAGCGTGCCGGACTGGGTCGACCGTCCTGACCTGAAATTTCCGCAGTTCCGGCCCGGCTTGCCGGATCGTCTGCATCCGCAATGCGACATGTTCGAAGTGATCCGCGGGGGCGACGTGCTGCTGCACCACCCCTACCAGTCCTTCCAGCCGGTGATAGCGCTGCTGCAGCAGGCGGCGCGCGATCCCGCGGTGGCGGCGATCAAGATGACGGTGTACCGCACCGGCGCCGAGTCCGAGCTGATGGAAGTGCTGATCAGCGCGGCGCGCAGCGGCAAGGAAGTCACGGTCGTGCTCGAACTGATGGCGCGCTTCGACGAAGAAGCGAACATCAACTGGGCGCAACGGCTGGAAGAGGTCGGCGCGCACGTGGTTTACGGTGTCGTCGGTCACAAGACCCACGCCAAAATGCTGATGGTGGTGCGCCGCGAGGGCGAAGGGCTGCGCCGTTACGTGCACCTGTCGACCGGCAATTATCATCCACGCACCGCGCGCATCTACACGGACTTCGGCCTGTTCACCTGCCATGAGGAAATCGGCAGCGACGTCGCCGATGTGTTCATGCAGCTGACGGGGCTCGGCCGCGCTTCAAAACTGCGCCACCTGCTGCAAGCACCGTTTACGCTGCACCGGGAAATGCTGCGCGCCATCGAAAACGAAATCACGATCGCCAAGGCCGGACGCAAGGGCCAGATCATCGCCAAGATGAATGCGCTGCTCGAGCCGGAAGTGATCGGCGCGCTGTATCACGCATCGCAGGCCGGCGTGCAGATTGATCTGATCGTGCGCGGCGTCTGCGCGCTGCGTCCGGGCGTGCCGGGATTGTCGGAAAACATCCGGGTGCGTTCGGTGATCGGTCGTTTTCTCGAGCACACCCGGGTGTTTTATTTCCATAACGACGGCGCCGAACAGCTGTACCTGTCGAGCGCCGACTGGATGGGCCGCAATTTCTTCGGCCGCGTCGAAGTCTGTTTCCCGATTCTGGATGCCGTTCTGCGTCAGCGGGTGATCGACGAAGGCCTGAAGCCATACCTCGAGGACAACACGCGGGCCTGGGTGATGGGTGAGGACGGGCATTACACCTGCCAGATTCCCGCCCGCGGCAAGCCGGTGGGCGCGCAGGATCAGTTGCTCGACAGTCTGGCGCACAAGACCAGCGTATGAAATGCCGGGTCGGTGCGCCGCGCCGCGCGGACCCGGTCGCGAAGGTCAATCAGGAAGTCGAACTCAAACTGCGGGTTCCGCCCGCGCGATTGCGTGCATTGCTCGCCTCTCCGCTGCTGCGCGCTTCCGGCGCGCCACGCACCATGCGGCTGGCGGCCACGTATTACGACACCCCGGACTTGCACCTGTGGCGCAACCGCATCGCGTTGCGGGTGCGGCGCGAAGGCCGGCGCTGGGTCCAGGCGGTAAAAGGCGGCGGCAGCGTCGCCTCCGGTGTGCATACCCGCATGGAATTCGAGACCGTTGTGCGTGATGCACACCCCGATCTTTCCGTGCTGCCGCGCAGCCCCCTGGTCAAAGTGCTGCGTGCCGGAAACGTTGCGGCGACCCTGGTCCCGGTGCTCAGTACCGATATCAAACGCTCCCTGCGCCTGCTGGCGCCCGCACCGGGCGTGCTGATCGAGGTGGCGATCGACCGCGGCGAGATTCGCAGCGGCACCCGTTGCGATGCGGTTTGCGAGCTGGAACTCGAACTCAAGCAGGGTCCGCTAACCGCGCTGTTCGATCTGGCGCTGCAACTGGCGGCGGTGCAGCCGCTGGAACTGGAATCTCACTCGAAGGCTGAGCGTGGTTATGCGCTGTACAGCACGCAGTTCGCCAAGCCGCACAAAGCAACGGCGGTACGGCTGGAATCCGCGATGGATGCGGGCGCTGCGTTTCGCATCATTGCCACCTCGACGCTGGCGCAGGTACAGGGCAACGCGCGCGGCGTGCTCGATTCGGAAGATCCGGAGTATCTGCATCAGATGCGCGTCGGGCTGCGCCGGCTGCGCTCGGCGCTGGATCTGTTCCACGAACCGCTGGGTGACGCGCTGGCGGTGCAGGCGGCGAGCTTGCGTGCGCTCGGCGCGGGGCTGGGTGCGGCGCGTGACTGGGATGTGCTGATCAACGAAACGCTGCCGCAATTGAGTGGATTGCCGCATATCGCGAGCTTGGCGGCGATTTGCGGGGTGATGTGCCAGAGCGCCCGAACGAAGTCTAAAACAGTAATAAAAACAAATACATATACGGAAACGATGCTGACCCTGGGGCGCTGGCTGGCGATGCCGCAGGCGACTGCCGATACCGCATGGCGCGCACCGGCCCGGGTTGCTGCCGCACGAATTCTGGCCATCCGCCATGCGCGAGTCCTCAAGCGCGGCCGGCGTCTGGCGAAGCAGACGCCAGCGCAGTTGCATCGTTTGCGCATCGCCGTCAAAAAACTCCGTTATGCAGCGGAATTTTTCGATGATTTGTTCCAGGTCAAGGCGATGGCGGTTCAGCGCGCGCGACTGGAGAAGCTGCAGGATATACTGGGTTCCATCAATGACGCGGAAACAGTGGAGTCGTTGTTTGCGGCCGCACAAAGCGGCGTGCGCCGGTGGCCTGAAGCGCCAGCCAACGCCGTTGTGATGTGGCATAAACAGCGTGCAATGCGGCAACGAGATCGCTTATCGGCGGCGTGGCGGCGGTTTCGCGCAGCGCCACAGCCGTGGCAAAAAACACCGGGGCGCTGATTGCGCGACAACCCCGATTTTGCGGAGCCAGAAACGCTTTGGGCATGAATCTGATTCTGTGGCGGCATGCGGATGCCGAAGACGGCATTCCCGATGAGGCGCGGCGGCTGACGGCCAAGGGACACAAACAGGCCCGGAAAATGGCTGACTGGCTCGACCGTCATTTGCCGGAGGACTGGCGCGTGATTGCCAGTCCCGCGGCGCGTACCTGTGAAACAGCCAGTGCGCTTGCCGTCGATTTTGTCATTGAACCGGCGGTATCGACGGCGGCGACTCCTCAAGGTTTGCTCAAGGCCGTCGGCTGGCCGAATGGCAAGGGCACGGTCGTGGTCGTCGGGCATCAGCCGACGCTGGGCGCAGCCGCTGCCCTTGTATTGACCGGCGCAGCCCAGTCCTGGAATGTGAAGAAGGGCGCCATCTGGTGGATCTCGCGCGACGACGATGGCGGCGTCATGGTGCGGGCCGTACTTGCGCCGGGCATTTTGTAGGGAGAACCCCATGTTCGAATCAGCCAGCCTTTTCCATCGCATTGAAAAAGCCGCTTATAAACGCGAAGAGCCGAAACTGCGGCAGGCGCTGCTCAACGCGCAGTACGATCTCAAGCAAAACGGCAAATTCGCCACGCTGATTCTCATCGCCGGCGTCGAAGGCGCGGGCAAGGGCGAGATGGTCAATCTGCTCAACGAGTGGATGGATCCGCGGCATATCGAAGTCCATGGATTTTCCGAGCCCTCGGACGAGGAAAGCGAACGGCCGCGCGTCTGGCGTTACTGGCGCGCGCTGCCGCCCAAGGGCAAAATCGGCGTGTTTTTCGGCGCCTGGCATACCCAGCCCATCGTCAACCGTGCGATGGGGCTGAGCAGCGAGGGCCAGTTCGACCAGGAAATCAGCGAGATTCTCCGTCTTGAACGCATGCTGGTCGACGAGGGCGTGCTGCTGCTGAAGTTCTGGTTT
>CAIZLW010000180.1 GCA_903933915.1 uncultured beta proteobacterium | reverse complement strand
CTGACAAGGAGGGTTTCCTGCGTTCGACGCGCTCGCTGATCCAGACCATGGGGCGGGCGGCGCGGCATTTGAACGGTACCGCGATACTGTATGCCGACCGGGTCACCGATTCGATGCAGCGCGCGATGGGCGAAACCGCGCGTCGCCGCGCAAAGCAACTGGCACACAACGAGGCCGAGGGCATCACGCCGATCGGCGTGAAAAAACGCATCAAGGACATGATCGATGGCGTGTACGATTCGGAAACCGCAGTGCGCGACCTCAAGGCGGCGCAGGAAGCCGCGCGCTACGAGGTGATGAGCGAGAAGGATCTGTCGCGCGAAATCAGGCGTCTGGAGAAGGCCATGCAGGAGCATGCGAGAAATCTTGAATTCGAGGCGGCGGCAACGGCTCGCGATGAACTGTTCCGCATCAAGCATCTCGCCTTTGGCGGAGAGACGCACGATCCGGCAGGGGATGCTGCCTGATGCCGCATAAGATACTGTTCGTCTGCACGGGAAACATTTGCCGCTCGCCGACCGCTGAAGGCGTGGCGCGCGGTCTGGCGCTGCAGCAGGGCGTGGAACACCTGTTCGAATTCGATTCAGCCGGCACCCACGGCTACCACGTCGGCGAACCACCTGATCCGCGAACGGTCGCAGCGGCCTTGCGGCGCGGCTATGACCTCGCGCCGTTGCGTGCGCGGCGGGTGACCGAGTTTGATTTCATCCGCTTCGACCATCTGCTGGCAATGGATTGCGAACACATGGAGATGCTGCGACGTGCCTGCCCCCAACCGCATCGGAAGAAGCTCGGACTGTTTCTTGATTTCAGTGAACGCTTCGACGAACAAGAGGTTCCCGACCCCTACTACGGCGGTGGTCAGGGCTTTGAGCATGTGCTTGATCTGGTCGAGGATGCTGCGGCCCAACTCATCCGTCGCTTGAGCGACAAATAGACAACGGGCAGCTTGCCGGATGGCAAGCTGCCCGTTGTGTGTTGCAGATGGAGAACCTCAGCTGTTCTTGGTTTCCACCATTTGCAGCGGCTCACTGGCAATGACCGGTGCCGGCTTCGGTTTGCGGCCCAACGGTTGGGCCGGTTCGAAGGTGCTTGTGGCCGGAGCTGAATGGCTGGTTTCGATCATGACCAGGCCGGCCTGCTGCAGCGATCCCGACAGATCGACCGGGGCCGGTTTGGGCTCTGGCGGAACAATGATCGGATCGGCGACCGGCATCGCGGGCTGCACCGGGGCCGCTACAGCTTGTGCGACGACTTCGGCAACCGGAGTCGACACCGCGACCGGGAGCGGTACAGGTTTGGCTACAGTCACCGCAGTGGTCATGGCGGGCACCGTCACGGCGGCGGTTTCAGCAATCGCTACCGGTTCGACCGCGATTTCAGGCACCGCAGCCATCATGGGCACCGGTTGGGCGACAGGAATACCGCCTTGCACGCCTTCCTCTGCGACTGGGGAGGGGGGCACTGCCTGGACTGCCGCGAATCCCGCTGCTGCTGCCTCTGATGCGTTGCCTTCCTCGTTGCGACCACGCCCGCGACCGCGACCGCGACTTCTGCGTCCGCTACGGGCTTCGCCGTCCTGCCCCCCTTCATTGGCGACACCCGGTGCGGATGACGTCGCGGCGGAATTCCCTTGTTGAGAGACGGCGTTTTGCGTGCCGCCGGCTTCATTGCGGGGAGGGCGCGGCTCTCTGGGTTCCTTGGGTTCCCGCGGCGGACGCG
>CAIZLW010000179.1 GCA_903933915.1 uncultured beta proteobacterium | reverse complement strand
GATGGGGGATTTCTACGAGCTGTTCTTCGACGACGCCGAACGTGCGGCCCGGCTGATGGATATCACGCTCACTTCCCGCGGCGAGTCCGCCGGTACGCCGATCAAGATGGCGGGCATCCCGTACCATGCGGTCGACCAGTATCTGGCGCGATTGGTGAAGCTGGGCGAGTCGGTGGCGATCTGCGAACAGATCGGCGATCCGGCCACATCAAAAGGCCCGGTCGAGCGCAAGGTCGTGCGCATCGTCACGCCGGGCACGCTGACCGAATCGGCGTTGCTCGACGAAAAAAGCGACAACCTGCTGCTCGCCGCGCATCGCGTCGGCAACGTGCTGGGGCTGGCCTGGCTGTCGCTGTCATCGGGGCGCTTCTGCGTGATGGAAACCGCACCGGCCAATCTGGCCGTCGAACTCGAACGCCTGCGGCCCGCGGAAATCCTGCTTGCCGAAGGTGCGAACATCGACATCAATGACCCCGGCGTAGCCATCCGCCGCCTGCCGCCCTGGCGTTTCGATGCCGAAGTCGCCCGCCGCACACTGACCGCGCAATTCGAAACCCATGATCTGAGCGGCTTTGGCGCGCAGGGACTGGATGCTTCGGTGGCGGCTGCCGGCGCACTGTTCGATTACGCCAAATCAACCCAGGGCACCGCCATCGCCCATGTGCGTTCGCTGATCGTCGAATCCGAACGCGCGTGGCTGCGCATGGACCCGTCGACCCGGCGCAACCTGGAACTGACCGAAACCATCCGCGGCGAACCGGCGCCGACGCTGCTGTCGCTGCTCGACACCTGCGCCACCGGCATGGGCAGCAGGCGCCTGCGCCACGCATTGCATCATCCGCTGACCGACCGCACCCATGTGCAGTCGCTGCATGCCGCGGTTGCCGCATTGATCGACAACGAACGTCTTGTCGCGGTGCGCGCCGCACTGAAACATTTTTCCGATGTCGAACGCATCGCCGCGCGGATTGCGCTCGCGTCAGCGCGGCCGCGCGATCTGTCCGGACTGCGCGAGTCACTGCACCAGCTGCCTGCACTGGTTGCCGCGCTGGGCGGCGCTGCCGACGGCAGGCTCGACGCGCTCGCCATTGATCTTGCACCACAGGACACGCTGGCCAAACTGCTGGCCAAGGCCATCAAACCCGAGCCGGCCGCCGTGATCCGCGAAGGCGGCGTGATCGCCGACGGTTACGATGCCGATCTTGATGAACTGCGCGGCATCCAGGACAACTGCGGAGCATTCCTCGCCGAGCTGGAAATCCGCGAGCGGACGCGCACCGGCATCACAACGCTCAAAGTCGAATACAACCGGGTGCACGGCTTCTACATTGAAGTCACCCGCGCCCAGTCCGAAAAAGTGCCGGATGACTACCGCCGCCGGCAAACGCTGAAAAACGCCGAACGTTACATCACGCCGGAACTGAAAACCTTCGAGGACAAGGCGCTGTCGGCGCAGGAACGCGCGCTAGCGCGCGAAAAACTGCTCTATGAACAGGTGCTGCGCGAACTGGCGCCGCAGGTGCCGGTGTTGCAGCAGGTTGCGGCGGCACTCGCCGAACTCGACATGCTGGCGGCATTCGCCGAACGTGCTGCGGCACTGAACTGGGCGGCGCCGGAATTCACCGACGACCCGGTGATCGACATCGAAGGCGGCCGCCATCCGGTGGTCGAAGCCCAGGTCGCGCCGTTTATTGCCAATGACACGCAGCTGTCGGCGACACGGCGCATGCTGCTGATCACCGGCCCCAACATGGGCGGCAAGTCGACTTACATGCGGCAGACGGCGCTGATCGCGCTGCTCGCGCATTGCGGTTCGTTCGTGCCCGCGACCCGCGCCCGGCTGGGCCCGCTCGACCGCATCTTCACCCGCATCGGCGCCGCCGACGATCTGGCCGGCGGGCGATCGACGTTCATGGTTGAAATGACCGAGGCCGCCTACATTCTCCACCACGCCACGCCGCAGAGCCTAGTGCTGATGGACGAGATCGGCCGCGGCACGTCGACCTACGATGGCCTGGCGCTGGCCTGGGCCATTGCCCGCCACCTGATTGAGCGCAGCGGCTGTTACACGCTGTTTGCAACCCACTACTTCGAACTGACGCAGCTCGCTGTCGACTTCAAGCTCGTGGTGAACGTGCATCTCGACGCCGTCGAACACAAGGATCGCATCGTGTTCCTGCACAGTGTTGAAGAAGGCCCGGCCAACCAGAGTTACGGCCTGCAGGTCGCGCAGCTGGCGGGCGTGCCGGCGGCGGTGATCCGCAGCGCACGCAAACATCTGGCCGATCTGGAAGCCGCTGCCGCCGCGCATGCCCCGCAGGGCGATCTGTTCTCGGCGCCATCAGCAACCGCCGATGCGCCCACCACCGAACCGCATCCTGCTGTCGACGCGTTGCGCGACTGCGACCCCGATGCGCTGACCCCGCGCGATGCGCTGGACCTGCTCTACCGGCTGTGGGAACTGGCGCGCAGTGACGCCGGCGGGAATAAATAACTATATGTTTTTATTGTATTTTTAGAACTACCCGGTGGCGCGATTGCACCACCGGGTCACCGCAAATGCAACAACTCAGTGGTGATGGCCGTGCGGGCCGTGCACATGGCCGTGTTCCAGTTCTTCACCGGTGGCCGCGCGCACTGCCGCGACGGTACAGCTGAAATCCAGCGTCTGCCCCGCCATCGGATGATTACCGTCGACAACCACCTTGTCTTCGGCGACATCAGTCACCGTGTAAACCATGGCCTGGCCCGACTGGTCGCCACGGCCTTCGAACTGCATGCCGACAGCAACTTCCGGCGGAAACTTGTCGCGGGTTTCCATTTGCACCAGTTCGGCGTCGTACTGGCCAAATGCATCCTCCGGCGCCAGACGCACCTTGCAACTGTGCCCGGCCGCCTTGCCGTCAAGTTCCTGCTCGACCAGCGGAAAAATGCCATGGTAGCCGCCGTGAAGGTAGGCAATCGGCTCGTCCGTCTTCTCGATCACATTGCCCTGTGCATCCCGCAATTCAAAGGACAGCATGACTACCGTGTTTTTTGCTATCTGCATCAGATTTCCTTGATTAATTGCAGCACTTCAGCCGCGTGGCCACGAGGGCTCACACCATAGAGCGCGTGCCGCACGACGCTCCTGCGATCGATCACGAATGTTGAACGGCGTATGCACTCACGCCGCTGACTTTCGTATTCCTTCTGCTCCAGCACCCCGTAGCGGCGGCACACTTCACCTTCGACATCGGACAGCAGTTGCACGGAAAACCCGTGTTTGTCGCGAAAATCCATTTCCAATTCACTGAACTTCAGCGCTTCCGTAGTACAGCCCGGCGCATCATCACGCGGGTAAAAATAAAGCGCCAAATTGTGCCTGAGCAGACCGTCAAATGTAACCAGTTTGAAATCGGCGTCAGGCAGTTCAAATGCCGGCGCGCGATCACCCGTCCTCAGCGGCACCGAAGCGCTGCGCCGGGCACGATGGGTATCCGGAATCGCGGGATTCAGATGCGCCATGCCGGATTCTGTGAATAAAGCGGCGCAAGGTCAAGCACACGCGGCGACAGGCCACTTATAATCCTGCGCAATGCGCAACAAACTGCTCAACGGCCTTACACCGACACAATTCCTGCAGCGGCACTGGCAGAAACGGCCGCTGCTCGCCCGCAACAGCCTGCCGCAATTTACCGACCTGCTGTCACGGCGCACGTTGATCGAACTGGCATTGCTGCCGGAAGCCGAAGCCCGGTTGATCATGCGCAATGGCCGACAGTGGACGGTACGCCACGGTCCTTTTCGCCGCCAGGATTTCGCAAAACTCCCCGCCCGGGACTGGACGCTGCTGGTGCAGAGCGTCGACCTGCTGCTGCCACGCGCCAGGGATCTGCTCGCCTGTTTTGATTTCATCCCGTATGCCCGTCTCGACGACTTGATGGTGAGTTATGCGCCCCCGGACGGCGGCGTCGGTCCGCATTTCGACAGCTACGATGTATTCCTGCTGCAGGGCGAAGGCCAGCGCCGCTGGCAGATCAGCAGTCAGCGCGACCTCACGCTGGTCGACAATGCGCCGTTAAAAATACTGCGCCGCTTCCGACCGACTCGTGAATGGACGCTCGATTCCGGCGATATGCTGTACCTGCCGCCGCGTTACGCGCATGACGGCACGGCGCTTTCGGACTGCATCACGCTGTCAATCGGATTCCGCGCGCCCTCAGCCCAGGACTTGTGCAGCCGTTTTTTCGATTTCCTGCAGGACAATCTCGATGCGCGGGGCCTGTACACCGATCCCGGTCTGAAACCGACCCGCCAGCCGGCACGTATCACCCCGCAGATTTCGCAAGGCCTGCTGAAAATGCTCGAACAGGCACGCTGGAGCCGCGCCAACATGCTGCGCTTCATCGGCGAAGACCTGAGCACGCCCAAATCGCAGGTGGTGTTTGCGCCCCCGCTGCGCGCACTGACTGCAGCCGCGTTCGTTCGTGCCGCCAGGCGCGGCGGACTGCACCTGGTCGCAGCCTCCATCCTGCTCTACGACGACCGCGCGTTCTACATGAATGGCGAGCGTTGCACGCCGCCGGTTGCGGCAAGGCCGCTGCTGCGACGCATCGCCAATCTCCGGAAGCTGGCCCCGGCCGTGGCAATGCCTGCCGCCGCCGCCGATATCCTTTACGCTTGGTATCGCGCCGGTTTTGTGGCGCCGGCAACCGACTGAACATTACGCTGAGCACATGGAACTGACCGGCAACCCGCCCAATGCGCAATACCGGCGCTTCGAAAGCAACCGCGAATACGAAGAGCTGATCGACCAGATGATCCCGCTGACGCAGCGGATCATCCGCGTGTTCGACAAATCGATCAGCCGCGGTTACAACAGTCCCGCACGCATCGAACTGCTGCGTCAGTTTTTGCTGGCTGCACGTACCAACAAACTGCTGATCGTGGTTCATGAGGCCCGGCAACTACCGGCAGAACAGCCCCGCCTGCTGGAATTCGCCCGGCAATTCAGCCACGCCTGCACCATCCGCGAAACCCTGAAAGGAGCGAAACATGTCTACGATCCCTTCGTGGTTTTCGACGGCAGCCACTATCTGCACCGCTTCCACCATGCCCACATGCGTGCGGCACAGGGGCTGCATGACGCCATTGCCGCGCAGCAGTTGATCGAGCGTTTTGAGGAGATTTCCGAATGCTCCGGTCCGCCGCTGGCCACCCACGTCACCGGGCTGTGACCACATGGTGTACATCGCTCACTGAAATACAACCCAAAACACTGGTACAATAAAGACCGGACCGAAGGTTGCCGCAACATGCCGTCATGGGGTTGCCTGCCTGAGGCACCAACCAAATTTGGATTTATTTCTTTACCTTCGAAGGATGGACATCATCATGAATCGCAATCTCGTTATTGCCGCCCTGCTGGCGGTTGGTCTGACTGCCTGCGGCGAAAAACCGGCTCCGGCCCCCGCTCCCGCTCCGGTTGTTGCCCCGGCCCCCGCACCGGAAGCCCCGAAGGCTGACGCCAGCGCCCCGGCTGCTACCGCCCCGGCTGCCGAAGCTCCGAAGACTGACGCCGTCGCTCCTGCAGCTGCTGACGCCGCCAAGAAATAAGCATTACCGCACCACGAAAAAGCCGGCCTTAGGGCCGGCTTTTTCTTTTCATGCTCATCTGCTCAGGACACTGAGCGCCAATCAAACCCCTGCGCCTGGTTGGCCACTGCGACCCATTCCGGAGTACACCCCAGCGCACCAGCGAGCGCCGCAATGGCCAGTTCCGGGCGATTGTTCTTTTGCGACAGGTGCGCCGCAATGACATGCTGCAGTGATTGGCAATTGATGCTGGAGAGAATCTGTGCAGCCTGACCATTGTCGAGATGTCCGTATCGGCCGCCGATACGCGCCTTGAGCCGATCGGGATAGGCGCTGCTCATCAGCATGTCCCGATCGTGATTGCACTCGATCACCAGAGCATCAAGACCAGACAACATCATTTCAATGTGCGGCGTTGAAGCACCGGCGTCGGTCAGCACACCCAAACGGACAGCGCCGTCGCCAAACACGAATTGCGTGGGCTCCCGGGCGTCGTGAGGCACCGGATAGGGCATCACCTCGAGATCGCCGATGACAAACGGGGTATGACTGTCGATGATCACCACATCGGCAAACTGGTCATGCGCAGCAGCTGCCGTATAAGTGCCGTAGGACAAATAAACCGTCGTGCCGAAACGCCGCGCAAATCGGGCAACACCGCCGACGTGGTCGTCATGCTCGTGCGTGACCAGAATTGCATCGAGTGATTCCGGCGGAATGCCCAGGCGTTCAAGCCGGCGCACGGTTTCTGCCACGCTGAAACCGCAGTCCAGCAGAAGCCGTGATGACCCGGACTCCACCAGCAGCGCATTGCCTTCGCTGCCGCTGCCCAGGGATGAAAAACGGATCATCGGCGCCGGACCGGGATACGGCCCGCTGGCTCCGCCCCCGTTAAACCAAGGCCATGACTCACTTCAACTGATCGAATAACAGGGTCAGGATCCGGGTGGAGGTATCCGTTTTCTCCCGCGCGCCGTCCTTGTCGAGTACCTGAACTTCGGTGCCGGCCGTTGCCTCCCGCACCAGGATGCGATACTGCTCTTTGCTCTGCACTTTCGACGAACCGCCCCAGAACTTGAGCTTGGAGAACCAACCTTTGTCCTCGGTGGTTTTGACGTCGGCATCGGGATCAATATAGCGCACGAAATAAACGCCTTTCGAGCGGTCACGGTCTTCCACGGTAAATCCGACGCGGTCCAGTGCCAGACCGACACGGCGCCATGCGCGGTCAAAAGGATCGGCCAGCGCCAGCCTGTCGCCATCCGCGCTGCGGTTTATTTTCGCCTGCAGTTCCGGCCGGGTAGCGGCGATCTGGGTCTTGGCGCGAGTATCATCTACGCCAAAACGCACCATGAGTTTGCGGAGCATCTCCGCCTCGAGATCAGGATCGGGCTTACGCGGCTGCCAGCGCATTTGATCCTTGTACTCGGTGATAAAAATCTCTTCCATGCCGCGATGACTGATGTATATCTCCGTAGTCCCGGGTTGCGCACCGCGCTCAAGCCGGGTGCGGTACTTGTCGCGCTCGGAGGTGGAGTACATGCTGTCGAGCGCACGACCGATGACTCCGGAAAGACCGGACTGGGGGATCTTGGCGCGGTTTTCCGACCAGTCGGTTTCCATGACGCCCGCTTCCGGTGCTTCTACATTGACGACGAAGCCGGTTTCCTGCCAGAACTCTTTTACGACAGACCAGAGCTGTTCCGGCGTGCCCGGAACCACCAGCCATCGTTGTGTGCCGGCACGGTCAATGCGCACGTTGTCGACATTGGGCAGAACTGCGGCGGATGCCGCAGAGACCGCACTGGGTTTGCCGGCCTGCCCCTTGTTGTAATCCGAAAATGTTGCGGTGCCCTTGGGGTTGCCGTCCGGCACCACAAACCGGTCATCGGTGCCCGGTCGCGCCAGATCGGGAGGGATATCCAGCGGAGGCAGTTTGGTTGTGGTCTTGTAATCGACTTTTTTGCTCGGGATTTCGAACGAACTGCAGGCGCCCAAGGCGAACCCTGCGGCGAGCACAACGAACAGCGCGAAACACTTACGCATCATGGCGCTTCCCCCCGGTGACTGCGGACACGCCGGCCTGCTGCATGGCATCGCTGAGCAGTTGATGATACTGCGGCGACAACGTCGTCAGCGGCAGGCGGATGCCGCCCTTCATCAGGCCAAGCTGCTGTACTGCCCACTTGACCGGGATCGGGTTGGCTTCACAGAACAGATAGCGATGTAGTCCGAGCAAGCGGTTGTTGATTTCAACTGCCTTCGCGGCATTGCCGCCTAGCGCAGCCTCGCACATCTCATGCATCAGGCGCGGCGCGACATTGGTGGTCACCGAAATAACGCCGTCGCCGCCCAAGAGC
Source organism: uncultured beta proteobacterium (assembly GCA_903933915.1). Lineage (GTDB taxonomy): Bacteria > Pseudomonadota > Gammaproteobacteria > Burkholderiales > SG8-41. The sequence continues at coordinate 16,946 of CAIZLW010000179.1, read as the reverse complement.
ATCAGCGCGATGCCGGTGCCATCGTCGCCGCTGAAAACGAGAAACGATCCGGGTTTGCGGCGCAGCAGATCGGCGCCGCGCTCGAGATTGCCAGTGGCGTCCTTGATGCCGACGATACCCGGCACCTGGGCCAGCCGCAGCACGGTGTCGTTGGACATGTCGGCCACCGTGCGCCCCGGCACGTTGTAAAGAATCTGCGGAATATCCACCGCCTCGGCAATGGCCTTGAAATGGCGGTACAGCCCTTCCTGCGTCGGCTTGTTGTAATACGGCACGACCGAAAGGCTCATCATCGCGCCCGCCGCCTTGGCAAATTGCGAAAGCTCGATCGCCTCTCGGGTGGAGTTGGCGCCGGTGCCGGCGATGATCGGAATGCGGTTCCCGGCATGCTTGACCGCGGTTTCAATCAGCAAACCGTGCTCGTCAAAATCAACCGTTGGCGACTCACCAGTGGTACCGACAACGACGATGCCGTCGGTGCCTTCGGCAATCTGCCAGTCAATCAGTTTGCGAAATGCATCCAGGTCCAGCCGGCCATCCTCATCCATGGGCGTGACAATCGCCACCAAGCTGCCGCGGACCCCTGCCAAGTCATTGTTTTTCATTGAAAATTTATCACTGCTTAGAATAATCCTAATATTGTAGCCGAAGGCCAAGGTGCCGCGATACCCATGTGACAGCGTGACTCCGGATACATTCCCGCTGATTCATTGGCAAAGCAGTTCCAAGAGCTGATTTTTGCGTACCGAGAACGGCATCGTCGCATCAGCGATACCCCTCGCGCCGGCAATCGCATCGCACGACAGCGTCCTGCGCCATCCAATCATCAATGAATCGATGCGGCCTGATCAGGCCGGATCAGGCCGGATCAGGAAGATCGTTTACTGTGCAATCGCACAGACTTGGATGCGATGAAATAACGGATGGGGTCTGACGAAATTACCGCTCGTGCCAACGCTGCCGTCCATGTTGGATGCCGGGCATCAATACAAGCCGGCTTTGGGGCGGACTGGAACACGCGACTATCCTAGAAGCGATGTTCACACCGGTCACGGAAGAACTAAGTATATGTATTAATTAAATAAAATAACAAAAAATGACTGTCATGTTGCTGCAACATTTCGCCCGTACAGTGCTGCCAGCCTCAATGGTAATGTTGATTGCAATATTGAATTTATTCTTATTCAGGAAGGTCCCATGAACTCCATTCTCAGAAAATTTGCTGTCGTTGCTGCTTCCGCGTTGACGCTGGCTTCCGCAGCGCATGCTGCCGATATTACCGGTGCCGGCGCAACGTTCCCCTACCCGATTTATGCCAAGTGGGCCGAAGCCTACAAAAAATCCACCAACGTTGGCCTCAACTACCAGTCGATCGGCTCCTCCGGCGGCATTCGCCAGATTCGCGCCAAGACGGTGGCTTTTGGCGGAACAGACGCCCCGTTGAGTGGTGCCGATCTCGACAAGGACGGCATGGTGCAATTCCCCGCCATCCTTGGCGGCGTGGTGCCGATTATCAACCTCGACGGCTTCAAGCCGGGCGAACTCAAAGTCACGGGCGAATTACTCGCCGAAATGTTCATGGGCACCATTTTAAAATGGAACGATGCCAAGATCGCCGCGCTGAACCCGGGCAAAAAACTGCCGGATCAGGCGATCACCGTGGTGCATCGCGCCGACGGTTCCGGCACGACTTTCATCTTCACCGATTACCTCAACGAAGTCAGCGCCGCATGGAAAGAAAAAGTCGGCAAAGGCGCAGCCGTTAAGTGGCCGGCAGCAACCTCGGTGGGCGGCAAGGGCAATGAAGGTGTCGCTGCCAACGTCGGCCGCGTCAAAGGCTCAGTCGGTTATGTCGAATACGCCTATGCCAAGAAAAACAACATTCCGCACCTGCAACTGCGCAACCTCAATGGCAGGTATGTGGATCCGGATGACAAAACTTTCGCCGCCGCTGCCGCCGGGGCCGACTGGTTCAGTGTTCCGGGCATGGGCATTTCCCTGGTCAATCTGAAGGGCAATGATTCCTGGCCCATTACCGGTGCCTCATTCATCCTGATGTACAAGAATCCGACCGACAAGGCCATGTCGCAGGATGTTCTGAAATTCTTCGACTGGTCGTTCAAGAACGGCAAGGAGATGGCGCTGGAACTGGACTATGTTCCGCTGCCGGATGTGCTGACCAAGGCGATTGCCGACAAGGTTTGGACGCAGATTGCCAAGTAAGCTTTAAACTATGGGTGGAGTGCCCTGCACGGGCACTCCTTCTTTTTTTGTAGCAAATTACGGCAGTCAAGCATCACCTCCGGAGCATTCATGAACACGTCCGTGGTAGACAACGCAACAGCGTCCGGCAGTGCATCCGAGACCGACAGCGGAATGCGTGACCTGCGTCTTCTGCGGATCATCCGGAAGCAGCGTATTCAGGATTTCATATTTCACAAGATCACCCTGAGTTTTTCATTGATTGTGCTGGTCTCGCTGGTCGGGATCCTGATCTCTCTCGCAATTGTTGCCTGGCCTGCGCTGCACAAGTTCGGCATCGGGTTCATCTGGCGCGTCGAGTGGGACATCATCAATGAAGAATTCGGCGCCGCCATCGCGATTTTCGGCACCCTTTCCAGCGCCACCATTGCGATTCTCATCGCCATGCCGCTCAGTTTCGGCATCGCGCTGTTCCTGACCGAAACCTGCCCGGTCTGGCTGCGTCGCCCGCTGGGCACCGCCATCGAACTGCTGGCTGCCGTACCCTCGATCATTTACGGCATGTTTGGCCTGTTTGTGTTCGCCCCGCTGTTTGCCGAATACGGCCAGCCCGCGCTGCAGTCAACCCTCGGCCAGATGCCTCTCATCGGGCCGATGTTCGGCGGCGCCACCAACGGCATCGGCATCCTTGCCGCGGGCCTGATCCTGGCGTTCATGATCCTGCCATTCATCGCCGCGGTGATGCGCGACGTGTTCGAAATCGTGCCCCCCATCCTGCGCGAGTCGGCCTATGGCATCGGCTGCACGACATGGGAAGTGGTACGGCACATCGTGCTGCCCTACACCCAACAGGGTGTCATTGGCGGTGTGATGCTCGGGCTGGGCCGCGCGCTGGGCGAAACCATGGCGGTGACCTTCGTCATCGGCAATTCTCAGCGCATCAGCGCCTCACTGTTCTCTCCGGGAACGTCAATCGCATCGACCCTGGCCAATGAATTCGGCGAAGCCGACGATTTCCACCTGGCGACACTGTTCGCGCTGGGCCTGCTGCTGTTTGTGATTACCTTCGTGGTTCTGGCCTGCGCCAAAATCCTGATCATCCGCACCGAACGGGCCAAGGGCCTGAAAACCTGAACCCGGCCAATCGAGCAAGCAACCCCAATGGATAAAAACCTGTATCGCAGACGCCTTCTGACCAACCGCATCGGCATTGCCTTGTCCATGATGGCGATGGTCCTCGGTCTGTTCGTGCTGCTGTGGATCCTGTTCGTGCTGTTCAAGAATGGATTCCAGGCGCTGGATTGGAACCTGTTTTTCAAATCGACACCGGCACCCGGCTCCGAGGGCGGCGGTTTGGCCAATGCCATCGTCGGCAGTCTGATGATGGTCGGCTTCGCCACTCTGGTCAGCACGCCGATCGGCATCCTTGCCGGCATTTACCTCGCGGAATTCGGCGATACCAGCAAAACGGCTGAAATCACCCGATTCATGACCGACATCATGCTGAGCGCGCCGTCGATCGTGCTGGGACTGTTTGTCTATGCAATTCTGGTCGCCCAGGTCAAACATTTCTCCGGCTGGGCGGGCACCCTCGCCCTCGCCCTGATCGCCATACCGGTGGTATTGAGGACGACCGAGAACATGCTGCGCCTGGTGCCCGGCAGCTTGCGTGAGGCCGCCTTCGCCCTCGGCGCACCGCGCTGGAAAGTGACCACGCAGGTGACCTTGCGCGCCGCAAAAAGCGGCGTCGTCACCGGCGTGCTGCTCGCCCTCGCCCGGATCAGCGGTGAGACTGCTCCGCTGCTTTTTACCGCGCTGAACAACCAGTTCTTCACACTGAACATGAACGGCCCGATGTCCAACCTGCCGGTGGTGATTTTCCAGTTCGCGATGAGCCCCTATGACAACTGGGTTCGCCTGGCCTGGGGCGGCGCACTGCTGATTACTTTGACGGTGCTGGTGTTGAACATCCTGGCGCGTGTGTTCTTTCGCGAGAAGGTCTCAGCCTGACCCCCATCTGTTAACTGCAACCATCATCAAATCCAGCCGAAAGAGCACTACATGGCCAAGACTCAAGAGCAAGACCCCAAGATCGCGATACAGATCCGCAACATGAATTTTTTCTACGGAAAATTTCAGGGTCTGAAGGATATCAATCTCGATGTCATGGAGCACAAGGTCACCGCGTTCATCGGCCCCTCCGGCTGCGGCAAGTCAACACTGCTGCGCGCACTTAACCGGATGTACAGCCTATATCCCGGACAAAGGGCCGAAGGCGAAATCAACTTCTACGGCCAGAACATCCTCGAACCGAAACAGGATCTGAACCTGCTGCGAGCACGCATCGGCATGGTGTTCCAGAAACCGACGCCGTTCCCGATGTCGATTTACGACAACATCGCATTTGGTGTGCGGCTATATGAAAACCTTGCCAAAGGGGAGATGGATGAGCGGGTGCAGTGGGCGCTGACCAAGACCGCCCTGTGGAACGAGGCCAAAGACAAGCTCAACCAGAGCGGCCTCGCACTGTCGGGGGGCCAGCAGCAGCGGCTTTGCATCGCACGGTCAGTTGCCGTCAAACCGTCAGTCATCCTGCTCGACGAGCCCACTTCGGCACTGGATCCGATTTCGACCGCGAAAATTGAAGAACTGGTCTCTGAACTCAAATCCGAATATACCGTGGCCATCGTCACCCACAACATGCAGCAGGCGGCGCGCGTTTCCGATTTCACCGCCTATATGTATCTCGGCGAAATGATCGAATACGGAAAAACCGACCAGATCTTCATCAAGCCGCAGAAACAGGCGACGGAAGTCTACATTACAGGCCGTTTCGGATAAGCGCGGCATCCGGGGAACGCGCTCCTCCCCAAAGCCGCCCAGGCACGCTCAGGGTGCCAGACACTCAGCCCGCAGCGCTTACCGCCCTGGCAATCGCAGCAGCACAGGCTGAAACGGTCTTTTTGACCTTGCCTTCCACCATCACCCGGATCACGGGCTCGGTACCGGAAGGCCGCAGCAAAACCCGGCCATCATTGCCGAGAATGCGTTCAGCCGCTGCAACTGCTTTTTGCACCGGCGCGGCGGCAACGATATCGCGTGCTGATCCTCCGGCAAAGCGCACGTTCACCAGCACCTGCGGATACAGCTTGAAATCAACGGCTTGATCGAGCGTTTTGTCCGCTGCAATCAGTGCCTGCAGCACCTGTAGCGCGGATACGATCGCGTCACCCGTGGTGTGCTGATCCAGGCAGATCAAATGACCGGAGTTTTCACCGCCGATCTGCCAGCCGCGGCTGTGCAGCAACTCCAGCACATAACGGTCACCGACCTTGGCCCGCGCAAAAGGAATCTTCAGCCTGGCGAGCGCCTGCGCCATCGCCAGATTGGTCATCTGCGTGCCGACGACACCGCCGTGCAGCGTGCGGACCTTCTTGCGATGCGCCGCGATCACATAAAGCAGTTCATCGCCGTCATAAATGCGGCTGCTGCTGTCCGCCATGATCAGCCGATCGCCATCGCCATCAAGTGCGATGCCCACATCGGCCTTCGTCCGCTTGACCACACGCTGCAGGGACTCGGCATGGGTCGCCCCCACGCCCTTGTTGATATTGAAACCGTCCGGCTGCACGCCAACCGTTACCACCTCGGCGCCCAGTTCATGAAACACGTGTGGGGCAATGTGATAGCCCGCGCCATGCGCACAATCGACGGCGATGCGCAGCCCGTGCAGATTGAGATTCGCCGGGAACGTGCTCTTGCAGAATTCGATATAGCGCCCGGCCGCATCATCCATGCGTCGCGCCTTGCCAAGGCCGGAGGAGGATTTGCATTTGAGCGGCTGGTCCAGCGCAGCCTCGATCGCCGACTCGGTGGCGTCGGCCAGTTTGTTGCCATCGGCGGAAAAGAACTTGATGCCGTTATCCTGATAGGGATTGTGCGAAGCGCTGATGACAATACCCGCAGACAATCGCAATGCGCGCGTCAGATACGCGACCCCCGGCGTCGGCATCGGGCCCACCAGCAAGACATCGACACCGGCAGACGACAGCCCCGCCTCCAGCGCCGACTCCAGCATGTAACCGGAAACGCGGGTGTCCTTGCCGATCAGCACCGTTGGCCTGCCGCTGCCCGTGGCCTTGCTCGTCAGCACCTTGCCGGCGGCATAGCCCAGACGCATCACAAAATCCGGGGTAATCGGCGCTTCGCCCACCGTGCCGCGCACGCCGTCGGTGCCGAAATATTTACGAGACATAGTTTTATGGGTTGAGGATTGAGAATTGAGGAAGAGTTTACTCAATCCTCAATCCTAGGCAACTTAATCCTGCCGTACAGCGTTCCATACCGCCAGCGCGTCACGCGTCGCTGCGACATCGTGCACGCGCAGGATGGCCGCACCGTGTTGCGCCGCAATCAACGCCGCTGCAACGCTGCCGAACACCCGGCCGCCAACCTCGCGTCCGGTCAGCGCCCCGACCATCGACTTGCGCGACAGGCCGGCCAGTACTGGCACGCCGGCCGCCGCCACCCGGTTCAGTTCACGCAGCAGCGCAAGATTGTGTTCCAGCGTCTTGCCGAAACCAAAGCCCGGATCAACAACGATGCGTGATCGCGCAATACCGGCCGTTTCTGCGGCAGCGACTCGCCCCCGCAGATAACCATCAACCTCGGCCACTACGTCACGATACTGCGGCGCCTGCTGCATGGTCTGCGGCCGACCCTGCTTGTGCATGATGCAGATCGCGCAATCGCTGCCGGACACCGCCTGCAGCGCATCCGCGGCCTCGAAGCCATTGACGTCATTGATCATCGCGGCGCCAGCGGCCGCAGCCTCGCGCATCAGTTCGGGCTTCTGGGTATCGACCGACAGCGGAATATTCGCCGACAGCAGCGCCTCCAGCACCGGCAGCACACGGCGGCGCTCTTCTTCCAGACTCACGGCAGCCGCACCCGGTCGAGTGGATTCGCCACCGATATCGAGCAGGTCCGCGCCTTCGTCCATCAGCCGATGCGCATGCGCAAGCGCCGCATCCAGACTCAGGTAGTGACCGCCATCAGAAAAGGAATCGGGGGTGACGTTGACCACCCCCATGATCAGCGTCCGGTCCAAAGCCAACCGGTATGTACCGCACTGAAGAATCATCTGGCAGAAATGAAACGAGGGCACCGCGGCACCCTCGTTTTGGTCATTGGTGAATAAGCTGAAGAATTATGCTTCTGCTGCCGGTTTACTGGTGGCAGAAGCCGTCGGCGTGCTGTCTTTCGGCGGCTTCGGCACCGGCGCAGCCAGCGGCTTGGGCGGACGCGGCGGACGACCGGCCATGATGTCGTCGATCTGCTCGGCATCAATGGTTTCCCAGTCGAGCAGCGCCTTGGCCATCACTTCGACCTTGTCGCGGTTGTCTTCGAGAATCTTGCGCGCCAGCGCGTACTGCTGGTCAAGGAGACGGCGGATTTCGGCGTCAACCTTGCGCATGGTTTCTTCGGACATGTTTTTGTGGGTGGTCACCGAGCGGCCGAGGAACACCTCGCCCTCGTTCTCGGCGTAAACCATCGTGCCGAGACTCTCGGTCATACCCCAGCGGGTAACCATGTTGCGTGCCATCTCTGTCGCGCGCTCGAAGTCATTGGAAGCGCCGGTGGTCATCTGCCCCATGAACACTTCCTCGGCAATGCGCCCGCCGAACAAAACGGCGATGTTCTGCAGAATCTGTTCGCGATCCAGGCTGTAACGATCTTCCGTCGGCAACTGCATGGTCACACCCAGCGCGCGACCGCGCGGGATGATGGTGACTTTATGCACCGGATCAGTCCGGGTCAGCAGCTTTGCGACCACGGCGTGGCCGGACTCATGATACGCCGTGTTCTTGCGCTCATGCTCCGGCATCACCATCGAGCGCCGCTCGGCACCCATGATGATCTTGTCCTTGGCGCGCTCGAAGTCTTCCATGTCGACCAGTCGCTTGTTGCCGCGCGCGGCAAACAGCGCCGCTTCGTTGACGAGGTTGGCGAGATCGGCCCCTGAGAATCCCGGCGTGCCGCGGGCGAGGATGTCGGCCTTGACGTCAGGCGCGATCGGCACCTTGCGCATGTGCACTTGCAGGATCTGGTCGCGGCCGCGGATATCCGGCAACGGTACCACCACCTGACGGTCGAAGCGGCCCGGACGCATCAGCGCCGGGTCCAGCACGTCGGGACGGTTAGTCGCGGCGATGATGATCACGCCCGAGTTCGCCTCGAAGCCGTCCATCTCCACCAGCAACTGGTTCAGTGTCTGCTCGCGTTCGTCATTGCCGCCGCCGAGGCCGGCGCCGCGCTGGCGGCCGACTGCATCGATTTCATCGATGAACACAATACACGGTGCGTGCTTTTTCGCGTTCTCGAACATGTCGCGCACACGCGCGGCACCGACGCCGACGAACATCTCGACGAAGTCCGATCCGGAAATCGAGAAAAACGGAACCTTGGCTTCGCCGGCAATCGCGCGCGCCAGCAGCGTCTTGCCGGTACCGGGATTGCCGACCATCAGCACACCACGCGGAATGCGGCCGCCGAGTTTCTGGAACTTCGACGGGTCGCGCAGGAACTCGACCAGTTCGGATACTTCTTCCTTAGCTTCTTCGCAGCCGGCAACGTCGGCAAAAGTGACGGTGTTGTTGTTCTCATCGAGCAAGCGCGCTTTGCTCTTGCCGAACGAGAACGCGCCGCCGCGGCCGCCACCCTGCATCTGGCGCATGAAAAATACCCACACGCCGATCAACAGCAGCATCGGAAACCACGACACAAAAATGTTCATCAGCAACGAGGGTTCTTCCTCAGGCTTTGCTTCGACGATCACACCGTTCTTCAGCAGGTCGGTAACCATCCAGATGTCGGAGGGCGAATAGGTGGTGAATTTCTCGCCGGTGGACTTGACGCCCTTAACCACACGGCCTTCGATGGTGACCTTGGCAATTTTGCCCTGCTTCACCTCATCGATGAACTGGGAATACTCCATGGCTTTCTGTGTGGTCTGCCGCGTGTTGAACTGGTTGAACACCGTCATCAACACCAGCGCGATCACCAGCCAGATCGCCATATTCTTCATCAGATTGTTCAAAGCCGCTCCTTGTGGCACTTCATTTTGCGCCTTGATTTCGCGTCCCGTTTTGGGCCGGCGCACGCCCTAAACTGTTCAATTCTAGACGCTTTTAGAATGCACCGCAGCAGTGCGCAGCAAACCCGCCAAGCTAACGCTGCGCCTTGAGTCCCTTCGCCACCAGATAGACCTCGTTGGAGCGACTGCGGGAGGCCTCCGGCTTGCGAATCATGACCTGGACAAAGCGGCGGCGGATGTCCGCCACCAATGTCTCAAATCCCGATCCCTGGAACACTTTGACCAAAAAATTGCCCTGTGGTTTCAAATGGTTGGCTGCAAAATCCAGCGCCAGCTCAGCCAATCCGATACTCCGCGCCTGGTCGACGCTGGCTACACCGCTCATATTGGGCGCCATATCGGAAAGCACAAGGTCCACCGGTCGGCCATCGAGTAATTTTTCGACTCCAGCCAGCACGGCATCATCGCCAAAATCGCCCTGCACAAAGCGCACCCCGGGCACCGGCAACATTTCCAGCAGGTCAACCCCGACGACGCGCCCTTCCGGGCCAACCACGCGGCCGGCCACCTGTGACCATCCGCCGGGGGCGGATCCGAGGTCAACGACGACCATGCCGGGTTTCAGCAGATTGTCGCGTTCGGCCAACTGCTGCAGCTTGTAGGCAGCGCGCGAGCGCATGCCTTCCGCCTGCGCCTTGCGCACATACGGATCGGTGACATGCTCCTGCATCCATGCCTTGCTGGTCTTGTTTCGTGCCATGTCAGAACACCGCTTCGCGCGCCGCGCAAACAGCGCGACCTGTTAAACTGCGCCCATGATTACTCTTAATGCCGCACAGCGCCGCGAACTCAAGGCTCGGGCACACCCTCTGCATCCCGTCGTGATGATCAGCGATGCTGGCCTGACACCATCCGTATTGCATGAAATCGATGTCAATCTGAAAAGTCACGAGCTGATCAAAATCCGTGTATTTGGCGATGACCGCGCCACGCGCGCCGCAATGATCGACGACATCAGCACCAAACTGGACGCGGCTCTGGTACAGCATATCGGAAAAATTCTGGTCATTTACCGGCCGCGGCCCGAAGATGTCCAGGAAACCGGCAAGTCCGGGAACAAGAAAACCGGTCGTTCGCGAGTCAATAAAGGACCGAGACGCACCAAGCGCAGTTTCCAGATGGAGTAAGGCCCGCAGCCTTCCGCACCCGCAGAAGGCTACTTCGACCGTCCCAGCAGCACCACCAGCGCCGCGCCAAGCAAGCTCTGGATGATGTAAAGCACGCTGGAAACACCGTGCCATGCGGCAAACCGGTCGCGCAGAACAGATTCCATGACCTGTTTGGGCAGCGCTTCCTCCTTCAGCGCCGCCATGATCGGCTGGATGCCGAACTCGCCGGCGCACACCAGCGCCAGCATCAGCAGCGCGATCCAGAACACGCCCTGCCGGAACACCCCGGTGCCGGAACGCACCATGCGAAACAGCAGCAGGTAAATCGCGCAGCCGATGCCAACCCAGGCGATCAGCGAAAACAGTTTCCCGGCAATCAGTCCTGCCAGCGCGCGGTCGCCCAAGCGGGAGAACAGCACGGGGGCCACGATGTAACCGATACCCCACATCGCGCCGACCCACAACGTCGCCGCAATCGACTGCAGTGCTTCGGCAAAACGCCCCATCACACGTAGCGGATTTCGATGATTTCGTATTCGCGCACGCCGCCCGGCGCCTGCACCTCGGCGACATCACCCTCGTATTTACCGATCAGCGCGCGCGCGATCGGCGAACTGATTGAAATCTTGCCCTGCTTGATGTCGGCCTCGTCGTCGCCGACGATCTGGTATTTCACCTTGCCGCCAGAGGTAATGTCTTCCAGTTCGACCGTGGCGCCGAACACACAGCGACCGTCGGTATCGATGGTGGCGGGATCGATGATCTGGGCGTTGGAGACTTTCGATTCAACTTCGGCGATGCGGCCTTCGATGAAACTCTGCCGCTCCTTTGCCGCGGAATATTCGGCGTTCTCGGACAAATCGCCGTGCGAACGAGCTTCAGCAATGGCGGCAATGATCGCCGGACGCTGCACGGACTTCAGTTCGTGCAGTTCCGCGCGCAGCAATTCTGCACCGCGAACCGTCAAAGGAGTTTTTGCATTCATGATCTTACCCCGGTTGTTTCAGGCAGACGTCAGGCAACCAACCGCTTGTGCAGATTCTGCAGAGAATAAACCTGCAGCTCCCGCGCCTGCGCCATGCCGTTGGCCGCAGCGCGTGCGCCTGCGAGCGTCGTATACAGTGTAACTCGCCGCTGCAAAGCCGCGCGGCGGATCGAATACGAATCGCGGATCGCCGAGCGTTTTTCTTCGACCGTGTTGATGATAAACACGATTTCGCCGTTCTTGATCATGTCGACAATATGCGGCCGGCCTTCGGCGACCTTGTTGACGCGGGTCACCGCCAGGCCGCCGGCTTCCAGCGCCTTGGCCGTGCCGTGCGTCGCTACCAGCGTGAACCCCATGCCGGTCAGCACGCGGGCGATATCGAGCACGCGCTCCTTGTCGGCATCACGGAGACTGACGAACACCTTGCCCGATTTTGGCAGGCGCTCACCAGAACCGAGCTGCGACTTGACGAAAGCCTCGGCAAAAGTCTCGCCCACGCCCATCACCTCGCCGGTCGACTTCATCTCCGGCCCGAGGATAGTGTCCGCACCCGGGAACTTGATGAACGGGAACACGGCCTCCTTGACACAATAATAGGGCGGCACGATCTCGTGCGTGACCTTCTGGTCCGCCAGCGAACGGCCTGCCATGCAGCGCGCGGCAATCTTGGCCAGCGGCAGCCCGGTCGCCTTGGATACAAAAGGCACCGTGCGCGACGCCCGCGGGTTCACTTCCAGCACATAGACCACATCGCCTTCCGGGCCGTTCTGGATTGCAAACTGCACGTTCATCAGACCATTGACCTTCAGCGCCTTGGCCATCGCCACAGTCTGCCGGCGCAGTTCTTCCTGCAGCTCAGGCGATAGCGAGAACGGCGGCAGCGAACACGCCGAATCGCCGGAATGCACACCCGCCTGCTCGATATGCTCCATCACGCCACCGATGATCACCTCGGTGCCGTCGCTGATGGCATCGACATCGACCTCAATGGCGTCATTGAGAAAACGATCAAGCAGCACCGGCGAATCATTCGATACCTTGATCGCCTCGCGCATGTAACGCTCGAGTTCGCTCTGCTCATGGACGATTTCCATCGCGCGGCCACCCAGCACGTAGGACGGGCGCACCACCAACGGATAACCGATCTCGGCGGCGGCGGCGAGCGCCTTCTGCGCACTGCGCGCGGTGCGGTTGGGCGGTTGCTTGAGCTTGAGTTTGGTCAGCAGTTTCTGGAAACGTTCGCGGTCTTCGGCAACGTCTATCGAGTCCGGAGACGTGCCGATGATGGGCACGCCGTTAGCTTCCAGTTCACGCGCCAGCTTCAGCGGCGTCTGGCCGCCGAACTGCACGATCACACCCACGGGTTTTTCCAGCGCAACGATTTCAAGCACGTCTTCCAGCGTCAGCGGCTCGAAATACAGCCGGTCTGACGTGTCGTAGTCGGTGGAAACGGTTTCCGGATTGCAGTTGACCATGATGGTCTCGAAGCCGTCCTCGCGCAGCGCCAGCGCGGCATGCACGCAGCAATAGTCGAATTCGATACCCTGGCCGATGCGGTTCGGTCCGCCGCCGAGCACCATAATCTTCTTGCGGTCGGTGGGCTGCGCCTCGCAGTCCTCTTCATAGGTGGAATACATGTACGCCGTGCTGGTCGAAAACTCGGCGGCGCAGGTATCAACGCGCTTGTAGACCGGGCGTACACCCAGCGCATGGCGATGCGCGCGCATGGCGTCCTGCTCCACCACCAGCAGCTTGGCCAGCCGCCGGTCGGAAAACCCGGCGCGCTTCAGCCTGCGCATGTCGGCGACATCGATGTCTTCCAGCTTGCGGCCGACCAGCAACTTCTCCTGGCGGACGATGTCCTCGATCTGCGCCAGGAACCACGGGTCGATATGGGAGAAGCCGTTGATCTCTTCCAGCGTCATTCCGCAGCGGAAGGCGTCGGCAACGTAGAAAATGCGTTCCGGACCGGGATCGCCCAGCTCATTTTCGATGGCGTCAATGTCCGTGGTTTTTTCGTCAAAGCCGTCAACACCGGTTTCCAGGCCGCGCAGGGCTTTCTGCATTGACTCCTGAATCGTCCTCCCCATCGCCATCACCTCGCCGACCGATTTCATCTGCGTGGTCAGGCGGTCGTCGGCCTGCGGGAATTTCTCGAAGGCAAAGCGCGGAATCTTGGTGACGACGTAGTCGATGCTCGGCTCGAACGAGGCCGGGGTCGCGCCGCCGGTGATCTCGTTGCGCAGCTCATCCAGCGTGTAACCGATCGCCAGTTTCGCGGCGACCTTGGCAATCGGAAATCCGGTGGCTTTCGACGCCAGCGCCGAGGAACGCGACACGCGCGGGTTCATTTCGATGATGACCATGCGCCCGTCTTTGGGATTGATGCCGAACTGCACATTCGACCCGCCGGTTTCGACCCCGATCTCGCGCAAACACGCGATCGAGGCATTGCGCATGATCTGGTATTCCTTGTCGGTCAGCGTCTGCGCCGGTGCCACCGTGATCGAGTCGCCGGTGTGCACGCCCATCGGATCAAAATTTTCGATAGAGCAGATGATGATGCAGTTGTCGGCGCGGTCGCGCACGACTTCCATCTCGTATTCTTTCCAGCCGATCACCGATTCCTCGACCAGCACTTCCTTGGTCGGGCTGGCGTCGAGGCCGCGCTCGATGATGGCGACGAATTCCTCACGGTTGTAGGCAATGCCGCCGCCGGTGCCGCCCAAGGTGAACGACGGACGGATGATGGTCGGATAACCGACCATCGCCTGCACCTGCAGCGCCTCTTCCATACTGTGCGCCAACGCCGAGCGCGGGCTGTCGAGCCCGATCTTCGCCATCGCTTTCTTGAATTTTTCGCGGTCTTCGGCCTTGTCGATCGCTTCTTTCGAAGCGCCGATCATTTCGACGTTGTATTTTTCCAGCACACCGTGTTTCGCCAGATCCAGCGCGCAGTTCAGCGCAGTCTGTCCACCCATCGTCGGCAGCAGCGCGTCAGGGCGCTCGACGGCGATGATCTTCTCCACCACCTGCCAGGTCACCGGTTCGATGTAGGTTGCATCCGCCATGCCCGGGTCGGTCATGATGGTCGCCGGATTGGAGTTAACCAGGATGACGCGATAACCTTCTTCGCGCAGCGCCTTGCAGGCCTGGGCGCCGGAGTAATCGAACTCGCAGGCCTGGCCGATGATGATCGGGCCGGCGCCGATGATGAGAATCGATTTAATGTCTGTGCGTTTGGGCATTTTTACGTCCGCGCCGAGCGCTGCTCCATCAACTTCACGAACTTATTGAACAGGTAGTCCACGTCATGCGGGCCGGGGCTCGCCTCGGGATGCCCCTGGAAGCAGAACGCCGGCTTGTCGGTCAGCGCAAAACCCTGCAGGCTGCCGTCAAACAGCGACACATGCGTCACCCGGGCATTGGCCGGCAGCGTCGCAGCATCCACGGCAAAGCCGTGATTCTGGCTGGTGATCATCACCCGTTTGGTATCTAGATCCTGCACCGGGTGGTTCGCGCCGTGATGACCGAATTTCATTTTCAGTGTTTTTGCGCCGCAGGCCAGCGCCAACAACTGGTGCCCAAGGCAGATGCCGAATACCGGCAGATCGGCGGCGAGGAATTCGCGGATCGCGCGGATCGCGTAGTCGCAGGGTTCCGGGTCACCGGGACCGTTGGACAGAAATACGCCGTCGGGCCTCAACTTCATCACATCGGCGGCTGCGGTCTGCGCCGGCACCACGGTCAGCTTGCAGCCGCGCGACGCCAGCATGCGCAGGATGTTGCGTTTGACGCCAAAGTCATAGGCAACGACATGGAACCGCTCATCAACGCGCTTGCCATATCCCTCGCCCAGTTTCCACTCGGTCTCATCGGTTTCATAGGGCTTGGTGCAGGACACGACTTTCGCCAGATCCATACCGATCAGTCCGGGGAACGCGCGCGCCGCCATGAGCGCCGCCTGCTCATCAACCTTGCCGGCCATGATGCAGCCGTCCTGGGCGCCCTTGTCGCGCAACAGGCGCGTCAGCTTGCGGGTATCGATATCGGCAATGGCAATGATGTTTTCGCGTTTCAGGTAATCACTGAGATTCCAGTTTTCGCGGAAATTCGACGAACGCAACGGCAGGTCGCGAATCACCAGACCGGCGGCCTGGATTTTTTCCGACTCGACGTCCTCGGCATTGGCGCCGGTATTGCCGATGTGCGGGTAAGTCAGGGTGACGATCTGCCGGCAATACGACGGATCCGTAAGGATTTCCTGGTAACCGGTCAGCGCGGTGTTAAACACCACTTCGCCGGCCACGATACCCTCGGCGCCGATCGCGGAGCCTCGAAATACCGTGCCATCCTTGAGTACGAGAATGGCGGGCATGCGCGATGACACAACGAGCTCCTGATTTTATTGGGTTTGATACGACAAGCGGGAGGGTTTTGCGCCCGTCCCGCTGTTCTTGAAGTCAGCATTATACGCGAGCGCAGGTGCCCAGACAAACTGCGCAGCTACCCTTGCTGCAAAATCAGCGACTTAGCGTCAGCCTGAGGCCGACATTCCGCCTATTTCAGGCCCAGCACGTCCCACATGTCGTAAAGACCCGCCGGTTTACCCATCAAAAACTGCGCGGCGCGCAGCGCCCCTTGCGCGTAAGTCGCACGGCTGCTGGAGCGATGGGTGATCTCGACGCGCTCTCCGCTACCGGCAAACAGCACCGTGTGATCGCCGACAATATCGCCGCCGCGGATGGTCGCAAAACCGATGCTGCCGGGCTTGCGCTCGCCGGTGTGTCCTTCGCGCGCGTAGACCGCGCAATCGGACAGTTTTTTACCCATCGCACCGGCCACCACCTCGCCCATTTTCAGCGCCGTGCCTGAAGGCGCATCGACCTTGTGCTTGTGGTGCGCTTCGATGATCTCGATATCGTGGTCAGATCCCATCGCCTGCGCCGCCAAGGCGATCAATTTCAGCGTGACATTGACGCCAACACTCATGTTCGGAGCAAAAACAATGCCGATTTCCCGCGAAGCATCGCTTATCGCCTTTTTGCCGGCATCATCAAAACCAGTGGTGCCGATCACCATGTTTACCTTGAGGCGGCGGCACATCGCGAGATGCTGCAGCGTGCCTTCGGGACGGGTGAAATCAATCAGCACGTCGCAGCCTGCCAGCGCCTGCCCGGGCTTGTCGCTGATCAGCACGCCGCACGGCGCGCCCACCACTTCTCCGGCATCACGTCCGACCTGCGGGCTGCCCGCAACTTCCAGCGCAGCCGCCAGCGCGGCGTTGGTATCCTGCGCCAGCGCTTCCAGCAGCATGCGCCCCATGCGCCCGCCGCTGCCGGCAATCGCGATCCGTGTGGGTTTATTGGCCATGGTCATTTTTTCTCGGCAGCGGATGGTGCTGCCGCAGGTTTTGCGTCAACCGAAGCCGCCGCAGGTTTTGCGTCAACCGAAGCCGCCGCAGGTTTTGCGTCAACCGAAGCCGCCGCAG
>CAIZLW010000178.1 GCA_903933915.1 uncultured beta proteobacterium | reverse complement strand
GATCGTCGTCGATACCTCCGCGCTTGTCGCCGTCGCCTTTGCCGAGCCTGAGCGCGAGGAATTCGTCGGCATCATCGAGGAATCCGGCAAGGCGCTGATTAGCAGTGTTTCCGTGGTGGAGGCACGCATGGTCGTCTACGGCCGGCGCGGCCATCGCGCGGTAGTGATGCTGGATGATCTGTTGCGGCTTCCAAGCTTCGAGTTGGTGGCGCCCGGCCAACTTGAGACCGACGCCGCCTATGCGGCTTTCGTCGCTTACGGCAAGGGTAGCGGGCACCCGGCGAGCCTGAATTTCGGCGATGTCTTCAGCTATGCCCTGGCCAAGGTGCGCAGCCTGCCGCTGTTGTTCAAGGGCGATGACTTCGCGCAGACCGACATCGTCCGCGCCATTCGAGCTGAACGCTGACAAGCCTGGTCGTGCCAACTTGACAGCATGTCGCCGTGCAGGCTAAATCCGGCGTCTATCAGCAAAATCTAATTCACCTGCAGGAGAATCAATAATGGCACCACCCTCACTGGCCACCCGCGAGGCCGTACGCGAAGAGCGCTTCAACGACGTCTGGAACAATGACCTCAACGATGCCTTTGCGGACATCGCGCGCTATTACGACCGCGCCAACGAGATTGCCGCACTGGGACTTTGGAGTACCTTTCTCAAGCGCTTCATGCAGTCCGTGGACATCAAGCCGAACCAGAAGGTGCTGGATGTCTGCGGTGGCACCAACGCCATCGGCATTGCCCTGCTCAAGCGCGAGCCCACGCTGGACGTGCACGCCATGGATCGCAGCGCCGAGATGCAGACGGTGGGCGCGCAGAACGCCGCCGCGCTGGGTTTCCACATCAAGAGCACCATCGGCGACGTGCACACCCTGCCCTTCCCCGATAGCCACTTTGACATCGTCACGTTGCAGTTTGCCTCGCGTCACTTGCGCGTGCGCGAAGTGTTTACCGAAATCCTGCGCGTGCTGAAGCCGGGCGGCCACTTTCACCATTCCGACATGCTGCGTCCGCGCAACGTGATCGTGAAAAACCTGTATTACGCCTACCTCAAGGCCTGCCTGAATTTCACCAGCCTGATCGTCGGCAGCGGGCCGGCGGCGACCCGGTTCAAACAGTATTTCATCGATGCGCTGGACCTGTTCTATACCGCCGAAGAGCTGTCCATCGTGCTGCGCGAGCTGGGCTTCGTCGATGTCACGGTGGATACGGTGTTCCACGGCATGATAGGTTTTCACCGTGCGGTGAAGCCAGCGCCGCACTGAGCACCGCATTGCGCCAAAAGTCGGCGCTGGCGGCATGGCGATAGGGGAACAGGTCCGAAACCCTGCTTGCGCACAATCATTAGTCCTACTAAAATAGCACTTTTTTGAGGTGGGAGAGTGAAAATGCTGCAAACCCTTAGACGCGCGGGCGGTTCGCTGGTGATGACCGTCCCTAAGGCTTTTGTTGAGCAGAACCTGCTTCAGGATGGATCGCAGGTAGACCTTCTTCTGGAAGGTGCCCGCATGACCGTCAGCGCGCCGCGTCAGCACCGCTACACGTTGAAAGACTTGTTGGCCGAGATGCCGGGTGAGTTGCCTCGCGCCGAGGGTTGGGATGCCATGAGGCCCGTCGGCAAAGAGGTGCTCTGATGGCCTACACGCCGGACCGTGGCGACATTGTGCATCTGCAATTCGACCCGGCTTCCGGACAGGAAATGACGGGGCCGCATTTTGGACTGGTGGTGACTGCCAAGGTCTTCAACAGCCGGGGGCTGGCGATGGTCTGCCCCATCTCCCAAGGCGGCGCGGCCAGCGCTCGCACCTATGGCACGGTGGTCACGCTGATGGGGTCAGGCACGGACACGCAAGGTGCGGTTCATTGCCACCAGTTGAAATCTCTGGATTGGCGGGTACGCAAGGCGAAGTTCAAAGAATCGGTCTCCGTGGCGATTATTGATGACGTGGCTGCGCGGATCGAAGCAATCCTGTTCGAATAAATTCTTTTTTCCGTTCCTTGCTACCGGAGTTAAACAAGCCGGTGAGGGGCATGATTGCCAGACGAGCGCCATGAACCGAATCACCCTGCGAGTTGCGGGCTACCTGCATGCACTTGCGACCACCCTGGCGCTGTGCGCCGCCGTATCGCCAGCGCCGACTTTTGCCCAGGTTGCTGTCGGGCAGGGCGCGCCCCACATCGCCGCTGCGGCAGACCTGCAATTTGCTTTGCCGGAAATCGTGGCTGCCTTTGCCCGCAGTGGCGGCACCCAGTTAAAGCTTTCCTTCGGCTCGTCGGGTAATTTCGCGCGCCAGATAGTGCAGGGTGCGCCCTTTGAACTGTTCCTTGCCGCCGATGAGCGTTATGTTGCGCAGGTGATAGCCGCGCAGCGTGCCGATGGTATCGGCACGCATTACGCGACCGGCCGTCTTGCCCTGTTCCTGCCGCAGGGTTCGCCAATCAGCGCCGGTCGCGATCTGGCCGACTTTGCGGCGGCAGTGAATGACGGTCGACTCAAACGCCTGGCGCTCGCCAATCCTGAGCACGCTCCGTATGGCCGTGCCGCACGCGAGGTGCTGGAACAGAGGGGGCTGTGGCTGGCGGTGCAGGACAAGCTGGCGCTGGGCGACAACGCAGCGCAGGCCGCACAGTTCGCCGCCAGTGGCGCGGCGCAGGCGGGGCTGATTCCGCTGTCGCTGGCGCGCGCACCCGAGATGGCGCGGCGCGGCGCTTACGTTACGCTGCCTGAAAACTGGCATACGCCGCTACGCCAGACACTGGTGCTGGTCAAGGGTGCCGGGCCCACGGCGCGGGCCTTCGCCGAATTCCTGCGTGGGCCGCAGGCGAGGGAGATTCTCGCCCGCAACGGTTTCGGACTGCCGGCGCCATGATGGACTGGACAGCGCTCACCCTTTCCTTGCAGC
The DNA here is from genome assembly GCA_903933915.1 of uncultured beta proteobacterium. Lineage (GTDB taxonomy): Bacteria > Pseudomonadota > Gammaproteobacteria > Burkholderiales > SG8-41. Next base: position 60 of record CAIZLW010000178.1, on the reverse strand, counting down.
TGGCGGTGATGACCACGCTGCTGCTGCTGCCGCTGGCGGTGCTGCTGGCTCGGCCACTGG
>CAIZLW010000177.1 GCA_903933915.1 uncultured beta proteobacterium | reverse complement strand
GGTTTGGTGGTGATGTAGGTAGATGCAACGAATTATCCAAGTGACCTGCCGGCAAACGCTTGCAACGCAGGTTTTATTCCTTCACGCGGCGTAGTTTAGCAGTTCCTCATGACGAATTGAGTAAGGACCGGCGCCCGGTGATGTTCTGCAAGTAATTGTTTTTAATTGAATATTAGAGTTATTGCAGATACTGATGCAATCAATCCCAGCCACTGCCGCTGCGATCGCGTTTGCGCGCACCCTGTTGCCGCTTGTCGTCCACCCGGCGCCGTTTTGCGGCGCGCGAAGGACGTGTAGCACGGCGCAGTTTGGGCGGCGTTGCCGCTTCGCGGATCAGTGCGGCCAGACGTTCGCGCGCGTCTTCGCGATTGCGCGCCTGGCTGCGGAAGCGTTGCGCGGCGATCACCAGGATGCCGGCGGAGGACAGGCGCTTGCCGGCCAGCTTGACGAGGCGCTCGCGCACCGCTGCAGGCAGGCTTTGGGACTGCGCAACGTCAAAGCGCAGTTCAACCGCGGTGGCGACCTTGTTGACGTTTTGGCCACCGGGGCCTGAGGCCAGAATAAAGCGCTCGGTCAGTTCGGCTTCGTCGATGGTGATGCTGTGCGTGACTCGCATATTCGATTAAGTATAAAGTAACGCGCCTGCACGATCCGCGCCGCAGGTGAGGAGCGCGAACATGCTGAATATCAAAACGTTGGCCATACCCCTGGCGCTGGCTGCTGCCTTGAGCCTGCCGGTTTCGGCGCATCACGGCTGGAGCGAATATGACAGCAGCAAGGAACTCAAGCTGACCGGTACCATCGCCGAATCCGGTTACGAACATCCGCACGGCCACATCAGGCTGGTAACGCCGGGCAAGACCTGGATCGCCGTGCTGGCGCCGCCGTCGCGGATGACCGCGCGTGGCTTGCCGCCGGCCGATCTGAAAACCGGCAGCACCGTCACCGTGGTCGGTTATGCCAATCGCAGCAAACCCGAGGAAATGCGCGCCGAGCGCATCATCGTCGGCGACAAAACCGTCGAATTGCGTTAAAAGCCGCAAATCAAAAGCAAGCCACAGAGGTCAGAGAGTGCACAGAGAAGAGCAAAGACCCGGCCTGCCTTTCATGCAGGTAATTGCAACTGCTATCGCCGGTTTTTCTCTGTTATCTCTGTGATCTCTGTGACTAAAAGGTTTTTTCAATGATTTCGGATCCGGGTGCGCCGCTCGCCGCGATCGAGCGTCTGCCGCTGGCGGTGGCGATGCGCCAGGAACTCTGGCTGTATCCGGCCGTCGAGATTGTGCATATTCTGGGTTTTGTCACGCTGGTCGGATCGATCCTGGTGTTTGACCTGCGCCTGCTCGGGCTGACGCGGAGTCTGCCGGTGCGCGCGCTGGCGCGTCACGTGCTGCCGTGGAGTTTTGGTGCGCTGTTGCTGATTGTGCCGTCGGGGCTGCTGATGTTCATTGCCCATGCCGGCGATCTGGTCGGCAACACGGCGTTTGTAGTAAAAATGTCCTTGCTGTTCGGTGCCGCACTGAATGCGGCGTTGTTTCATTCCGGCGTGTTTCGTACTGCGGCGGCCTGGGACAGCGGGGTTGCGGTGCCGATGGTGGCGAAACTGCATGCGCTGGTCTCGCTGCTGATCTGGATCAGCGTCATCGCCTGCGGTCGTCTTCTGGCTTATGTGTAAAGTGTGGAGCTTATGAATAAACGAATGGGATATCTTTTTGGCGTCGTGGTCTGCGCCGCGCTGCTCGGTTTTGGTTTGTACCTGCAGCATGTCGAAGGCCTGGAGCCCTGTCCGCTGTGCGTGTTCCAGCGCGTCGCGTTCATCGCGCTGGGGCTTGTTTGTATGATCGCGGCGCTGCACGGCCCGCGCAAAACCGGCGCGGTGGTGTATGCGGTTTTTGGCGGATTGATTGCGGCGACCGGCGCGGGCATTGCCGCACGCCATATCTGGCTGCAGAACCTGCCGCCGGATCAGGTGCCGGCGTGCGGACCGGGACTGTCGTACATGCTCGAACAATACGCAGTGACGCGCATGCTCGAAAAGGTCTTGTCGGGTTCGGGTGAATGCGCCGAAGCCGGCTGGCGCTTCCTCGGGCTGACCATTCCGGGCTGGTCGTTGCTGTGGTTTGTGCTGCTGGGGATACTGCTGGTGTGGCTGGCGTGGCGCATGCCGCGCGCGACGCGATACTAAAATAGCGGGTACTAGGCGGGGATGTCCGGCGTCAGTTGCCGTTCGAGCAGTGCGATCTGATCCTTGACCATCAGCTTGCGTTTTTTCAGTCGCTGCAGTTGCAACTGATCGACCACCGGCGTCTGGGTGAGGCGGAAAATCACGTCGTCGAGATCACGATGCTCCAGCTTGAGCTCGGCGATGCGCGCTTCGATGGCGTCGATCTCGTTGAGGTCGGGCATGAGTGGTGCAGAGGGCAGTTGGAGGGAAGTGAAGTATAGGCCCGCAGGCCGGCAACGGCAAGGCGGATTATTTATAACTATTTGTTTTTATTAGTAAATTTATATGGCCCTGACGATACAAGTAAACGGTAAATCGCGCGAAGTGCAGGCCGACGCGGAAACACCGCTGCTTTACGCGCTGCGCAATGACCTCGGCATGATTGGCACACGTTACGGCTGCGGTCTCGGCCAGTGCGGTGCCTGCACCGTGATCATCGATGGCAAACCGGTGCAGTCCTGCGACGTGCCGATATCAGCCGTGGTCGGTAAACAGATCACCACGGTGGAAGCGTTGGGCAGTGATGCGGCAATGCATCCGCTGCAGCAGGCGTTCATCGCCGAACAGGCCGCGCAGTGCGGTTACTGCGCCAGCGGCATCCTGATGTCGGCGAAGGCGTTGCTCGACGTCAACAAGGACCCGTCGGACGCCGACATCCGCAAGGCGCTGGAAGGCAATCTGTGCCGCTGCGGCACGCACAGCCGCATCCTGCGCGCGATCAAACGTGCGGCGAAAGAAATCCGGGGAGAACAATAATGGCACAGACAAACACGCCGGCACCTGCACGCAAGCTGCCGGGCAGTCTCGACAGCAATCGCCGGCTCGACCGCTGGCTGAGCATCAACGTCGACGGCACCGTCACGCTGTACACCGGCAAGGTTGAAATCGGTCAGGGCATCCTCACCGCGGTGATGCAGATGACCGCCGAAGAACTCGACATCAATGTTTCACGCCTTCGTTTGAAGGCCGCGAGCACCGCGTTCAGTCCCGATGAAGGCATCACCTCGGGCAGCCGTTCGATCCAGGAAAGCGGCCTTGCGCTGCGCCATGTTGCCGCTGAAGCACGCGACCTGCTGCTGACGCGCGCCGCGCAGAAACTCGGCGTGACGCTCGAAAGCCTGACGGTGGCCGACGGCGTGGTCTCCTCGCGCGGCGGCGGTTCGGTGACGTACTGGGAGCTGGCGACGCCGGATCTGCTGGCGCGTGAGGCGACATTTGATGTCACCGCCAAGTTGCCGGCGGAACATATTGTCGTCGGCACTTCGCTGGAGCGCGTCGACATTCCGAACAAGGTCACGGGCAAGGCCTCGTTCGTGCAGGACATGCAGCCGCCGGGCATGCTGCACGGGCGGATATGCCGTCCGCCGGGACCGAAGGCAACGCTGAAGTCGCTGGACATCAAGGAGGTCGAGCAGATGCCGGGCGTTGTTGCCGTAGTGCGCGACGGTTCATTTCTCGGCGTGGTCGCTGAGCGCGAAGAGCAGGCGATACGCGCCGAACGCCGCATTGCGCGCATCGCGCAATGGACCAACGGCCCCGAGTTACCGGCCAATGATCCGCGCCATCTGCTGACGCTGCAGGCGCAGGCTGAAACCGAAGTCATCAATACCAAGGGTGATCCTTCGACTGCAGGTGCGAAACAGTTCAACGCCGAATACACCAAACCGTACCTGGCCCACGCCTCGCTGGCGCCGTCCTGCGCGCTGGCGCAGTGGGGCGAGGGCAAAGAGAGTAATGGCAAAGACGGCGATAAGGTGTGGATCTGGACGCACAGCCAGGGCATTTACCCGCTGCGCGTCGACATGGCGCAGGTGCTGGGTCTTCCCGAGAGCGACATCATCATCACCCACGCCGAAGGCGCGGGCTGTTACGGCCACAACGCCGCCGACGACGTCACGCTCGACGCCGTGCTGCTGGCGCGCGCAGTACCCGGCAAGCCGGTGCGCGTGCAGTGGATGCGCGAAGATGAATTCGCGTGGGAGCCGTTCAGCTCGCCGATGGTGGTCAGGCTCAATGCATCGCTCGACGACAAAGGCAATATCGTCAACTGGGGCCATGAACTGTGGAGCCATGCGCACAGCACGCGGCCGGGCGGCAAGGGCGGCGTCAACCTGCTCGCGGCGTGGCATCTGGAAAAACCGCTGCCTGCGGCCAAGCCCGGCAACCCGCCGCTGCCCGGCGGCGGCAGTCATCGCAATGCGGTGCCTTTATATGATTTCCCGAACCAGAAAATCACCAACCACCTGATCCGCCAGTCACCGTTGCGTACCTCCGCCTTGCGCGCGCTGGGCGGCCATGCGAATGCGTTTGCGATTGAGTGTTTCATCGATGAACTCGCCGAAGCGGCAGGCGCTGATCCGGTGGAATTCCGCCTGCGCCACCTGAAAGATGCGCGTGCCAAGGCCGTCATCGAGAAGGTGGCGCAGATGGCAAAGTGGAAACCCAACGAGAAGGGCGACGGCGAACGCGGGCGCGGCATCGCTTTCGCGCGCTACAAAAACCTCGCCGCGTACATCGCGGTGATCGCTGAAGTGCACATCAGCGAAGACGTGCGTGTCACCAAGCTATGGGGTGCGGTTGACGTCGGTCAGGCGATCAATCCCGACGGCGTAATCAACCAGATCGAAGGCGGCATGATCCAGAGTGCCAGCTGGACGCTGAAGGAGCGTGTCGATTTCGACAAGGTCGGCGTGACCACCCGCGACTGGCTGGATTACCCGATTCTCAGTTTTGTCGAAGTGCCGGACATTGAAGTCGCGCTGATCAACCGGCCGGACGCGCCGCCGGTGGGTGCGGGCGAGGGCACGCAGGGCCCTGTGTCCGGCGCCATCGGCAATGCCATTTACAATGCCATCGGTGCAAGGCTGCGCGATATGCCCTTCACCCGCGACCGCATTGTTGCGGCGCTGAGCGCATGATTCACGGAGTTCAAAGGTAATGCATCAGAAAACGATAGGGGTTGCGGTAGTCGGGTCCGGGCGGATTGGCACTTTGCGGGCGGTCATGGCCTCCCGCCATCCGGCGGTTGATTTTGTGGCGGTGTCGGATCGTGATCCCGCGAAAGCGGAGAAACTGGCCGCGCAATGCGGCGCTCATTGCTGGTCCGGCGACAATCTGGAAGTGATTTCCAGGCCCGAGGTCGGCGCGGTGGTGGTCTCGACAATCGAACTCGAGCATGTAACGCCGGTGGTTCAGGCGCTGGAGTTGGGTAAGAAGGTTTTTGTCGAAAAACCGATTGCCCTGACGCTCGCCGATGCCGACAGGCTGATTGATGCCGCGCGTCGGTATGCCGATCGCGGCGCAACGCTGCATGTGGGCTTCAGCCGCCGCTTCAAGAAGCGTTACATGATTGCGAAGGAACAGCTCAGGCGCGGGCGTCTGGGTCAGCTGACCGGTGCAGTCGTCAGGCTGTTCAATACCCGTTCCCAGGCCATGCAAACCCTCTCGCGCCTGCCGGAGAACAGTCCCACTTCTGGGCTGACTTACTATATTGACTTGATGGGCTGGTTTTTCGAGAACAACCCCGTCGTTGAAGTTATTGCCCGGGGCAAGCGCGGCGTGCTGCTGAATTCGGGACACAACACGACAGACATCGCGCATGCGATTCTGACCTGTGCCGACGGCGCCGTCATTGCAATGAGCGTCAGCTACGCCTTGCCCAAAGGCTTTCCGGCGCTCGGACACGCCGCGCGCGTCGAACTGCTCGGTCCCGACGGTGTGATGCTCCTTGATGACGATCACACCGACCGCATGCTCTACAGCGATCACGGCGTCGGGCATGTTTATATTCCTGGCCACGAGGTTAATATGGCCTTTCTCGGCAGCGGCACCCCGGGCGACTGGGCCATGGACGAGTTTCTGGGGCCGGTGGCGACCGAAACCCGTGCCTGGATTGATCACCTGACGGCCGGCACCACGGCGCTGCATTCAACGCCGTCCGAGGCGCGCCAGACGCTTGCGGTGACGCTGGCCATGGAGGAATCGCTCAGAACCGGTCAACCGGTCAATGTGAATGCGGCGACATAATAATTCAAAGGAGGGGTAGATGATGGCGGCTGGGTTCAAGGAGATGCGGTGTTTGGGGGTTGCGATCAGTTGCGCGATGGTGGTGATGCCCGGTGCAGCCGGCGCGGCTGAGTGGAAACCGGACCGCGTGGTCGAGATCATTGTTGCCACCGGCGCCGGTGGCGGGCAGGACAAGTCGGCACGTACGGTTCAGCGGATTCTGCAGGAAGGCCGGATTTTGCCGGTGGCCGCCACTGTGCAGAACAAGCCCGGTGGCGGCGGTCTGGTGGCCTGGACTTACCTCAATCAGAAAGCTTCGGACGGGCATTTCATTGCAATCGCCAACCCAACGCTGCTGACCAACCATATTACCGGTCGCTCGAACATCAATTACACCGACCTCACCATGGTCGCCAACCTCTTTACCGAATCGGTGGCGATCAGCGTGCGCGCCGAGTCGCCGATTCGCTCGATCAAGGATCTTTCGGAACGTTTGCGCAAGGATCCTGCATCGGTCAGCTTCTCGGTCGGCAGCAGTCTCGGCAGCGGCAACCATATCGCGATGGCGCGTCTGGCGAGGCTGTCGGGATCGGACCCCCGGAAAATGCGAGCTGTCGTTTTTCAGGGCGGCGGGCAGGCCATGACCGCCGTGCTGGGCGGGCATGTCGATTTGATGGCCTCCGCGGCCAACAATGTCGTGCCTCACCTGCAGGGGGGCAAGATTCGCGTCCTTGGCGTGACTTCGGAGAAGCGGCTTGAGGGTTCATTTGCTGCGGTGCCAACGCTGCGCGAGCAGGGTTACAACGTGGTGATCAGCAACGGCCGCATCATGGTGGGGCCCAAAGCCATGACGCCGCCGCAGGTTGCCTACTGGGAGGCAACACTGGGCCGGATGGCGGCAACGCCGGAGTGGAAGAAGGACATCGACGACAACGAGTTCGAGGGCCTGTTCATGACGAGCCGGGAGACCCAGGCCTATCTGAAGGCGCAGTACGGCGAACTGAAAAAGGCCCTCGACGACCTGGGTATGGCCGTCAAGTAGGGACGCCCAACTCCTTGAACACTTCCACACAACGCCGCACGGCGGTGTTCGAGGAGGGGAAGCCGCAGTAAACGGCGCCCTGCACGAATACCTCGACGATTTCATCCGGGGTCGCGCCGTTGTTGAGAGCACCCCGGATATGTCCGGGCAGTTCATCCATGCGGTCGGCGGCGCAGATGAAGGCCAGTGTAACGAGGCTGCGTTCCTTGAGCGTCAGTTGGGGCCTTGTCCAGATCTGTCCCCAGGAAAATCCGTTGACCAGTTCCTGTTGCTGTTTGGTGTACTTGTCGGTGCTGGTCTGACGCTTGTCGACATGTTGGTCACCCATGACTTTGCGGCGGATGGCGAGACCGGCTTCGATGTTTTTTGGGTCCATGTGTGCTCCGTGATTAAAATACATTCAGGCTGGATGCCTGTAAAATCCAGCCGCAGTTTAGCGGAAGCCCCTGATTCGCCCAAGCAGCTTTCTTTCGGCATCCGCCGCAGCGACCTGCAGTCCACTCTCAAAAAAGCTTTTCGTGAAGCCTGATCTGGAGCCAGCATGAAATACCGATTTGCCGACTTTTTTTGCGCCGTGGTCATGGCGGCGACGGGAATCAGTGCTGCCGCAGCAGCTTGGCCCGAGCGCCCGATCCGCGTGATCGTGCCCTTTGCGCCGGGTGGCAACGTCGATCTGACTGCGCGCACGATCACGCCGGGCCTCGGTGATTTGCTGGGCCGTAACATCATCATCGATAACCGCGCGGGTGCCGGCGGTGCGGTTGGTTCCGAAATTGCGGCGACTTCGCCGGCGGACGGTTACACACTGCTGTTTTCATCGACCGGTTCGCTGACCATCGCGCCGGTGGTTTCCACCAAGCTGCGTTATGACCCGGTCAAGGATTTTGAAACCATCAATCTGGCGTCCAACGTCCCGGTGATCATGCTGGTGCCGCTGTCGTCGCCGGCGAAGTCGGTGAAGGAATTCATTCCATACGCCAAGTCGCGCGGTGAACTCATCATGGGTTCCTCGGGCAATTTTTCTACCGGCCGACTGGCGGGGGAACTGTTCCAGGGTCTCACCGGCACCAAGTTCACGCATGTGCCGTACAAGGGTGGCAATCCGGCGATGCTCGATCTGATCGGCGGCCGCATTGATGTGATGTTCGACCAGATTTCCTCCGCTATCGGTCACATCAAGGGCGGCAAGGTGAGGGCGCTGGCGGTGAATGCGATCAACCGTTCCGCTGAACTGCCGGAAGTGCCGACGACCAAAGAGGCCGGTGTGGCTGGCGTCGAGGCCGGTACTTTTACCGCGATGCTGGCGCCGGCGAAAACGCCCAAGGCCATCGTCACCCGCATCAACGAGGACATGAACAAGGTCATGAAAACCCCGCAGGTGCAGCAGAACTTCACCAAGTACAGTGCGGAAATGATCGGCACCACGCCGGCGGCCAGCCAGGCCTTCATCAAGGCTGAAATCGAAAAATGGCGCAAGGTTGTCCGCGCCGCCAACATCAAGGAAGAGTAATCATGAAAGTACTGGTCATCCACGGCGCCGGCCTCGACATGCGCGGCAAGGTGCAGCTCGAAGTGTTCGGCCCGATGACGCTGCCGCAGTATGAAGAACACATCCGCGGCTATGCCAAGGAGCTCGGTATCGAAGTGTCGTTTTTCCATTCCAACATCGAAGGCGAAGTGGTCAACAAGCTGTACCAGGCTTTCGACAGCGACATCGCCGGCGTGGTGATGAACCCGGGCGGCTTTACCATGGTCACCGGACCGCTGCGCGCGGCGGTGGCGCAGATGAAGTTCCCGGTGATCGAAGTCCACCTGAGTAATCCGACGGCGCGCGGCACCACCTCGGTGATGCTGCCGGTGTCCAAGGCCTGCGTGTACGGCTTCGGCATCGAAAGCTACAAATTCGCGCTGACCGGGCTGAAGTCGCTGCTGAAAAAGTAATCCGCTTCGTACAAACAAAGCGGCAGGGCATGATGCCCCGCCGCTTTTTATTGCGCCGCGAGTCCATTAACGGATGGGGATATAGATGTTCGGCAGTGTGATGTGTATGCCTGCCGAGGGTTGCGCGTAGTACGGCTGCGCGTAATGCACGGGCGCCGGCGCATAGTAGCTGTGGTGGCGCACCACTTCCCGGTAGACCATGCGCGGCGGCTCGTAGTACTGATGGCCGCGATGGGCATGTTTCCAGTGATGTTTGTCGCGGCCATGACCACGATCATGATCGCCGCGATCGGCGTAGGCCGGCACGGCGGCGAGCATTGCGGCGGCTAACACGGTACCTGTCAGTAGTTTCATCTTGGTCTCCTTGTTTGGAAAGCATTCAGCGCCTTCCTTGCTGCCCCTGTGCTGAGGTTCTGTTTATCGTGACTCGTAACGGCAGGTCACGGCTCAGAGTCTAGGTAATCCCGGCCGGCGTGGGCGACCGGTTTGTAAGCAGTTGTTTCAATCAGCGGAATCGCAAGGTTTTATTACAAATCGGCCCCGGGAAACCGGGGTATCGGAAATTCTTGCCAGTATCGGACTCTCCGGCCAAAATCCCCGCTCACTCTTCAGGGGCATCCATGAAATTCGGTGATTACGTCAAGGTCAAATCGCTGCAGACCGCAGCGGGATTCCGTGAAAACCTGCAGCGCCTGGGTCTCGACATGCCTTGCGACGACACACTCGAAGCCGCGCCGGTGTCGCCGATGGCGGCGCCGCTGAAGGTGGATGGCCTGACCATCGGCAATCGCTACACCGTGCATCCGATGGAAGGCTGGGATGCGCTGAACGACGGTCGCCCGTCGGACAACACGCGGCGGCGCTGGGAGCGCTTCGGCTCATCCGGCGCCAAACTGATCTGGGGCTGCGAAGCGGTTGCGGTGCGCCCCGACGGCCGCGCCAATCCGAACCAGCTGATGCTCAATGCGCACACCGAAGCCGAAATCGGCGCGATGCGCGAAGCGCTGGTCGCCGCGCACAAGACGGCGATGGGCGATGACAAAGGCCTGGTCATCGGCCTGCAGCTGACGCATTCCGGCCGTTTTTGCAAACCCAACGATCATCACCGGATGGAGCCGATGATCCTCTATCGGCATCCGCTGCTCGACCGCCGGCAAAAACTCGGGCCCGACTACCCGCTGATCAGCGACGGCGAAATCCGCCGTCTGATTGATGATTACGTGCAGACCGCCAAACGCGCAGCGAAGCTCGGTTTCGAGTTTGTCGATGTGAAGGCCTGCCACGGCTACCTCGGCCACGAATTCCTCTCGGCAAAAACCCGTGACGGCGAATTTGGCGGCTCGCTGGAAAACCGCACACGGTTCATGAGAGAGATTGTGGCTGGCATCAAAGCCGAAGCGCCGGGCATCAAGTTCGGCATGCGTATCTCCGCCGCAGACCTGGTGCCGTTCCGTCCCGATCCCGCGCTGACCACGGCGGAAGCGATGGGGCCGGGTGCACCGGAGGATTTTGCGAATCTGCTGCCGTACCGTTACGGCTTCGGCATCAACGAATCCGATCCGCTGGCCTTCGACCTCAGCGAAACCAAGGCGGTGATCGGTATCGCGCGCGACCTCGGTATCCATCTGTTCAACATCACGCTGGGCAGCCCGTACTACAACCCGCACCTGACGCGCCCCGCGCTGTATCCGCCCTCCGACGGCTACCACCCGCCGGAGGACCCGTTGATCGGGGTGATGCGCCACCTGAATGTGGTGCGCGAACTCAAGCAGGCCTTTCCTGATGTCGCGCTGGTCGGCAGCGGTTACACCTATCTGCAGGAATTCCTGCCCAACGTCGCACAGGCGGCGGTGCGCGCCGGCTGGGTCGACAGCGTCGGCCTCGGCCGCATGATGCTGTCCTATCCCGATCTGCCTGCCGACGTGCTCGCTGGACGGCCGCTGCAAAGAAAGCGCCTGTGCCGCACCTTCAGCGACTGCACCACCGCGCCGCGCCACGGCGTGATTTCAGGCTGTTATCCGCTGGATGCGCATTACAAGAAATCGCCGGAGATGGTGAAGGTGGCGGCGATCAAGAAGGCGGCGAAACTGGCTTAAGTTGATTGCAGGGTATTTGTAAGTTATTGTTTTTATTGACAAAATATTGTCCCCTGTATTAATTGTGTGAGCGCTGCCAAATCAGCCCGGTCCGACCCTTTGCCTTTTCGTATATACGTATATACAATAAATAAATGGACAAGGATCCAGAAAAAGAACGCCGGAATATTGCCGAGCGCGGACTTTCGCTGGACCTTGTCGAACTACTGGACTGGACCACGGCGCTGATTTGGGAAGACCGGCGCAGGGAATACGGAGAACGTCGTTACTGCGTGCTCGGTTTGATTGACGATCGGCTGCACAGCGTCGTGTTCACGCCGCGTAACGGCAAGCCCCGTGTGATCAGTCTGCGCAATGCCAACCAGCGAGAGGTCATTCGATATGAAAAAGCAATCTCAAAAGCAAGCCAAAACTAAAAAGTCCCGCCGGGATAATCCGGAATGGACGGCTGCCATGATTGCGCAAGCGCGTCCAGCCGGGGAAGTGTTGCCGAAAATCTTCGGCGCCCGTACTGCAGCAGCCATGCTCAAGCCGCGCGGCCGGCCGAAATCTCCCGACGCGAAGGTCGCCATCAGCCTTCGGCTGCCGCCCGACACCTTGGCGCGCTGGAAGGCGACAGGACCGGGTTGGCAAACCCGTATGGCTGATGTATTGCGGGAGTCTTTGTAAGTGGGGCGGGGTGGCTGCATGTGACCGTACTACACCCGCACTTTCAGCGACTGCACCACCGCACCGCGCCACGCTGTGATTTCAGGCTGTTATCCGCTGGATGCGCACTACAAGAAGTCGCCGGAGATGGTGAAGGTGGCGGCGATCAAGAAGGCGGCGAATATTTCGTGACCTACTGTATGGGGTGCTGGCGCTTTGGGTCGCCCCCACCCTATATGACCGCTATCAGCCATCAGCCGACGCTTACGACACTGAGAATACTTGCCTCTGAGTGCCGGCTCCAGGCGGAATAGCGGTCACAGCTCGGACTCCAGTAGCAGTGATCACTTCGCCGCCTGCTGATGTGCAGTAACAGGCCTGTGTTGATAACCGCACCACATTGACACTATCGACAGCGCCTACTAATGTTCGGGGTGTCCCCGGTCTGATGGATATTTTTCGGAGGCTTTATGCGCTCTGAACGCCACTTGGTCAGTGCTGCAATACTGCTTGCGGGCTTCCTCGCGTTGTCCGCGCAGGCGCAGTACTACGCAGTCGAGCAGATCGACAAGGGCTTCTTCATTTCATCCGACCCCACCATCACACACTTGTGGCGGTCTGATCTGGGCGACGATGCCAAGGCCACCTTGGTCTACATACCTGGCGGGGATGGCAGCGCCGGCATGAAACAAACATCGCCCTCTGAACCCCGCCACCAGTTCTACCAGACACTAAAGAGGCTCAGCCAGAAATCGGCTACTTCCGGCGCCTTCGATGTCGTCATTTATGACCATCCGACGAAGTTCATCGATCTTCGTACCCTGACCGATCGGACTAGCAGTGATCACATGGTCCGTATCGAGAGCGTCATCCGACACTACTCCAGCCTGCTGAAGAAGCCGATCTGGCTTATGGGACACAGCAACGGCGGCTACAGCATTGCAGAATTCCAGCGCTACATTGCCAAGAATGGTAAGTCCGATCTGATCCAAGGTCTGATCTTTAGCGCAGGCCGGGAGGAGGCTTACTTCGCCTCTGAAGTTAACAAGCCTATGTTGTTTCTGGTCCCAGAGCAGGACGGCTGCGGGAGAACGTCCCCTTCCAGCAACCAAAGGATCTACGAGCGGGTGCGCCAAGGGAACAAGGCCGCAACAGAGTTCGTCTTGATCAAATCCGCTCAGGCCGAAGCGCGCGACCCCTGCTCCAGCGGCTTCCACATGTATTTCGCCGCTGGCGAGGAAGTCGGTCGTGTGCTGGACGATTTCCTGAGTCGGCATTCGCCCTCCCGGTGAGCGTAACGCCCCAAGAATTTCCCGAATCAGGTGCCGGGGTCAGAATAAAGCGGCACGTTTTTGCTCCTAACGCGCCCGAGGGGCTGTCCGTGAGAAGTTGCGCCGACCGACTGCTCCACACCTACACCGGCCATTGAGCCTCTGTCAGTTCGTGCGGCTGCTTTGGGTCGAAAGCGAAGATTGAGGATTACATTATCTGGCAGCTGCTTAAAAGTGCATAAAGTGGGCCCTTTGCTTCTGCCCTGCGCGCGGCGATTATGCTCCCCAAGTCGCTGTACAAGCCATCACGATTTCTTGCTTCGTCGTCAATAAACTTACAAACCCCGCCTCTAGCTGAGATCATAGATTGCTCGTGCCTTGCCGCTTCTTTCTGCTCGCGTGTCGAGGCCATGCTTAGAAGGTGGTTATTTAATACAACCTCTCTCAGCCTCCGGGCATCTAAGTCGCGCTCTGGTTTGTTCTGTTGCGGCTGGGATCTGGAAGATGATTCGGTGCTTTGCCGAACTGTGGTTTGTGTGTTTATTGTGGGTCTCCGAAGTCCGGATACTTCGTTTGGTGATGTGTCCACAACGCCGACGGGTTTTGCCCCTATTTTTTCGCAGGGAACATCTGAGTAGGTAGTTTGCCCGGCGCCCGCCGCGCATTTATAAACTTGCGCGAGAGCCTCCCCCGTCAAAAACCCTGATGCGAGAGCCAACACCAAGAAATTTATATTGCGCGTAATTAAGCGGCATTTCTTCAAAAGCATGATTACTCCTCGCCTCCCCGACATAGGCTCGAACTGAGTCCCTAAATTAGTACCCGTGATCGTGCGCTTTGGATCGAAAGCGGACGCCCGCCACTGTACTTATTTTGTGGCTCCGTCAGACTTCTGTGACTTTGTGTAGCTTGTTCTCAACAACAGATATATAGGTTACTGACCGAGACCGTGCAATTTCAGTAGCGTCTTCATCCGCGCCACCGCCAGCTCCGGCTTCAGCAACAACCCCGCTGCATCCGCCAGCTTGAACAGTTCAACAAAATGCATCAGCGACCGCGCGCTCTGCTGGCCGCCGACCATGACGAAGTGATCCTGATGGCCGTTGAGCCAGGCCATGAATACCACGCCGGTTTTGTAATGCCAGGTGGGGGCGCGGAACATGTGGCGGGACAGCGGCACTGTGGGTTCAAGGATGCGGTGGAATGCGGCAGTATTGCCCTGCGCCAGTTGGGCGAGTGCGGCGCTGGCGGCTGGGGCGATGGTGTCGAAAATGCCCAGCAGCGCATCGCTGTGGCCATGGTTGGGTAACGTTCCTGCGCCATCGCCGGCAATCAGCTCAGCGTAATTGAAGTCGTCACCGGTGTACATGCGCACGCCCGCGGGCAGGCGGCGGCGCATCGCGATTTCAATATCCTTGTCGAGCAAGGACATCTTGATGCCGTCGACCTTGCTGGTGTTTGCGTTGATCACGCCCAGCGCGGTGTTGATCGGGCCCGGCAGTTCGAGGCTGCCCCAGTAACCTTCCAGTGCGGGATCAAACATGCCGCCGAGCCAGTGCAGGATCACTGGTTCGCGGGCCTGACGCAGCAGTCGGTCGTAAACCTTTTCGTAATCGGCGGGGCTGCGCGCGACGCGCACCAGCGCGCGACTGGCCATCAGGATCAGTTTGCCGCCGGCGCGTTCGATCGCCGCCATCTGTTCTTCATAGGCGTGGATCACGTCGTCGAGGGTTTTGGCGTCCTCGACCGCGAGCTGGTCGGTGCCGCAGCCCGAGGCCAGTAACGCACCGGGGACATCGCGTGCGGCGTCGGCTGCGCGTTGTATCAGTTCGAGCGACGCGGGCCAGTCCATGCCCATGCCGCGTTGCGCGGTGTCCATCGCTTCGGCGACACC
>CAIZLW010000176.1 GCA_903933915.1 uncultured beta proteobacterium | reverse complement strand
TTGCATCAAATACACGCTTATGTCCGTCAACATTTTTAAGCCAATTTTCATGATAGGCATGGCATTTTTCCAAATAGTCTAATGGAATGATTTCACCTTGTCGAGAATGTTTCAAAAAAGCAGGTTCATCAAAACAGGTTCAGTAAAATGCTTAGTAAAAACAATGCCTGACACTGATATTATTCTCTTAAGCCCTGTCTTACAATGAGCCATCCCTCCACTGAAAACACCGGGGCATCTCCGGAGTCTTGAACATGGCCGCTGCCCCGCTGTACTTTCTCACCATCGCCGAAGCGGCATCGCTGATCGCCGCGCGCAAACTGTCACCGGTGGAATATGTTGATGCACTGTTTTCGCGCATCAATGCACTCGATCCGCAGGTCAACGCCTTTATCACCCAAACCGCCGAACTCGCGCGCACCCAGGCCCGCGCCGCAGAAAAAGAAATCATCGGTGGCCAGTATCGCGGTCCGCTCCACGGCATTCCCTTCGGGCTGAAGGATATTTTCGATACCGCGGGCATTCTCACCTCGGGGCATTCCAAGGTTTCGCGCAACAACATTCCCACTGAGGACGCCGCCACGGTGCAGCGCCTCTATGATGCCGGTGCCGTGCTGATGGGCAAGCTGGCGACGCATGAATTCGCCAGTGGCGGACCTTCGCTCGATCTGCCGTGGCCACCCGCGCGCAACCCGTGGAATACCGCGCACTTTACCGGCAGCTCCAGCTCGGGTTCCGGTGCGGCGGTGGCCGCGGGATTCCTGCCGGCGGCGCTCGGTTCCGATACCGGCGGCTCGATCCGCATTCCTGCTGCGCTGTGCGGCATCGCCGGCATCAAGCCGACCTACGGGCGCGTCAGCCGCCGCGGCATCATTCCCAACTCATACACCTTTGATCATGCGGGGCCGCTGGCGTGGACCGTCGAGGACTGCGCCATCCTGCTGCAGGCCATCGCCGGCCATGACTCCGCAGATCCAGCGAGTGCGCGCCGCCCGGTTCCCGATTACCGCGCCAATCTCAACGGCGACATTCGCGGGCTTCGCGTCGGGGTGGTCCGGCACTTCTGGGAAGAGGAGGGCACCACCGATCCCGAGATGGCTGCGGCGATGAATAGCGCAATCGACGTGTTGCGCCAACTCGGCGCCAGCGTGGGTGATGCGCGCATGCGTACGCGCGAGGCTTACAACGACACCAAGATGGTGATCGCGAAAACCGAAATCGTCGTCATCCATGAAAAAGAACTGCGCGAGCGGCCGCAGGACTTCGGCGCCGACTTCATCGGGCGCAACCTGCCCGGATTCCTGTTCACCGGCGCGGATTACGTGCGCGCGCAGCGCGAGCGGCGCAGCATGGTCGAGGAAATGGACGCGCTGTATGAGCGCTTTGATGTGCTGCTGACCGCGAGCAGCACACCGGCCGATCGGCTGGACAAGCTGGTCGGCGCGGGGTTTTCGCAGAAATGGGAGAAGCCCAACATCTACACGCCCTTCAACGTGACCGGCGGCCCCGCGCTGGTGGTGTGCAACGGTTACACCGCATCCGGCATGCCGCTGGCGATGCAGATTGCCGGGCGACCGTTTGATGAAGCCACCGTGCTGCGGGTGGGCCACGCCTATGAGAAGGCCACCACCTGGCGCGGACGCCGGCCGCTGCTGGAGCCGGGCCAACAGGCGCCGGTGCTGCAGGAACCCGTTCCGGAAGCCATCTCAGCCGCCGACGTTGATCCGGAGATCCGCATGATTGTCGAAACCGCAATCGTGCGCGCCGGACTGAAGCTCGATGACCGGCAACGCGCGCTGCTCTACCGCGTGGCGCCGCCGGTGCTGGCTGCCGTCAAACGCATCCGCCGCGACCGGCCCCGCGCAGACGAGCCGGCGAACATTTTCTGTTTTCCGGACGCTGACGAAGGCGGTAAATAAGAAATAACTGCGAAATTACGATGAAATAAGGGCGCCGCTCAAACTGGCAGCGGCATGAACGGCGCATCGATGGCGCCGACCTTCACGTAAATCAGCGCCCCTTGCGGGCCGGAGCGGGGCGTGTGGCGGCTCCAGCGTGGATTGCGCAGCCAGGAGCCGGCCGGGTAATCGCCGGCTTCATCCTGAAACAAACCTTCGAGTACCAGAATCTCCTCGCCACCGGGGTGCACGTGCTCGTTGAATTGCGTATCTGGCGCCCAGCGTACCAGTGCCGTGCTGACGCCATCATGCTCATGCAGCGGCATCACGCTCAGGCCCGGCACCAGCCCGGGCCGCCACGCGGCCGTTGAAGTCGCAATGCGCACCGGCTTCAGATCATTTGCTGCGAACTGCCAGAGTTTGACGAACAGCGTGCAGCCTTCCCGCGACAACGGCGCATGGCGGGTGCCCGGCGGGTTGCGCAGATAAGTGCCCGCCGGATAATCCCCGTGTGCATCCGAGAACACGCCGTCGAGCACGAGGATCTCCTCGCCGCCGTGATGCACATGTTCATCAAAGCGCGAGCCGGCGGCGTAACGCACGATGCTGGTGGCGCGTGCGACTTCATCACCGACGCGGTCGAGCATGCGCCGGTCGACTCCGGGCAGGGGTGAGGGTGTCCACGCCGCATCGGCGGAGTGTTGGACGACGCGGGCGGTGAAATCGTTGTTGAGGTCCATTCGGGCATCAGCCGGCCGGCTGTGTTCCTTCTAATCCGATCCCGTATCAGGGATGTTGGATTGCAAGACCTGACCCCATTGTTCTACAACAATTACCATTCACCGGTTGTCGGCTTGCTGGTTTTTTCGGGCAGGATGTTATTAAAAGTGTTCGAGTGTGTGTCTACTCAGGCGTAATTCCGGATTCGTGAATTACTTTCGTCCATTTCTTGATTTCGCTTTCGATGTAAACAGACATTTCCCTGGAAGTGCCGGGCGTTGCCTCGGTGCCATCCGCATCAAATATTTTCAGAACTTCTGGTAACTGGAGTGCCTTGTTGATTTCCTGATTCAGGAGTCGAACGATCGGGTCCGGGGTTTTTGCGGGTGCCAGAAGACCGGACCAGGCATAAATCTCAATTCCTGGATATCCAACTTCAGCGAAGGTGGGAACCGATGGGAGCGACTTTGATCTACTTTGCGCTGCCAATGCGATGGCGACAAGTCTGCCATTTTCAACGTAAGGTTTTGCCGTAGAGGTTACTGCGAAAGCCAAATCGACTTGTCCTGCAATCAGCGCGGTAACCTGCGGGCCGGCACCTTTGTAACTAATATGCGTGGCCTTAACGTTGCTGGCTAACTTGAATAGTTCCATACCCAAATGCGCCGCGGTTCCGGCGCCGGCCGAGGCGTAGTTCAGGCCTTGCGGTTTTGAATTGGAGAGCGCAACAAGTTCTTTGACAGTTTTCGCCGGCACTTTGGGATGAACCAACAATACAGACGAAGTTTTTGCGAAAAGACTGATTGAAGAAAAATCTTTGACAGTATCGTAGGGCAATGATTTAGAGAGCCCCGGGTTTGTGACGTGCGTCAACGCGCATACCAGCAATGTATAACCATCGGGATTGGCTTTTGCAGCAATCTCGGTCGCGATCCTGGAGTTCGCGCCAGGGCGATTGTCGACAACGACCTGTTGTCCCAGAGAGGTTGATAATTTTGCTGCAACTGTACGAGCCACCCGGTCCGTTGCTCCACCCGGCGGAAACGGAGTAATCATGCGGACCGGTTTGTTTGGATATGACTGTCCGAGAGCCGGCTGAAATATTGATGCGAGGCCACATATCAATGCCGCCGCCCTTGTCATGGCGATGCGTCGTCTTTGCGCCGCTTTTTTTGACGTCGAGTTGCGATGAATTCTGGAATTGAAGGGATGGCTGAAGTGATGTAAATCACCAAACATAAGAATCCTTCTCCCTGCTCAAGCGTTTTATATATTGTTCTGTCTGGTAGAACGGTAGTTCTAATAATTGATGAGTTTGAGTATGCCTTGTAAGATTGTCAAGATACGAAAATGCCGACGCGTAATGAGCATCGGCACAAAACAGGACGATGCGTTCTGATTGATACCGGACCTGATTCGACAGACTAAATAAACGTGGCCATCAAAAGAAAAACATTCGGCGGGGAAGGGGTCGCCGCGGTCAACCGCGCATTGACGGTGGTGATCGCGCTGGAGGCGGCGGGGGAGGCGATATCGCTTGCGGAGTTGTCCCGGCAGACGGGACTCTACAAGAGCACTCTTCTTAGACTTATCGCATCTCTTGAGCAATTTGCACTGGTGGCTGTACGACCGGACAAAAAATATTGCCTTGGCCCCCTTGCGTTCCGGCTGGGCAGGGCATTTGAGGCAACGGATCACCTGCAAGATCAGGTGGTTCCAGCTCTGGAGAGTTTGGTTGAACAAGGTACGGAGAGTGCGTCATTTCACGTGCGTCACGACCACAAGCAGCGGCTATGCCTGTTTCGCGTGGATTCCAAACACTCCACTCTGGATCGGGTAAAGGCGGGCGATCTGCTTCCGATGGATCGAGGTGCTGCGGGCAAAGCCATTCGGACGTTTGAGCAACAATTGTCCGATGAGGATTTGATCAAGAATGAAATCGTTGTTGAATCTTTCGGTGAACGCAATCCGAATATTGCAGGTATCGCAGCACCGGTTTTTGGCGGCGAGAAACATTTTTACGGCGTGATTTGCCTTTCAGGGCCGTTTGAGCGCTTTACGGACAGCAATACCCGAAAGATGAAGCGTTTGCTGATTGGTGAATGTCGTGAGGTCACGGCTTTGCTTGGTGGCAAGTGGCCGTGGTCCTAGTTTCGTACGTGAAAATGTTTCAGTAAGTTTGGCATTTTCACGTGTTGGATGCGCAGAAGTTCGGGTGTTGGGTCAACTCTTGTATAAGAAACGCGATGAAGAGGAGCAGTGCCATGACTGGTGATAGTCACGATAAAGACGGTGCAGTCCTGTCAGGAGATCCAGGGGTGGTGTTCCAGGGCAAGATCGGCCGGACATTTGCGGATTCAACGCCGTGGTGGCCTATACCCGCCAGACCCCGCGACGGCGCTCCAAATGTGGTTGTCTTATTCGTCGATGATCTTGGCTTCTCCGACTTCGGTGCTTTTGGTGCTGAGGTTGATACACCCAATATCGATAGACTGGCTGCCGGCGGGGTTCGGTTCAGCAACTACACAACCGTTCCGATGTGTACTCCGGCACGGGCTGCTCTATTGACGGGCAAGAATCCGCACTCCGTGGGTTGCGGTTGGATCACGCACGCAGACCCGGGATATCCTGGTTACGGTGGGGAAATTTCGCCGGATGCACCGACGTTTGCTGAGTTATTGCGCAACAGTGGTTACTCGACGATGGCTATTGGCAAATGGCATAACACCAAAGAACACAATGCCGGTGCTTCTGGGGACAAGAGCTCATGGCCAGTCCAGCGCGGATTTGACCGTTTTTATGGTTTTATTGCCTCGGAAACCAGTTTCTTTCATCCGGATTGCCTGTATGAAGGTTCGCAGACGGTTGATATCGACACTTATCCCGAAAACTACTTTGCAACGGATGATTGGACGAATCGCGCGATCCGGTGGACCAAGGAACACTTGGGCTCGGGTCCATTGAAGCCATTTCTCATGTACCTTGCTTTTAACGCGCCGCATGCGCCCATTCAGGCCAAGCCCGAAGACGTCAAGAAATATAAAGGCCGCTACGATGCTGGATGGGATGTCCTGCGCGAGCAGCGGTGGAAAAAGCAGATCAAGCTGGGGATCCTTCCTGAAAATACCAAGCTCCCGCCACGCAATCCCGGGATTCCAGCCTGGGCAGAATTGACACAGGAAAATCAACGGCTATATGCGCGACACATGGAGGTTTATGCCGCGCTTATTGATAATCTGGATCAAAACATTGGCAGATACATCGATTTTCTTGAGAAGTCAGGAGTTATCGAGAACACACTGATCATTCTGACCTCGGACAATGGCGCTACCGCAGCTGGTGGTGATCACGGAACCGTCAATGGCTGGAATGCAAGGCTCGGGGGCGAGGATAGCGAATCGAAGTTAAAAGAACTTTTGGATGTCGGTGGATTTGGTGGCCCGGAGACCTATGCCACCTATCCGCGCGGCTGGGGTCAGGTATCCAACACCCCGTTTCGTTATTTCAAACGCACACCGGTCAATGGCGGCATTCGAGTGCCTTTTATTGCGCACTGGCCAAGCGTCATTAAGGCGAAGGGCGGTATCCAGCGCCAGTGGATACACGTCACGGACGTCATGCCAACGCTCCTGGATGTGGCAGGCATCAAATATCCCAGCCAGTTTCGGGGTTACAGCACGAGATCGCTCGACGGAGCCAGCTTTATCGATGCGCTTTCAGACCCGTCAGCGCCCGGTAAGCGTACGCAGCAGCATTACGAGCTTGATGGCAATCGTGGTTACATCAAAGACGGCTGGAAGATCGTTTCGTTACAACCGCCAGGCAAAAAAATAGCACTTGAAAACTGGATGCTATTCAATCTTCAGGACGATCCAACCGAGATCGAAGATGTCGCAAAAAAATTCCCGGAAAAACTCAAAGAGATGATGTCCTCATTTGATGAGGCGGCATTCCGTAACTACGTTTATCCAATCGATAACAGAGGATACGAAAAATCTTTGACGGTTCCGCCCCACAGACAAAATGTAATCAATGCGCCGCATATGTTCTATCCGGGCGCCCAGACGGCGGAACGCGCCAGCGTCTTTCAGCTTTTTAATGATCGTAGTTTCAAGATTACTGCCCGATTTACCTATCGCAGCGGTGATCGCGGCGTGATTTACAGCATCGGCAGCATATTTGGCGGATTGCTTATGTATGTGATGGATGATGCATTGTCATTTGTGTATCAGCGGTGGCCCACCCCCATTGAATTGCCGCAAATCAAGTTGTCCGATGGCGTGCAAGAGATCCTTCTTGATTATCGTGCGTTGGGAAAACGCCAAGGGTCCGGCCAGTTATTTCTTAATGGCCGGGAAATCATCTCCGAGACCCCCATGTCGCCTACGATTGTGAGGCTGCCATCCGAAGGCATAGACATCGGCATCGACAGAAGACAACCCGCATCAAAGCGTTACGCGAGGTTCGGGGCCTTCAAGTATTCCAATGAAATTGCCTGGGTTCGTTTGGAGCCGGGGGAACAGGCGCATGGAACAATCAGTAATATGCCAGAGGCGAAGGCGCAAAAGCTTGCCGTTGATCAGGCGACCTGATTGAGTTTCGGGGAGCTGTTCTTAGGCGCAAATCCGGATTCCCACTTACTCGAGTTGAAGTTGCTGGAGTCGGAAAAAATCGGCTCCGGCAGCTTTGATTTTCGGTTGTCCGATGGAAAGTCGAGTCTGGGTTCTTTACCGGCTGTCACCGAGCCGGTCACGCACGCAGCGTCGCCAGAAACTGCCCGAAGTAAATAAGCCCCTCCGGCCACACGCCGAGCATTGACGCCGACCCGAGGTGGCCGTTCATGCCGCCGTCGAAGAATAGTGAGCCCCAGGCCTGTGCGAAGGCTTGCGCACGCTCAAAGCTGACGCGGTCATCGTTGCGCCCCGCGACCACCGCGCTGGGGTAGGGCAGGCGCTTCAGGATCATGCCGCCGAAACCCTGCAGCGGGCTGACAGTGCCCGGCGGCATCGGCCGGTCGCGGTCACTGGGTGCCACAAAAAACACGCCGGCTACCTTCTTCACCGCCTCGGGTTGTTCGAAGGACCACTTCACCACCAGCGTGGTGCCCGCGCTGTGCGGCACCAGTATCACCGGCTTCGGCGCCCGCATTACGTAATCCGTCAGCGTCGCAGCCCACCCGTCATAGACCGGATGATCCCAGTCCGCCTGCTGCACCCGCATGAAATCGGGGAAGGCCTGTTCCCAGTGGGTGTGCCAGTGATCCGGGCCCGAGCCGTTGAGGCCGGGATGGATCAGTACCGAGAAATCCTTGCGCATGGGCATGCGGCGGGGCCCGGTCATCGTTTACGGAAAAATCTGCGACATCACGGCCTGGCCGTAAGGGCCGTACGGATTCGCGAGCGTTTCCTTGAGTTCGAAATGGTCATATTCCTGTGCCACGACCAGCCGGCTGGATTTTCCGGAGTCCCGCAGAGCCTTGTCAAAGTCGATGGACTGCCGCTGGAACTCCGGTGTTTCCCGTGTGCCATACAGCAGCACGACCGGTGCGCCGATGCGTTCAAGGTGGCGCTGCGGGCTCAGCTTGAACTCAAGGTCGTCGTCGAATTTCACGTAAGAACTTCTGGAAGACAGCCTGACCGGGTGCAGGTCGAACATTCCGCTGCACAGGACGGCGCCGCGGATGAAGTTTTCGGGGAGGGCCGGATCGTAGTCCTTCTTCCAGTCCGTGGTCAGTGCCACGGCGGCCAGGTGTGCGCCGGACGAATGGCCGACCAGGTAGATTCGACTCTGATCCGCGTCCAGTTTTCCGGCATTCCGGTAGACCCAGATCAGCGACCGGCGAACCTGGTCCGCCAGCGTCCTCAGGCTGTCCGCGGCATCCTGCACCCAGGAAAAATCGGGGACGATGAAGTGGGCGCCGGCCTTGACGAACATTTCCGCCGCGAAGGCGTTCTGGCTGGCGAGCCCCCTTCTCCATGCGCCACCGTGGATGAATACGATAATCGGGGCGTTGCGTTCCGCTGCCGGATAGACATCCAGGCCTTCGATCGGGGCATCGCCATAGGCATATCTTTGCGGTGGTCCGATCCTGTCCCGGACTGCTGCGCTGGCGAGAGACATCCGCGTGCGTACATGTTCCGAATGCGGCGCATAGGCCGACTGGTTATAGACGGCATCCAGCCCGGCCTGATCATAGTGGAGGAATACCGGTTTGCCGGTGGACGGTTGAGGGGTGTGGCTATCGTTTGCAGTCATCGGAGGTCCGGAAGTTTCAGGTGGAAGCGGAATGCGAGGTTGCGGAACACTGGAATCAGTCGATTGTAAGCATGCAACAGGGTAAGCCTGCGTCAGGGTCTCGCTCAACCCGGCAGCGGAATGCAGGGCGCGTCGATGGCGCCGACCTTCACATTGATCAGCGCACCCTCCGGCCGGGTGAAGGGCGTGTTGCGGCCCAGGCGTCATAGACCGGATGGTCCCAGTCCTCCTGCTGCACGCGGACGAAATCGGGGAAGGCCTGTTCCCAGTGGGTGTGCCAGTGATCCGGGCCGGAACCGTTGAGGCCGGGGTGGATCAGGATGGAGAAGTTTTTGATGATGAGCATTAGTTGGCAGGCAAGGTCGAGGCTAGATTTGCATAAAGTTACACTGAACCCATTTATTTCATGAGGGAGCGAAAAAGTGAGGCTATCAATGACGATATTGGAAATTGGTATCGGTGCTGTAGTCAGTGCCGGAATTGGCGCTGGCATGCATTCTGCCTACGTGGGCAGTCTTATTGATGAGTGCCATGAACGTGCAGCCTCATTCGCGTTCATGCCGGGAGACCGGCAAGTCGCGTCGGCTTTTGAGTTTGCTAAATGTATGAGTGCACGTCGTTATGACCCAATGTATGACTACAATCATTTTAAGGGTAAGTAACTACTGGAAAAACAATGGAGTCTGACCCCATATCCGCCATGTATCCGCCCCAGCGAACGCCGGCTTGTTCAACTGCCGGTAAAGACCGGATCGCGGCGGTCGAAGCCGGCTTTGACGCCTTCCGTGAATTCGTAGATCCCGCACCCGTTGTATTTTTTCAAAAAGAATCGGGCGTCAAAATTCCGTGGCTGTTGATAATGCAACGGGTTTCTCACCCACTTTTCACCCATAAATGCCCCATTTATTTGGCGTTGTAATTGCGGGTGTAGAAAAATCAATATAAAACAACGGACTGTAGGGCAGGTGGCGCTGGCGCGGACGTTGCTTCTGCTTCACTTAATTATCGATATTTTATGAATGGCTTTTAGTTAGCCGGGCTATACCCTGCCTTCCATTGTTTATTTCTTCGGTGGTGAACGCCGGCTTTTAGACTTACTCTGTCGAGCATTACTAATATTTTGATTTATTTGAGAAAATTATTAAGTTTATCGGTAAAAGTTTTTGAATAAAACGGTCAGTTGCCCTTTCAGATTTGTCCGGTATTTTCCGGAACTTGGAGGTTTCTACTATGGCTATCAACGACGAGTTTTCCCGGAGCCGCACCGGCATCACGGTAACTGGTACCGCGAAGAGCGATGACCTAAAGGGCACGTCCCGCAATGACGTGCTGGATGGCGGGGCGGGCAGCGATACCATCGATGCGGGCTCGGGCAACGACTTGCTGATTTACCGGCTGAGCGAGAACACCGGCGCGCGCGACCGCTATGACGGTCGCTCGGGTGTTGACACCCTGCGGCTGGAGTTCACCGCAGCAGAGTGGGCGCGTGCGGATGTGCGCGCCGACATCACCCGTTTTATGACCGTTTTGCAGAAAGTCACGGTTCGCGGTGAAGAAACCGAAGGCAACAGCAACTGGTTCAGCTTCAAGGCTTTTGGCCTCGAAGTCCGCAAGATCGAGCTGCTTGAGATACGGGTTGACGGTGTTGTGGTCGACCCGTTGGGCAATACGACCCCGGCGCCGGTGGCGAACGCCGATGTTGCCAATGTCGCCGAGGGTGCTGCGGTCAGCGGCAACGTCCTCGCCAACGATCAGGCGACCAACGCAACGGTGAGCCTGGGCAGTAACGTGACCCGCGGCACCTTGGTGCTCAATGCCAACGGCAGCTACACCTTCACTGCAGGCCCGGCGTTTGACGCATTGGCTGCGGGCCAGAGCACGACCGAAACCTTCACCTACCGGATCACCGATGCCCAGGGCCGCACGGCGACCGCAGGCGTCACGATCATCGTCGCCGGCACCAACGATGCCGCCGTCATCACCGGCACGGCGACCGCCAGCCTGACCGAGACCAATGCCGCGCAGAGCACGAGCGGCCAGCTCAATGTCACTGATGTGGACGGTGCTGCGACCTTTGTCGCGCAGAGCGGCGCGGTTGGCCAGTACGGCAGCTTCAGCATCGACGCGACGGGCGCGTGGACCTACACGATGAGCTCGGCGCATGACGAGTTCGTTGCTGGCCAGACCTACAGCGACAGTTTCACGGTCGCCGCGGCCGACGGCACCACGCAGGTGATCACGGTCACGATCGCCGGCACCAATGACGCTGCTGTCATCACCGGCACCAGTACCGCAAGCCTGGCCGAGACCAATTCGGCGCAGAGCGCGAGCGGCCAGCTCAATGTCACTGATGTGGACAATGCTGCGAGCTTCGTCGCGCAGTCGGGCGCTGCCGGTCAGTACGGCAGCTTCAGCATCGACGCCACAGGTGCATGGACCTACACGATGGGATCGGCGCACGACGAGTTCGTTGCGGGCCAGAACTACAGTGACAGCTTCACGGTTGCCACCGCAGACGGCACGCAGCAGGTGATCACGGTCACGATCGCCGGCAGCAACGATGCCGCCGTCATTACCGGCACCAGCACCGCAAGCCTGACCGAGACCAATGCCGCGCAGAGCGCGAGCGGCCAACTCAATGTCACGGATGTGGACGGTGCTGCGAGCTTCGTCGCGCAGTCGGGCGTTTCCGGCCAGTACGGCAGCTTCAGCATCGACGCCACAGGTGCGTGGACCTACGCGATGGACGCTGCCCACGACGAGTTCGTTGCGGGCCAGAACTACAGCGACAGCTTCACGGTAGCCACCGCAGACGGCACGCAGCAGGTGATTACGGTCACGATCGCCGGCAGCAACGATGCCGCCGTCATTACCGGCACCAGCACTGCAAGCCTGACCGAGACCAATGCCGCGCAGAGCGCGAGCGGTCAGCTCAATGTCACTGATGTGGACAATGCTGCGAGCTTCGTCGCGCAGTCGGGCGCTGCCGGTCAGTACGGCAGCTTCAGCATCGATGCCACAGGTGCGTGGACCTACACGATGGACGCTGCCCACGATGAATTCGTTGCGGGCCAGAACTACAGCGACAGCTTCACGGTAGCCACCGCAGACGGCACGCAGCAGGTGATCACCGTCACGATCGCCGGCAGCAACGATGCCGCAGTCATCACCGGCACCAGCACCGCCAGCCTGACCGAGACCAATGCCGCGCAGAGCGCGAGCGGCCAGCTCAATGTCACGGATGTGGATGGTGCTGCAAGCTTCGTCGCGCAGTCCGGCACAGTTGGCCAGTACGGCAGCTTCAGCATCGATGCCACAGGTGCGTGGACCTACACGATGGACGCTGCCCACGATGAATTCGTTGCGGGCCAGAACTACAGCGACAGCTTCACGGTGGCGACAGCAGACGGCACC
>CAIZLW010000175.1 GCA_903933915.1 uncultured beta proteobacterium | reverse complement strand
GGCTTCTCCAAGTTCATGCTGGCCTACTGGCCCTACATGCTCGCGGCCGTGGCCGGTGGCGTGTTCGCCTTCAAAAGCTGGGTCGGCACCGTCAAGGGCCGGCACGACTGGGACCGCTTTTCATTGCGCATCCCGATTGCCGGCAAAATCCTGCACAAGGCGGCGCTGTCGCGCTTTGCCCGCAGCTTTGCGCTCGGCATGCGCAGCGGCGTGCCAGTCATGCAGGCGCTCTCCAACTCGGCGCAAACGGTCGATAACGCCTACATCGCGCGGCGCATCGAATCCATGCGCGAAGGCGTCGAACGCGGCGAAAGCATTTTGCGCTCCGCGCTGGCGATCGGCATCTTCACGCCGGTCGTCCTGCAGATGGTCGCCGTCGGCGAGGAGTCCGGCGCCGTCGACGACATGATGGACGAAATCGGCCAGATGTATCAGCAGGAGGTCGAATACGAACTGAAAACCCTAGGTCAGCAGATCGAGCCGATCCTCATCGTCTCGCTGGGCGTCATGGTGCTCATTCTGGCGCTCGGCATCTTCCTGCCGATGTGGGATCTCGGCAAGGTTGCGATGAAGCGCTAACAGGCCATGAACAGCCGCCGGATTCTGGAAATGTCCCTGCTGGCCGCGATCATCGGCAGCTTGGTGCTGTTTTTGCTGGCAGCGCTGGAGCGCGCCCGGGTCGGCATCGAAGAAGCCGCCGTGCAGACCGAGGCCGCCGCCATCCGCGTCGAACTGCTCGACCGGCTAACCCACCGCGAGTCGGTGGGCGGGCCCCTGCCGCAAAGCGCCAATCCGCTGCACTGGATCAAGCGCGAGCCAGCGCATTATCTGGGTGAACTCGATGCGGCGCCCGAGGCGGTGGGCGTCTGGTATTTCGACGGGAAAGCAGGGGCCTTGATCTACCGGTTTCAGAAGGGCGGCGAGGCGCGTTTTCGTCTCACCCGGGGCGCGCAGGGCGCCAACGTCAGCGCGGTGCTCGGCGGGGTCGGCCTGATTCGTGAATAAGGCAGGCCTGAAAAAAAATGCTCGAAACCGTGAATTAGTCACAAATAATGGAGAACTATCTGCGTTATGATTCAAGCTATGCGTTTAAAAGCCGTTAAAGCCCGTATGCGAGCACAACCAGCCCTCCCGAAAACGATCCAGCAGCGTGGTTTTACGCTGATCGAACTGATCGTCGTCATCATCATTCTCGGCATCCTTGCCGCCGTGGCGCTGCCCCGTTTCATCAATCTGCAACGCGACTCGCGCATCGCCAAGTTGCAAGCGGCGCGCGGCAGCGTGTCGGCGGCGGCGGCGCTGGTGCATGCCAGCACCCTGTCGCGCGGCGGTATCGCCGACCCCGCCACCTGCCCGGCAGGCGGCGGCCTGGCCAACAACAGCAATGGCGCGACCGGCACCGTCTGTTCCGAAAGCGGCCTGATGTACATGGTGTATGGCTACCCGGAAGTCACCGATTTTGGCGGCAACCCCGGCATCCTCTCGGCCGCCGGCCTGACGGGCGTATTCAACCCGACCAAGATTCAACTTGAGGCAGAAGGCTACACCTATGCCCGCGCCGGCG
This sequence comes from uncultured beta proteobacterium, assembly GCA_903933915.1. Taxonomy (GTDB): domain Bacteria; phylum Pseudomonadota; class Gammaproteobacteria; order Burkholderiales; family SG8-41. Next base: position 777 of record CAIZLW010000175.1, on the reverse strand, counting down.
GCATCGCCACCTTCGGGGTGATGGGCGCCACCGACGCCGCAACCTGTTTTTTTAACTACACCCAGCCCACCGCCGCCAACGTCGCCGCGACGATCAGCGGGTTGACGATTTCAGGCTGTTGATTTTTACAAAAAAAATGAAGATGGATGTAAAGCAAAAAAGTTTTACGTTGATTGAGCTGATCGTCGTGAATAGGCGGTCTCCGGGCTTTTGTCTTGTAGATCGCTGTTGTTTCTGCTGATTTAAATAGAATTCTATTCTTGCGATATTGGATATGCGCATCGAACAATCAGAAGCCCTCTCCGCCGTCGATGTTGTCAGAAAGCATCTTGGCGCGTCCGCGGCGGTCTGGTTGTTTGGCTCGCGTGCAGACGACGCGCAAAAAGGCGGTGATGTCGATTTGTATGTCGAGACTGATGAAATAAATCTGGCGATACCCATTGCCCGGGCGCGTGGTGAATTGTCGGACGTGCTGGGACGCCATGTCGATCTGGTGGTCAATAATCATACAAAGCAGCAAGCGATTTACGACGTCGCCAAGTCCCAAGGGGTGCGGTTGGCATGAGGAACAAGCAAAAAGACATTATTGCCGGCAAGCTGCGACAGCTTGAGAAAATGCGTGGCTATCTGGCTTATTCAAGTAGCCGGATGCGTGATCGGGCAATAACAGAACAAGATCTTCGGCAGCTGAATGAGTCCGATGCCGAGATACTGGCCGCGTTCCGTGCGCGATTTTCCGAGTATCAGGAGCACATCGGCAAGTTGCTTAAATCAATT
>CAIZLW010000174.1 GCA_903933915.1 uncultured beta proteobacterium | reverse complement strand
TGCGGAATTGGCCCCGGAGGAAGTTCGGAAAGGGTGAAAAGATGTTATCACGCAAGCCGTGAAATTCGCGGCGAGGCTCAGCATCTGGACTGGATCCGGCGCCACCCAAGGTGACTTCCTTCGGGGCGCCACCCAAGGTGACTTCCTTCGGGGCGCGCGTTGCTCCATCCGGGCTACAACTACAACAGCGCTCCGTAGCCCGGATGAAATCCGGGGAGAAGCACCGTCATCATTTCTCTCAACGCTCGCCCCGGATTGCGGCCTGCGGCCTCCATCCGGGCTACGGGTTCTGTCATCGCGCGCAGCGCGGCCCCGGATTCCGCGCCGCTCCATCCGGGCTACAACTACTACCGAACTGCGCAACGCTTATCGCGCCGACGCTCAACTGCCCTGGCTGTCTTCGCGGGCGGCGCGGCTGCGGTTGCGCGCCTGGTAGAGCATGTCGAGGGTGATCTTGCGCACTTCGAGTTTGCTTTGTTCGATGTGCGCGGTGAGCAGGCGCTGGGCTTCGTCGGCGCGGCGACGCTGGATCGCGGACAGGATCTTGCCGTGTTCGCCATAGGTTGCGGCAATGCGGTCGGTCTTGGTGAAATCGAGCCGACGGATGATGCGCATGCGCTCGGTGATTTCGCGATAGGTGCGCAGCATTTCGTGATTGCCGGTCGATTCGACGATGCGCGTGTGGAAGGCTTCGTCGAGCAGGCCGACTTCCAGCGCATCCTGCAGGCGGTCTTGCTCTGCGACCAGCCAGATTTTCGCCAGACCGGCGAGTTCAGGCCGCTCTTCAGCGGCGGCGCACAGTTCACGCACTGCAAAACATTCAATCAGCACTCTAAAGTCATACAGCTCGTCGAATTTCTCGAAACTCAGCGGCGGCACCAGCCAGCCGATCTTGGGCATGGCTTCGACGAAGCCTTCGTGCTGCAGCCGCTGCAAGGCCTGACGCAGGGGGGTACGGCTGACCTTGATCTGCAGCGCGAGTTCGGATTCGGACAGACGGTCGCCGGGCATCAAGTCAAAATCGAAAATGCGCTTCTTGATCCGCGCATAAGCCTGGTCGGCGAGACTGCCTTCATCCTTGCTGATGTTCACCACTTCGGCCATGTTCAGGCGCGCTTCTGTTTCGGTTTACCTGTCGCCACCTTGCCTGTTGCCACAATATCGGCCTCCAGGTAATTGCGCCAGCCTCCCCAGTCGGTGATGTCTTCGGCGTCATGTAACGCGCAGGGTTCACAGATGAAGCCGTTGACCCAGCTGCCGTCGGCCAACTCGATCGCGCCCAGACCCAGCGGCGCCGGGATGCCGGCGAGGAAAGTGCCTACGCTTTCGGCGGGCATGTCATAGACCTCGACTTCGATCGCCGCACCCTTGGAATCACGAACCAGACCCGGTTTCTGCGGCTGCGTGCCTTTGAGCGCATAAAGTCGGTAATGCGCCGCGGTGGTGGTGGTCGCGCGCAGACGTGCGCCACGCTCGGTCAACTGGTGATGCAGCGGCATGCCGGCGAGATGCGCGCCGACCACCGCCAGCGGAATCGCACCCGGCGGGGTGGCGGCAATGCAGGTATCACCATCCTGCAACGGCCGCAGCGTCTTGCCCAGCGGCAATCCCAGCGAGCGCTGCCAGCGCGCAGCGAATTCAGCGAGCGCCCAGTCGCAGCCGCCGCGGGCAATGAAGGTCACGCCGAAGGGCAGGCCTTCAGCGGTAAAACCGAAAGGCACCGCCACCGCTGACAAGCCCAGCAGGTTGACGAAGTTGGTATAGGTGCCGAGCTCGCTGTTGCGCACGATCGGCGCCGCCGCCACTTCGGCCAGAGTCGGCAGGTTCGGCGCCGTCGGCACCATCAGCACGTCGAACTCATCCCAGACATGCCGGGTCTGCACTTCGAGTTCGCGCACACGATAAATGGCGTTGAAGGTGTCGACCGCAGAATAATTGCGGCCGGCGTTGATCACTTCGGCCACTACCGGATCAATGCCCGCGCCGCCCTGCCCGATCAGCGCACCGGCGATGGCATAACGTTCCGCCGTCCACGGCCCCTGATACAACAGCGTGGCGACATCGGAAAACGGCTTCAGGTCAAAAACGCCCTGTGAGCATTGCAGACGCCCCAGATGTTCGCAGGCCTTGTCATAAAGCTTGCGGTAATCGTCACTGACGAAAAACGGCGAATGCGGAATGCCGATATTCAGTTTTGCGGGAAAGGCATAACGCGGCTGCGGCGGATGATTGAAATGCGGCTCGGCCGGACTCAAGGCGGCGTGCCCGGCGACCACCGCGAGCAGGCTGGCCGCATCCGCCGCGGTCAAGGTCAGCAGGGACACGCAGTCCAGGGTGCGGCAGGCCGGCACCACGCCGGCGGTGCTGAACAATCCGGGGGTCGGCTTCAGGCCCACCAGATTATTGAATCCCGCAGGCACACGCCCCGAACCTGCGGTATCGGTGCCGAGTGCGAAGGCAACCATGCCGCGCGCCACCACCGACGCCGATCCGGAACTGGAACCGCCGCTGATGTGCAGCGGGCTGAAGGTATTGGGTACCGCGCCATACGGTGAACGCGTGCCGACCAGGCCGGTGGCGAACTGGTCGAGATTGGTTTTACCGAGCAGCACTGCGCCGGCATGCATCAGGCGTGCAACGACATGTGCGGTTTCAGTGGCGATGTAGGCAAACTCGGGACAGGCCGCGGTGGTGGTCCAGCCGGCGACATCGATATTGTCCTTGACGGCAAAAGGCACGCCATACAAGGGGCATTCGGCGGGGTCGCGTTGCGCCAGCACCGCCAGTTGCGCTTCAAGCTGCGGGGCGCTGGCGAGATTGATCCATGCGGGGTCGTGCTGCTGTTCGTTACTGCGATACAACTGCTGCCAGCGGCTGCGCAGAAATTCCGCGGCATCGAGCTGGCCAGACGCCACCGCGGCGTTGATGTCGGCAATGGTCAGCAGCGTGTTCATGCCCGTACCGCCTCCACCACTGGGGCCGTGTGACCGGGCAGATGCGCCGGCCGCGGGATCGCCGCCAGCAGTTCACGGGTGTATTCGGCCTGCGGCGACGACAGCACGCTCGCCGTCGGACCCGCTTCAACAATGCAGCCGGCGCGCATCACGATCACCCGGTCGCACAACAGGCGCACCACTTCAAGATCATGACTGACAAACAGGTAACTCATGCCGAACTCGGCCTTGAGATCCGCGAGCAGATTGAGCACCACGGCCTGCACCGACACATCCAGTGCCGCGGTCGGCTCATCCAGAATCAACAGTTCCGGTTTGGTGGAAATGGCCCGCGCGATGCCGACGCGCGCCTTCTGCCCGCCGGAGAGCTGATGCGGCAGGCGGTCGAGCAGTTCGTGCTGCAGGCCGACCTGCGTTGCCAATGCTTCGACGCGGGCGCGGATTTCGGCGCTGTTGGTCATGCCTTCGAGCCGCAGCAGCGGGTCGGCGATGGATTGCGCTGCCGTAGCGCGCGGATTGAGGCTTTCATGCGGGTCCTGGAACACCATCTGCAGTTCACGGCGCAAGGGCGAGCGCGCAAACGCGGCGGCGGTCACAGCCGTCAGTTCCTGCCCCTTGAAGCGAATGCTGCCGGCGGTGGCGTCGAGCAGACGCATCACCATCGCCGACGTCGTTGATTTGCCGCAGCCGGATTCACCGACCAAACCCACACTTTCACCACGGGCGATGCTGAAGCTGACGTTGTCGACCGCGCGGTAACCAGCTTCTTTTTTGCCGCGATTCCTGAGCAGTTGCAGCATGCCGCCCGGCGCATCGAATTGTTTGACCAGGTTTTTGACTTCAAGCAGCGGTTCAGCCGAAACGATCATCGTCGGCGGCAAAGGCAGCCGGAGATCATCCGGTAGCAGGTCACGAATGGTTGCCGCGGCGTGCGGCGTCGAACGGATCAGCCTGCGGGTATAAGGGTGAGCCGGCGCAGTGAACAGTTTCGCGGTGTCCTGCTGCTCGACCACTTCGCCTTTTTCCATGACAACAATGCGGTCACAGTATTCACCGGCAAGCCCGAGGTCATGGGTAATCAGCAGCGTCGACATGCCTTCGGGGCGCGTCAGTTCGCGCACCAGCTCCATCACTGCCTTTTGCGTGGTGACGTCAAGGCCGGTGGTCGGCTCGTCGGCGATCAGCAGCTGCGGTTTGCAGGCCAGCGCGATGGCGATGACCACGCGCTGGCACATGCCGCCGGAGAGTTCGAACGGGTAAGCGTGGTAACGGCGCGCGGCGTCACGGATGCGCACGCGCTCCAGCGCCTCAATGGCCTTGGCTTTGGCCTGATCGTGGGTGGCCTGCGCATGACGGATCAGCACGTCTTCAATCTGCTTGCCGACGGTACGGATCGGGTTCAGCGCCGCGCGCGGGTTCTGGAAAATCATCGAGATTTCGCGGCCCCGCAGATCACTCATCATGTCTTCGGGCGCATCTTGCAACTGCATGCCGCCGAACTCGATACCCCCCGAGACGATACGGCCGGCGCGGTCGAGGATGCGCATCACCGCATAAGAGGTCACCGATTTTCCGGAGCCGGATTCACCGACAATGCCCAGGGTTTCGCCCTTGGCGACCTGCAGATTGACCGAACGCACGGCAGTGACCGGACCTTTGCGCGTGGCGAATTCGACACAAAGGTCGCGCACGGCGAGCAGCGGCGGATTGTGCAAATGGGTGCTCATTCTCGTCACCTCAAGTCCGCCGCTGCGGGTCGACCAGATCGCGCAGTCCGTCGCCGAGCAGGTTGAAGGTGAACACCGCAAGCATCAGCGCCGCACCGGGGAACAGCGCCAGCCACCATTCACCGGAGACAATGTAGTTGGCGCCTTCGGCAACCATGATGCCCCACTCCGCCGTCGGCGGGCGCACGCCGAGGCCGATAAAGGACAGGCCGGCGGCATTGAGAATGGCCCAGCCCATGTTCAGCGACAACTGCACCATCATCGGCGGCAGGGTGTTCGGCAGAATCTTCGCGATGAGAATACGCAGTTCGGAATTGCCGGACAGCCGCGCCGCCTGCACATAACCGGCATTGCGGCGGATCGACACTTCGGCGCGCGCCACTCGCGCATAAAACGGCAGGTTGATGATCGCGGTAGCGATGACGATGTTCTGGATGGTGTTGCCGGCGGCGGCGACGATGCCCATCGCCAGCACGAACAGCGGAAAGGCCATAATCGTATCGAGCATCCGGCCCGACAGTTTGTCGAACCAGCCGCCCCAGTAACCGGCGCAGGCACCCATCAGCGCACCGCAGACAAACGAGAGCGCCACCGCGGATACCGAGATCAGCAGATCAAGCCTTGTGGCGACAACGACGCGGGAAAACACGTCGCGGCCCAGCTGGTCTGTGCCAAACCAGTGTTGCCAGGTTGGCGGCTTGAGTGCCTTGTCGGCGGCGGTGGCGAGCGGGTCGTGCGGCACCAGCGAGGGGCCGAACACTGCAACCGCGATCATCGCGGCCAGCATCACGAAAGCGAGGAAGGTGACGGGATTGGACGTCATCACGTAGCGAAAATGGGCGAAGCCCCGGCTCCACGCCGAAGTGCGCGGTCCGGCAGCAGCAAGCGGGGAATTCATTACGGCGTCAGTCATGTTTATTCATTCGCATTTCATTCACCCTCAGCCGTCGACCTGCACGCGCGGATCGATCAGCGTGTACAGCGTGTCGATGACCAGATTGAGCAACACAAACAGCACCGCCATCGACAGCACGAAACCCTGCACCGCGGCGTAGTCGGAGACCACCAGCGCCTCAATGGCGAAGGAGCCGATGCCCGGCCAGGCAAATACTTTTTCAACCAGCACATTGGCGCCCAGCGTGAACGAGAACACCATGCCCAGCGTCGTCACCACCGGCAGCAGGGCGTTGCGGAAGGCGTAAACCATCAGCACCCGCCCGCGCGACAGGCCGGCGGCGCGCGCGGTGCGCAGGTATTCGGAAGACAAGGCCTGCAGCATTGAAGCGCGGGTCATGCGCGCAATCGGCGCCAGCGTGAACAGTGCCAACGTCAGCGACGGCAGCAGCAGTTGTTTGATGGCAGACCAGGCGGTGCCCCACTCACGGGCAATCAGGCTGTCGAAAACGAGAAAACCGGTGACCTGCGGCGGCGTGACGTGCATCAGGTCGAGCCGGCCCAATGGCGCCGGCGCCACGCCGAGCAGAAAATAAAACACGTAGACCAGCAGCAGCCCGGTGAAAAACGTCGGCAGGCTGACGCCAGCCGTCACCACAAAACGGCAGAGCTGGTCGATCCAGGTGTCCTGACGCACGGCAGCCAGCACACCCAACGGTATCGCTACCGCCACTGACAGCAACAAAGCCGTCAGTGTCAGCTCCAGCGACGCCGGCAGGCGCTTCAGCAGTTCGGTCGCCACCGGCTGGCCGGTAGACACCGACTGACCGAGGTTGCCAGTGCCGAGGTCCTGTACATATTTCAGAAACTGCACCGGCAGCGGCTGATCGAGACCAAGATTGGCACGGATCTCGGCAATCGACTCCGGTGTTGCGGCAGCGCCGGCGAAATAGGCGGCAGGGTCGCCCGGCAATGCGCGCGTCAGCAGAAAGGTGACGATGACGATCCCGATCAGCGTCGGGACCGCCTGCAGCACGCGCGCAAAAATGATCGCCAGTTGACTCATGAAACGGACCGGTCAGACCTTGAACGAACGGGCGTCGACCTGGCGGTGGAACCAGAACTCGTAGCCTTCCAGCTTCTGCGACATTGCAGATTCCAGCGTCGGCTGCCACAACGGGATGCGCGGCACATCGTCGAAGGCCTTCTGGATCAGTTGCTTGATTTTGGCGTCGTAGGTCTTGTCCGACTTGTCCATGTGCAGCGTTTCGTCGACCAGCTTCTTGACTACCGGATCGTCGTAGTTCGAGGCATTGAACAGATTGCCCTTGATGTACGCCCAGTAGAAGTAATAGTCCGCGGTGTTCAGCCAGCCGCCGAAGTTTTCGAGCAGGAAAGGCAGTTTTTTCTCAACCAGCGCGACCGTACGCCAATTCGCCCCCGGCACCTTGTCGAGCGTGACCTTGATGCCGATCTTGCCCAGGCTTTCCTGGATCAGCAGTGCGGCTGGCTCGCTCCAGTCGGCTTCACCGAGGTCATAGGACAACGGCACTTCAAAGCCGTCCTTGTATTTGGTCTGCGCCAGCAGGGCCTTGGCCTTTTTCAGGTCGGTGTCGTAAGGGAATTTCTGAGGCCACGCGGCGGTCGCCGGTTTCGGCGACTTGGCGCCCCACATCGGCACGCCGCGGCCGTAGGCAGCCTGTTTGAAGATCTGCTCGTAGGGAATGGCGTAAGCGACAGCCTGACGCACCTTCTGGTCCTTGAACGGTTCGAAGTTGTAATTCAGGCAGGCGACATACAGGCAGTTGTCGATTGGGGAACCAATCACCTTGACCTTTTTCGCGGCAGCCAACTCCTGCGCATCCTTGTTGGGAATCTGGAACGACAGATGCGCATCGCCGCGCTCGACCATCGCGCGACGGGTTGCAGTCGCCGGCACTTCGCGGATGATCACGCGCTGCACGCCGGGCAGCGGACCGCCGACCCATTTGTCGTTGCGCACATAGACCAGTTGTTGGCCGGCATCCCAGCGCTCGACCTTGAACGCGCCGCTGCCGGCGGGGGTGCGATGCAGATATTCGGCCGCCCACGGATCCTTGTCCGTGGCATTGGCCCTTGCCACTTTGGAATTGATGATCACCGCCACCGGCACGCCGAGATTGGGCAAGGCCAGCTTCGACGGCTGCTTGAGATCGATGCGGAAGGTTTTTGAATCAACGACAACAAACTGCGAAGGCTCGACAAAACCGCCGGCACCCATCTGCACTTTCGGAAAACCGCCCAGTGCCAGCGCGCGGTCGAATGACCATTTGACGTCATCCGCGGTGACCGGCGTGCCGTCCCAGAAGGTGGCATTGGGCTTGAGCTTGAACAGGATCGCCTTGCGATCCGACGACAACTGCCAGCTTTCGGCGAGTTCGGGTTCAACCTTGTCGTAGTCGTACGACAATGAACCATCGGCCAGTTTTTTGGTGCCGAAGGTGACCAGCCGGTCATAAACATTGACCGCAACCTGGTAACTCGGCCGGTTGGTGCCGGGCCG
>CAIZLW010000173.1 GCA_903933915.1 uncultured beta proteobacterium | reverse complement strand
CACGCGTGAAACATTGAACGGCGATCTGTTTGCGGCATTCCGTGCCGCCACCGAACGTGAAGCCTTCATCCAGATGATGCTGCGCGAGACCAACGACTTCAAGGAAGGCGTCAAGGCCGGTTTTGACCGTCGCGACCCGGTGTTTACCGGCAGTTGAAGCAGCGGGTAGAAAAATCCTGAAGTTGACGATAACCGTGTCGCAGGAGATCGTTGCCCAGATTTGCCAAGCCCACTCGCCTGCAGTCATGGGTACCATGAACATATCCCTACCCGACGCGCTCAAATCCTTCGTGGACGAGCAGGTCAATCAAGGCGGCTACGGCAGCGGCAGTGAATACCTTCTGGAGCTGATCCGCCAGGATCGGGATCGCCTTCACCTGCGCCACCGCCTGCTCGCGGGTGCCGCGACGGCACCGGCAGCACCGGCCGATCGGGCCTACTTCGAAGGACTGCGTAGCGGGGTGCGCAAAGCCGCAGGCCAGACGGCAGGGAACTGAAAAGTCTGTTTTCAATATAATGGATACCGGCAAAACCGCACCACACTTGCAGCCTTGAGCGCATGATTCAAACATCCAGTGCCTGATCATTGTTTTGAAGGGATGCCGTCATGACCCAGATCCATCCGGCCTTGCTGAAGACGCTTGCCGGGAAATACATCTGGTGGAAAACGCCGGAAGAAGCAGTGGCCTCGCCCGAGCGCGTGATTGCCCAAGTCATGAACATCGGTGACTACGCTGACGTGCAGGCGCTTGCCGCACAGGCGGGTAACGAGATGCTGCGCACCGTTTTGACGCAAGCCGAAGCCGGACAGTTCAACGAACGCTCGTGGGCATATTGGCACTACCGTCTCGGGATGGCGGAAGTGGATCAGGTTCCGGCCTTGCCGGTGCGGCGATTTACATGACCCGCCAGTTCAAACCCCGCTTGGACAAACTGCCGCCAGCCCAGAAACACCTGTGGCCGGCACTGCGTAACGCGTCGAAACTCGGATTCACCCTCTACGGCGGCACCGCGATCGCACTGCGGCTGGGCCACCGTGATTCGGTGGATTTCGATTTCTTTTCGGAAAAGGCGCTGGACCGGGACACCATCAAGGCGGCTTTGCCGTTCATGGCGCAGGCGACCACACTGCAAGATCACGGCGACAGCTGGGTTGCGCTGGTCCCCAGTGGAAACGCCGGGCGGGAACACGTCAAGGTCTCGTTTTTCGGCGGGATTGTCCTCGGCCGCGTGGGCGAACCCGACTTGACCGATGACGGTGTCCTGCAGGTGGCCTCCCTGGACGATTTGATGGCGACCAAACTCAAAGTCGTGCTCCAGCGTGCCGAAGCCAAAGACTATCGTGATGTGTCGGCAATGCTCAACGCCGGTGTGAGCCTTGCACGCGGACTCGCGTCTGCCCGCGTACTGTTCGGACCGAACTTCCAGCCGGGCGAAAGCCTGAAAGCGCTGGTCTATTTCAATGACGGTGACTTGAAGACACTGACCGCCATCGAGAAAAAGACCCTGGTCGATGCCGTGACAGCGTTGGGCGATCTACCGGAAGTCACGCTGCGCTCAGACGCCTTGAGCAGCCCGGGCTGAACGACCGGCCCGAGGGATGGCACGGGCGCGGTGTGTCCGTGTAATCGTGTCCGCCTCCGCCATTGCCGCGCGGGTTTCAGTGTTTGGCACCTTGAGCAAAAAGGGCAGTCACTGCCCGACGGCCGCGATCCGGTGTTTACCGGCAGTTGAACAAGCCGGCGTTCGCCGCGCTCAACGCGGCGGCGGCGGCGCCGGCAGCATCTGTGTCAGCGCTTTTTCAGTAACACCGGCGTAGAACACCAGCACCTTCATCGGCACACTGCCGGTATTGCGCCCGTTATGGGCACGCTCAAACACCTCTGCGAGGCCGTCACCGGCCTTGAGCGTCAGACGACGGCCGTCCTGCAACTCAACCTCCAGTTCTCCCTCCAGCACCATGCCGAAGGAAGGCACCGGATGCGCATGCCAGCCGGTCTGCGCACCGGGCGCCAGCGTGACGATGATGCCCGTCACCTCGGCCGTGCCCTGCGGATAAACAATGGGCGTGCCATCCCAGGCGCGGGTGGCTTTGAGGATGATTTTGGAGGTCACCGCCGGCACCGGCTCGGCGGCCCAAAGTGCCCCGGTACAACACAGGCTCGCAGCGGCCAGCGCGATGCCAAAGACACGCTTATTCAAACTCATGTTTTTACCTTCATGAAGAGTTGTGCAGTAGGCGCAAACCTGACCTCGCTGCAATCGAAGACAAAATCAACGCTGAAAAAACTGTAGCCGGACATGAAGTTTCCATCATCCGCGATACGGCCAGGGCTTACTCAAAAAGATCCGCATGCGTTCCTGCGCGCACAAACACGATCGAGCCGCCTTTGCCAGCATCATCGATTTTATACGTCAACAGAAAATCGCCGCCGATGTGGCACTCCCGGTGCCCTTCCCAATCACCGCCCAGCGGGTGATCGAGCCACTCCGGCCCGAGGGGGCCATCGTTTGCGATCAGCAGCAGCATGGCCGCCTTGATCCGGTTCATGTCATACCGGCCGGAACGGGACAACCGTTCCCAATCCTTGCGCAACGACTTGGTATAGTCCGCCGCACGCGGCAACGGCGCGCGCTTACTTGCGGCGGTTCTTTTCGAGGTCATTGATCAACCCGGTGGCGGTACTGAAACGGGCGCGGCGTGTCCGCGTGATCGTATCCGCCTCAGCCATTGCCGCACGGGTTTCGGTATTTGGCACCTTGAGCGCAAAGGGCATTTGCTGCTCGGCCGCTACGCGCACCAGAAAAACACGCACGGCATCCGAAACCGACAAACCCATTGCGGCAAGGGCCGCAGTCGCCTGCTCCTTGATTTGCTCATCCACGCGAACGTGGACCATGGCGGTCGTGGGCATACAGGCCTTTCTTTAAAATTGAGATACATTGTATCGCGGTCAAGGCAGTCACGGCAAATGAAACCACCGACCGGCGGGACCAGACCGCGGCATTGGCCAAACCACTCGCCGGGAACACCCTGCAAGTCACCTACCCCGGATGACCGCGCAACTTGACCCGTCAAGTGCCCACCGATACCTATTCGCCCGCCTTGCTCTCGAACCACTGCCCCCAGCGCGCCGCCTGTTTGCTGATCGACTCGAGGCTAATTGAAAGCGCCGTCAAGCCGCCGTGGGAAAGGAACTTCAATTTCCAGGCGAGCAGCAAAAATCCTCGTATCACCTCCAAGGACGCGCGCACGCGGCGCACCTGAGCAGCCCCCTCGGTCAGTCCAGACGGCGTGGTTTTGTCGACGGAATTGGCCAGCACGATGGCCCGCAGGCATTCAGCTGACTCGTCCAGAATCCGCTCGCCCACGGCAAAGCGGAAGGGTTTGGGGAAATTATTGTGCAGCGGGTAATAATTCTGGATAAACCCAAGCAGGTCGGCAAAAATCTGTGGATGCTTGAATGCTCGCTCCATCACACCGTCAACAGCGGCGCTTCAGCGCAATCCGCTGCTGAAGTCGAGGCTGCAATCGCCCGCGAGCTCTTTGCCTGCGCCGCCGCCGCCGGCAACAGCGAACACAAGCGCGCGCATTTCATCGGCTTGCCCGCGCTGGTGCTTGATCTGGCCGCGCAAATTGCCCACGGCCGCTACCGGCCGCAGCCCTTCACCGTGTTTGCTGTCACCGACCCCAAGCTGCGCGAGATCTTTGCCCCGGCCTTTGCCGACCGCCTGGTACAGCAGTGGCTGGTGCGCCATATCGAGCCCTGGTGGGACGCCCGCTTTATCGACGACAGCTACGCCAATCGCAAGGGCCGCGGCACCCAGGCCGCCATTGCGCGGCTGCAGCAGTTCATGCGCCAGCCCGGTCACCGCTACTACTGCAAGCTCGACATCCGCGCTTTTTTTCCCAGTATCGACCGGCACCGCTTGCTCGCGCTGTGGCGGGCCCACCTGCCCCGCCTGCCCTTTGCCGCGCAGTTGCGAACGCGGCTCGACCAGGTGGCCAGCGCCATCCTGGTGCAATCGCCCATCGACCCGCCGCCCCACGAGAGCGGCAACCGCATCCTGCTCGCGCGGATTCCGCCGCACAAATCCCTCTACCACGCCCCGCCCGGGGTGGGCCTGCCCATTGGCAGCCTCACCAGCCAGTTCTTTGCCAACGTCTACCTCAACGAACTCGACCAGTTCGTGAAACACAGCCTCAAGGTGCGCGCCTACCTGCGCTATGTGGACGACTTCGTGCTGCTGGGCGATGACAGCGCCACCCTCAACCGGCAGCGCCTGGCGGTCGAGGCGTTTTTGCACGAGCGCCTCGGCCTCGCCCTGCACCCGGACAAAACCGTGCTGCAGCGATGCACCCAGGGCATCGACTTCCTGGGCAGCATCGTCTACCCCGGCCACCGCCTCACGCGCCAGCGCAGCGTGCGCGCCTTTCGCCGGCGGCTGGCGTGGTTCAAGGCCCTTGTGGCTGACATGCCCGGGCCTGTCACCCCACTTGCCCCGATGGGCACCTGGCGACGCTGGCTCGCCAACCACGCCGCCTTTGACGCCCCCGGCGTGCCCAGCCGCGCGCTGCTCGAGCGCATGCTCTCGACCCTCAACAGCTACTACGGTGTGTTCAAACATGCCCATACCTACCACCTGAGAAAGCACCTCTATCACGCCGAATTGGGGCCGCTGAAACGTTTTTTTCTGCCCGACGGTCCGTCTTATGAGCATCTGCGCATCAAAAAAATGTGGCTGCCGCGGCGCTGAGGCGCCCGGGTGTGGCGCTCGGTGTACGCGCTCGGGCCGCAAGTGAGCGTGACCAAAAAAATGTCGCTCCGCGGAACACCCCACTACAACACCTGCAACGCGACGTAATTGTTGTTGTTGTCGGTGTTGTCGTTGACGTTGCCATTGTTCAGGTTGACGTTGGCGTGCCCCGAAGCCGACGGCGTGGCCGACCAGTAATTGTTGGCCTGCCACCCCGAGGGCGCATTGCGTCTTCACTGTGTGTCGTCTTGCGCTGCAGAGGACGACCCCTGCCTTGCCGTACGAACATCGTTGCCCGTTCGCACCGCGCGGCCTCTTTTATACGGCACTTGGCCTCACACCTTTTAAACGCACCGTGGAAGACGCCAGCAACATTCCCTTGTCAAATTTCGACCTGGCCCCTTTTGGCGACAGCCGTAGCGCATCGCCCCCATGAGGCGCCGACCGAAGCCGGCGGAATGCTCCCCCGCTCACTTGCGACCCTGCCCGCGCTGATGCACCTCCTTCACGCGTTGAAAAAAAATTCGACCGCTGCGCGGTGCCGCGGCAAAACCACATTGACACCCACGGCAAGGCCGGCTCACGCCGGCCCCCACTGCAAATGTCAAAGTTCAAAGGTCAAAGCTCAAAAATCGTGCTCCGCGGAACACCCCACTACAACACCTGCAACGCGACGTAAGCGTAGCCGTGGTCGGTGAAGTCGCCGACGTAGCCACGGTTCAGGGTGACGTAGGCGTGCCCCGAAGCCGACGGCGTGGCCGACCAGTAAGAGGAGGCCTGCCACCCCGAGGGCGTGCCATCTATTGCCGTTGACCCCACCCCGTTGTACGCATCCCATACCGCCAGCAGATCGTTATAGGTCGCGTTCGCCGCATTGCCGCTTATGGCTGTGCCAGGCTCAAAGTTGTTGATGCCTCCCGCACCAAACGGCGACGAGGTCACCCCACCCGCCGTCGGCAAGGCCAGGTGCACGCCATTGAGCGTCGCGTAGCGGTAGGTGTTGTCCGTGTCGCCTACTATCCCCACCCCATTCCCCGCAGTCTCTACCACCCCATTTATGTCCTGGTTGAAAATCCCATCCAGCACATTGTGCGTGGTGTAGTCCAAGCCGCCGTTGAGCGTTCCCGTGTTGGCGTTGGTGCCATTACCGCTGCGGTCCCAGAAGTAAAACCAGTTGACCCCATCCACCTGCACCGGCGCAATCAGCTTGCCGTAGCTGCCCAGGTCAATCACCGACTGGCCGGCAAGCGAAGGCGGGGCTTCCACCACATCGGTCACCGTGATCGCCACCGCCTGTGCCAGCGAGGTGTTCAACCCGTCGCTCGCGCTCACCGTGATGTCGTAGACGTTGTTGGTGCCGGCGTCGGTCGGGATCTCGTAGTTCGGCGCGGTATTGAAGCTCACCGCGCCCGTGGTGGCGTTGATGTTGAACCGCAACGCGTCGGTACCGCCGAGGGCATAGGTCAGCGAATCGCTTTCCGCATCCGTTGCCGTGGCCTGATACGCCACACCCGTGCCGTTCTCGGCAAAGCTCGCCGTTGCCGCGCTGGTGATCACCGGTGCATCGTTCGCGCCGGTGATGGTCACATTGACCCGTTGCGTCGCCGCAGCACCGTGGTTGTCGGTCACCGTAACGTCGTAGGCGAGGGTCAGTGTCTGACCCGCTGCGAGGAACTGCACCGCGCTGTTCGCCAGCGCGAAGTCCCACAGATACTGACCGTGCGCATCGCCGGTCGCCACATCCGGCAGCGTTACCGCCACCGCATCCGCCAGCAGCGCCTGCAGTCCTGCCGGCAGCGTGGCGCTATTGTTCAGCCCAGCACTCGTGAGCACCGCCGCCACCGTGTGTGTGTCGGTGAGGTCGACATCGGCGAACTGACCCGCACCGCTCGCCGTCAGGCTGGCGGCCGCGTCTTCAGCAAGCACTCGGCTCACCGTTCCCGTCTGCACCTCTGGCGTGTCATTGGTACCGGTCACCGTGATCGTCACCGTCTCGCTGTCGCTCGCACCGTTTTCATCCGTCACCTGCAGGGTGAAGGTGTCAAACGCGGTCTGCCCTGCAGCCAGCGATTGTGTCGTCGCCAGCCCGTCGTTCAGCGTGTACGTCCAGGTCCCTGTCTGATCCACGTTCAGCGTGCCGTAGGTGCCGCCGATCGCCGAGTCGTTGATCGCCGGTGCCGAGGCGATGATATCCGCCCGGGTGAAGTTCTCTCCCTCAAAGATGGTGCCGGTGGCTGCAAAGGTGTAGCTGCCCACCACGCTGCCCAAGGCCAGATAGTCAAAGGAGGCCACCACTTGCCCGACATGCGCGGTCGCGTGCGCAAGGTTCAGGCGGATCTGGTCTGCCCCCACCGGCGGCGTCAGTGCCACCGCCTCCAGTAGCAGCTTGGTGTCCGCCACAAAGCTGCGCTGCTGCAGCCGCACTACCAGCGAGCCGTCTTCCCGCATGCTGACGCGGAAATCGACCACGTTATCACCCAATTGATCGGGCGGGGTGCCGTTGCCACCCACCACCCGGTCGGTGAAACGCAGGCCGTAGTTCTCGCGCGGGCTATCGGGCAGGATCAGGTCGAACACCGCCGATGCGGTGAAGTTTGCCGTGCTCTTCAGGCCGCTGGTGGTGTTTGCGGGGTTGATGTTCGTCTTGACGATGGCGTTTACACCCACTGTTGGGTCGCTGTTGGCGATACCGACGAAGGATTGCACCGCGTCGCTGTCGAGCAGCAGCTTGCCGCCCGACTCCGTCAACTGCACTGAGCCCACACCACCATAGGTCTCCGTCACGCCATCCGGCCCCACCGGCGGCGCAATGCCGTCGCTGAAGGTATCCTGGAAGAGTGTCGCGCCATTGCGCGTCACCGTCAGGCTGTCCACCTTGAACAGGAAGTCGGCATTCCCTGCCGGAGTGCCACCCTCCACCGTCCAGAACTGTCGCGCGCCAGTATCCGGATCGGTCGCCGTAAGCTGGCCGGTGGCAATGTCCGCCACATCCTCTGTCACCGCACCGCTCTGCGCGCCACCAGTAATTACCGGGCTGTCGTTAGTACCATTGATGGTGACCGTCACCGCCTGAGTGGTGCCGTCTGCAGTTGCCACCGTGAAGCTGTCGCTGTAGGTCTGGCCAGCAACGAACTCGTCATGCGCCGAGCCCATCGTGTAGGTCCACGCGCCCGTCGCATCGATGCTGAAGCTGCCGTACTGACCAGCCGTGCCGGTTTGCGCGACAACGGTCTCGGGGCTGTCGATATCGCTGACGCTGAGCTGGCCGCTTGCCGTCTGCGCAACGTTCGACTCGGTGATGCTGGCTGTGCTGTCGCCAGTGATCACTGCACCATCGTTGGTGCCGTTGATGGTAATGCTGAGATATAACCGGGTGCCGTCAGCGGTTGAAACCTCTGCATAATCATAAATATATTGCCCGACGGCCAGTTCATTAAAGGCGCTATTGGCGTTGAAAACCCAGTTGCCTGCGCTATCGATAGCAAAGCTACCCAAGCCGTTGATGCCGGCAATGCCGCTTTGCGCGATGAATTCATCCGGTCCGTCGATATCGGTGACGTCGAGCTTGCCGGTGATCGTCAGCGGCGCATCGGTTTCAATCGATCCGGTGAAGAAGCCGCTGATCACCGCTTCGTCGTTGCTGCCGTTGACCGTGACGCTTACCGCCTGATCGGCGTAGGCACCGTGTTCATCGGTCACGCGTACGGTGAAGGTCTCGACATGGCTTTCGCCGGCAGCCAGATCCTGGTGGTTGGCATTGTCGAGGGCATAAGTCCATTGGCCGGCCTGATCCACCGCGAAGCTGCCGTAGGCGCCCGTTGCGGCCCCCTGCACGCTCCAGGTCTGCGTTGCACCCGCGTCCGCATCGTTGGCGGTCAGCTGACCGCTTGCCGTGAGGGCGGTATCTTCAGTCACCGCGCCGCTGATCACGCCGCCGCTGATCACCGGGCCGTCATTGCTGCCGTTGATGGTGATGCTGATCAGTTGCCTGGTGCCGTCTGCTGCTGAAACTTCTGCATAATCAATCAGGTATTGCCCGACCGCGAGTTCATCGAAGGCGCTGTTGGCGGTGAAAGTCCAGTTGCCCGCGGTATCGATGGCGAAGCTGCCGCGGCCGTTGACGCCGGCAATGCCGCTTTGCGCCACGAATTCATCCAGTCCGTCGATATCGCTGACATCGAGCTTGCCGGTAATGGTCAGCGGTGCATCGGTTTCAATCGATCCGGTGAAGAAGCCGCTGATCACTGCAGCGTCGTTGCTGCCGGCGATGTTGACCGTCACCAGCTGGGTGGTGCCGTCCGCCGTGGCCACAGTGAAGCTGTCGCTGTAGGTCTGGCCAGCAACGAACTCGTCGTGCGCCGATCCCATGGTGTAGGTCCATGCGCCC
The DNA here is from genome assembly GCA_903933915.1 of uncultured beta proteobacterium. GTDB lineage: Bacteria > Pseudomonadota > Gammaproteobacteria > Burkholderiales > SG8-41. The sequence goes on along the minus strand of CAIZLW010000173.1, from coordinate 38 downwards.
GTTGCGTCAATGCTAAAGCTGCCGTATTGGCCGGCCGT
>CAIZLW010000172.1 GCA_903933915.1 uncultured beta proteobacterium | reverse complement strand
GATGGCGGCGATGATCTTGAACTCACCGCCGCACTGCGGGCAGTGTTCGAGGTCCAGGTCGAAGACGCGCTTGAGCAGGCGCGCCCAGCCCATGCACGCCGGCGCGTCGTGCGCGTGTTCGTCTGCAGGGACGCTGGTATTATCCGTGCGCCAGAATGCCGCATTCGAGAAAAGCCTCGAACTCGTCTTTGACAAACTCAGGCAGGCCCATACCGTTCTTCGCTTGGACCTGAGCGAGGAACGTCTGGAGATGTTCCCGCACCGCCAGGTTTAGGTGCCTTCGGGCCCGTAGGCGTATTCCCAGAACTCGCCGCCCTGGGGATTGACCCGTTTGTCCGTGGGCTGGCCCAGGCGCATCAGCAGCTCGTCGGCCGTTGTGGCATTGGCAACGACGGCACCGGGCATGGCACATCCGCCAAGGAAGCCAGCAATCAATAAAACTGCGGTGATGCGGATATGCATTACCTCGCTTATGTAAGGGCCCAGCATCAACCGTATACAGGCCACGTGCAGTACCGGTGTCGACGACTGCGCACGCCGGCATTCTGGTGTGGTTGATTGGCGACTTCAGGTTCCAGACTGGCTGGCCTCCAGTAACAGCAGCGTTCAACGGCCGCCGTCACCCCTGTCACCATCGATCTTCATATCCCGCAGCACGTTGATGCCGGTTGCGAGTCCGTCGGGGCCAAATCGCACCACGTAGATTCCGTAATCCAAGCCGATGCGCGCCCGCCATTCCCAGGCTGTTTCTTCACGATAACGGGTGGTGTAACGCGGTTTTCCCAGCAATGCGCGTACGTCGGACTCGGTGGACTTGCCGGGTTCGACCTGGCGGAGGCGTTCCTCGGTCAGCAGTTGGGTGGAACTGCGTACCATGCGGCTGTTGTCGACGCCGAACAGCCAAGTTTCGGTGCCTTCCGGGCCATAGGCATATTCCCAGAATTCACCGCCCTGTGGATTGGCACGTTTGTCTGTGGGTTGCCCCAGCTTTTTCAGCAACTCATCTGCGGTGGTGGAGTTGGGGACGATGGCGGCCGGCATGGCGCAACCGCCGAGCAAGCCGATAACCAGCAAAACTGCGGAAATTCGTGAAAATGCATTCATTGCGTTACACCCTATTGACGGTTTAACAACTCGCCCAGCGTAGTTTCCAAGCAAGATATCGCCGGCGCATACAGGTAGCAACATAAACATCAATGGGGCGGATTTATTCCCACTGTAATGCCTTTTAGAGCCTTGCTGTCGTCTGAAGTTCTTGAATGTTGACGCTCAAAAGACGGCCAAATCAGACATCAAAAAGGGTAACGACTGCGCAAGTCGGCAGCTTGATGCGCATCAAGGACGCGTGTTTTTTCACCCCTTGACAGCAAATAGAGCTTCGCCTTCGCTTCAAGTTCCTCGGTGTATAGGAAATTAAACCACTTTTTTCCCCTTGCACGACTCTATCACCGGACCGAGAAGTGATCAATTTGCGCGGAGTTTTGTGAAAAATCCCCTCTCACGCGGATTGGTCGATCTCTGCGTCGCGCCGTGGGGGCCGATTTCGACCCCCTTTGACCGCAACATGCATGCGCGGGACGCGCGGAATCATCGGCGTCGTTGCAGAGCCGGTCTAGCCTTGAGTATCAGGCCGCCTGGAAGAGCGCCAGCGGCCGTGCCGGTGAGCGCGGCGGCGCGTGCAGGCAAGCCCAGGTGCGTGAGTATCCTGACAATCACCGCAGGCTCCTCGATGGCGGCGATGATCTTGAACTCACCGCCGCACTGCGGGCAGTGTTCGAGGTCCAGGTCGAAGACGCGCTTGAGCAGGCGCGCCCAGCCCATGCACGCCGGCGCGTCGTGCGCGTGTTCGTCTGCAGGG
>CAIZLW010000171.1 GCA_903933915.1 uncultured beta proteobacterium | reverse complement strand
GGCACTGACGCCCATGGCAAACAGGCGCTCGGCCTCGTCACGGTGGTTGACCGTGTAACAGGCCAGCGGAAATCCCGCGTCGCGCACCGCTGCCGCTATCTCGGCAGTCAGTGCACGCGCCGCCGCATGCAGGGCGAGCGCGCCCGTTTGCACCATGCGTTCGCGCCAGTCGGCCGGAACCGCCTCAACCAGCAGTGCGCGCGGCAACCGTGCAGCGGTCTCGGTGGCGACCCGAAGCGCTTCGGCCGAAAAAGACGACAAGACCAGTTTGCCAGAGGCCAGCGCCGCGTGTCGTGCGACGGCACGACCTGTCTCGGCTTCCTGTCCGGCTGATGGTTTGATTTCGACATTGGCCCACAAACCGAGCGTCGCGCAAAGCCGCAAGGCTTCCTCGAGCGTCGGCAGCGGCTCTGCGGCGAACGCTTGATGATGCCGGCTGCCGGCATCAAGCCGCGCAACCTGTGCCGAGTTCACGGCGGCCACGCGTCCGCTCCCGGTGGTGGTGCGTTCCAGTGTCTCATCGTGGATCAGAACGGGAACACCATCGGCGGCAAGCATGGCGTCGAATTCAACCCCGTGGCAACCAAGGCGCGCCGCGAGACGCAACCCGGCCAGCGTATTCTCCGGCGTCAGCGCACCACCACAGCGATGCGCGATGATGCGCGGATAGATCACCGTTTGCGGGCAACCGTGGTCTTTTTCACGGGCGGAGTGTCAGGAACCACAGCAGCAATGGCCTCATTGGCCCGGCGTACCGCGTTGTCCAGTGCTTCTTTCGCCGCCCGGTCCGTGCTCCATACAAAGGCCACCTCTTCGCCGAGAAATTCGTGTAATCGATCTCGGACCGGTCCGTGTTTGGCTCTCGTACTGCCCTTGTTCGACACAGAAAGCCGCTTTTCCGCCGCATCCAGCAAGTGCTGCGAAATGCCCGACTCGCGCAATGCGGTCACCGCCCCCGGAGTCATCGGCAAATAGCTGGTGGTCTGCACCCACTCCCGCTGAATATCGGGACGCATCATGAAGGTCACAAAACGCGCGATAAGCGTGTAGTCATCCTTTTTGTGCCCTGCCAGCACCCACAACCCGGCACCATCGGGCAGTAGATCGCCCGGCTTGGGGCTGTAAACATCGTCATAGTGCGGCAAAGGTGCCATACCGAAATCGATTCCGGTACGTTTGGCGTCGGCATACAGCGAGGATTCACCCGTTAGCATCGCACACTCGCCACTGAGAAAACGCCGGTTTCCTTCACGCCCCGGCCCCGAGTAATGAAAGTAACGGCTCTTCTGCCAACTGGCCAGCAGCGCCAGATGCTTGACGTTAACCATGCCGTTGGCCAGCACCGTATCGACCTTTCCAACCTTGCCCGTCACCGCCTCTCCGGCTTGCGCCGATACGTTTTCGGAATGCACCCAGGCGAAACGTGCCGTGGTCAGCGGACACTTGCCACCGTGGTCATAAATCGCGCCCGCTGTCTTCTGCAGTTCCCACCAAGTCTTTCCCGGACGATCGGGATCAAGTCCGGCTTTTCTGAGGGCCGCGCGGTTGGTGAAAAGCACCGGCAAGGCGAGCCCCAGCGGCAGTGCCTGGATGCGCCCGCTGGCATCATCCACCGCATCCGCGATCTGGGGATAGAACTTCGTTGCGTCGAACTTTTGTCCAGCCTCACGCATCACCTCATGCAAGGGACGAAAGCGCGGTCGGGTACCAAAAAACTCCATGCTGTCATCGGGATCGAGCAAAGCGAGTTCCGGCAGAACCTGGCGATTGTCGATCCCCCTGAAATCCTGCAGCACAATCCGGCCCTTGCCCTTCTGTTCGTCGTTGAAGCGCAACACCAGGGTCGCCAGGGTATCCAGCGCCTTACCATTGAGATCGTGACGCAAACTGATGTTCTGGGCCAGCGCCGAACATGCCGCACCACATCCGAGAATTATCCAGAGAATTGTTTTCATGCCGCCTCGTCCCCCTTGTCAACAAGTTCAAGTGTAATACGCGATCAGCGTCTCCCCACGCCAATTCGATGATTTTCCGGCTCAAAAATTTGACCTCCCTTGGGGTGCTGTGTATACTGCGCGGTTCTTTGCGTCATCCCACTTGGAGTCTCCCATCATGTATGCGGTCATAAAAACCGGCGGCAAGCAATATCGCGTCGCTGCCGGCGAAAAACTCAAAATAGAACAGATACCGGCTGATGTAGGC
>CAIZLW010000170.1 GCA_903933915.1 uncultured beta proteobacterium | reverse complement strand
GTGCCGGTTTTTTCGCGTTCCTCGTTCCAATCCACTTTTTCCAGCGACAGCCCGGTGCCGAAGCAGGTCGCGCACCAGCCGTGTTTGGAGTTGTATGAAAACAGCCGCGGATCGAGTTCAGGGAAACTTTTGTTGCACGACGGGCAGGCGCGTTTGACCGAATACACGGTTTCCGTGAGCTTGATGCGCTTCGCATCCTTCTTCGCCATCGCATCGGCCAGCGTATCGAGTCCGCCCAGCACATGCACTACACCCTTGCCGTGCTCCAGCGCCGCAGCAAGACCCGCGCGCAGCGCCGCTTCGTTCTCCGGTTTGACACGGAGGTCGGCGACCGGCAGCTCGATGCTGTGTTCCTGGAAGCGCGCCAGCCGCGGCCATGGTGACGTCGGAATGAATTCGCCATCGACGCGCAGATGGGTGTGGCCCTTGCCCGCGGCCCACTTGGCGAGATCGGTGTAATAACCCTTGCGATTGACCACCAGCGGTGCCAGCAGGCCGATGCGGTCATTGCGGCACTCTTTCATGATGCGCGCGGTGATCTGGTCGATGCTCTGCGGTTCGATCGCAACATCGCAGTCGGGGCAGTACTGCGTGCCCAGCTTCACATAAAGCAGGCGCAGGAAATGGTAAATCTCGGTCAGCGTCGCCACCGTGCTGCGGCGGCCGCCGCGGCTGGTGCGCTGCTCGATTGCCACCGTCGGTGGAATGCCGTAGATCGCATCGACTTCGGGCCGCGCTGCCGACTGCACGAACTGTCGGGCATAGGCATTCAGTGATTCGAGATAACGGCGCTGGCCTTCTGCAAACACGATATCGAAGGCCAGTGTCGATTTGCCGCTGCCCGATACGCCGGTAACGACAGTGAACTTGCCGCGGGGGATGTCGACGCTGATGTTCTTCAGATTGTGTTCGCGCGCGTGGCTGACACTGATCGAGTTACCGTGCAGCGCGACGGCGTGACGGACTTTGGGAATCGCTGGCGGCACACCGAGGGACGCAGCGTAGTCGCGCATCGCCTTGGCGGTGTGCGAAGTCGGATGCTGCGTGACTTCGTCCGGCGTGCCGGTGCAGACGATCATGCCGCCGGCGTCGCCGCCTTCGGGGCCGAGGTCGATGATCCAGTCCGAAGCGCGGATGACATCGAGGTTGTGTTCGATGACGATGATCGAATGCCCGGCGAGCAGCAGCTTGTGGAAGGCGCCGAGCAGCTTGCGCACATCGTCGAAATGCAGGCCGGTGGTCGGCTCATCGAACAGGAACAGCTTGCCTTTGCCACCCAATGCATTACGGCCGCTGTTTGCGGCTTCGGCGAGGAAGCCCGCGAGTTTCAGCCGCTGCGCTTCGCCGCCCGACAGCGTCGGTACCGGCTGACCCAGTTTCAGGTAATCGAGACCGACATCGACCAGCGGCTGCAGCGCGCGTGCGATATCGGGCGCGTGATTGAAAAAGGCCAGCGCATCGGCGATGGTCAGTTCCAGCACATCGGCAATCGACTTGCCGCCGATGGTGATTTCCAGCACCTCGGCGCGGTAACGCCGGCCGTCGCAGTCCGGGCAGCGCAGATAGACATCGGAGAGGAACTGCATCTCGACGTGTTCGAAACCGTTGCCGCTGCAGGTCGGGCAGCGGCCGGTGCCGGAATTGAAACTGAAGGTGCCCGCGGTGTAAGCCCGCGATTGCGCCAATGGCGCCGACGCAAAGCGGCTGCGGATGGTGTCAAAAGCGCCGACATAGCTCGCCGGATTCGAGCGCGTGGTGCGGCCGATCGACGACTGGTCAACCATCACCACATCGCTGATCTGGTCGACGCCGTAAAGACTGGCGTGTTTGCCTGGCGCTTCGGTCGGCTGGCCCAGCGCCTTGCGCAGCGCGGCGTACAACACATCCTGCACCAGCGTCGATTTTCCCGATCCGGAAACGCCGGTGATACACACCAGCCGCTCCAGCGGAAAATCGGCATCGACCATTTTCAGATTGTGTTCGGTCGCGCCGCGAATGCGAATATGCGGCGACTTGGGCGCCGGCGCCTTGACCACGCGCGCTTCCGATGCGCTCAGTTCGCCGGCGAGATAACGGCCGGTGACCGAACTCTTTGCCTTCATCAGCTGTGCCGGGGTATCAAACGCGACGATTTCGCCGCCTTTCGAACCCGGCCCCGGGCCGATGTCGAGCAGACGGTCGGCGGCGAGCATGACCTGCGGATCATGTTCGACCACTACCAGCGAATTGCCGGCGTCGCGCAGCTTGTGCATGACGCCGATCACCCGGCCCATGTCGCGCGGATGCAGGCCGATCGACGGCTCGTCGAGCACAAACAGCGTGTTCACCAGCGACGTGCCCAAGGCTGTCGTCAGATTGATCCGCTGCACTTCGCCGCCGGACAAGGTGCGCGACTGGCGGTCCAGTGTCAGGTAGCCGAGGCCGACCTGATTTAAATAAGCGAGCCGCGTGCGGATTTCCCCAACCAGCATGTCGGTGGCTTCATCCAGCGGCGCCGGCAATTCCAGCGCGTCAAACAATGTCCTGGTGCGCTCCAGCGGTAGCAGCATCACGTCATGCACAGTAAGGCCGGGCAGGGCATTGAGCTGCGCATCGCTGAATTTCACGCCGTGCGGCTTGTAACGCACGCGTCGGTGTTCACCATGACCCATTGCGGCCTCGGCGTTTTCCGCCGAGCCGAGGCGCCACAGCAGCGCGTCGGTTTTCAGGCGCGCGCCGCCGCAGGTGGTGCATTCGGTGTAGGCGCGATATTTGGACAGCAGCACCCGCACGTGCATCTTGTATGACTTGGTTTCCAGCCACTTGAAAAAGCGGGCAACGCCGTACCAAACGCCCGGCCACGACTTGCGCCAGTTTTCCCATTCCGGCTCGCCGTCGAGCACCCAGCCTTTTTCCTTCACCGACAGTTCGCGCCAGGGTTTGTCGACCGGAATGCCGCGCAGCCGCGCGTATTTCATCAGGTCGTCCTGGCATTCCTTGTTCGACGGTGTTTGCCACGGTTTCACCGCGCCGTCGCGCAGCGATTTGGCTTCGTCCGGCACCACCAGTCCGAAATCGAGCCCGATCACCCGGCCGAAACCGCGGCAGGTGTCGCAGGCGCCCATCGGTGAATTGAACGAAAACAGGCTCGGATTCGGTTCCGCGTAATGAATGTCGCATTCCGCGCAATGCAAATCGGCGGAATATTTCCACACCGTGCCGCTGCTGGCATTGGCATCATCCGCCGCCAGAACATGCACATTGATGCGGCCCTGACCGACTTTGAGTGCGGCTTCCAGAGCTTCGACCACGCGGCCGCGTTCGGCATTGTCCATGCGCAGCCGGTCCTGAATCACTTCAAAACTGGTGTTGTCCTCGCTGAGGAAGCGCGTGTAACCCTGTACGCCGAGCAGCGCCTTGACTTCATCGGCCTTGAAATTCGCCGGCACTGGCACCGGAAACGCAAGCGCCAGCCGCGGATTGCCGGTAGCCTGCGCCCGCGCCGTCAAGGCATCGAAGATGGTTTGCGGCGTATCCCGCGCCACCTTCGCGCCGCAGCCCTTGCAATACAGATGCGTCGCGCGCGCAAACAGCAGCTTCAGGTGATCGTTGAGCTCGGTCATCGTGCCCACGGTCGAGCGCGAGGTGCGCACCGGATTGACCTGATCGATGGCGATCGCCGGCGGAATGCCTTCTATGGAATCGACTTGCGGCCGGTCCTGGCGGTCAAGGAACTGCCGCGCGTACGGCGAAAAGGTTTCGACGTAACGGCGCTGGCCTTCGGCGTAGAGTGTGTCGAACACCAGAGACGATTTGCCGCTGCCCGAAACGCCGGTGACCACCACCAGCTCGTTCAGCGGTATTTCCAGCGAAAGATTCTTCAGGTTGTTCTGGCGGGCGCCGCGGATGACGATGCGTTCGCGTTCGTGTTCGGGAATATCCATGCGTGCAATCGGTGATCGCGGGTGATGCGACTAAGCCGTTGGGGGGAAGTGCAGGCGCGGATGCCGTTGAAGCCGCGCGCAGCCTGCAAAAACGAGTTTTGATTTTACCGGCTTTCGGTGCGGGCGCACCGTTCAAGCCGGTTCATGTCCATGACAGCGTTGCGGTGATGCAGCTTGCTGTTTATTTCTTGGGGGGGTCGCTCGCCGGGGCGAACTCGATGTCGCCGCTGGCACTGATTTTATTGGTGAAATCCAGACCGCTTTCACCGCGGCGCACGATGGTGCCGCGCTGGCCGAGGAGGATTTGTCCGGCGTCTTCGAGCATGCCGATGGCGGCGAAGCTGCCGCCGGATTCAACAAAGCGGCACGCCGCCTCGACTTTCGGGCGCATCGAACCTGCGGCAAAGCTGATCTTGCGCAGTTCGGCCGCGGTGGTTTCCCCGACCGGCATCGCGCCTTTCATGCCCCAGTTTTCGTACACCGCCTCAACATCGGTCAGAAACAGCAGCGCATCGGCCTTTAACTGGTGCGCCAGCAACGAGGCCGAAAGATCCTTGTCGATCAGCGCCTCGACGCCGCGCATTCCGCCCTTGGGTGAGGTCGCCACCGGAATGCCACCGCCGCCGGCGCACACCACAATCATCCCGGCGTCGGACAGCAGCTTGATCGCCGGCAGTTCAAGGATGCGCAGCGGTTCCGGCGAAGGCACCGTACGCCGCCACTTGTTGCCGTCCTGCGCCACCGTCCAGCCATGTTCGTGGGCGAGGCGTTCCGCTTCCAGCTGGTCGAGCGCCGGACCGAAGGCTTTCGACGGGTGGCGGAAAGCCGCGTCGTTGCGATTGACTTCGACCTGCGTCAGCACCGTGACCACATGTTTGCCTGGAAGCAGGTTGCGCAGTTCCTGCTCGACCAGATAACCGATCATGCCCTCGGTTTCCGCGCCGAGCATGTCCAGCGGGTAGGGTTTCAGGCTGGAATACGACTCCGACTGCATGGCGAGCAGGCCAACCTGCGGCGAATTGCCGTGAGTGATGATGACATTATGGGTGCGCGCGATGCCGGCGACCGCGCCGATGGCGTGGGCGATATTCCGCCGCTGCACTTCCGCATCCAGTGCCTCGCCGCGCCGTGCCAGCGCGGTGCCGCCCAGTGCGACGATAATCCTCATCTGTGCCCTCCATCGGCTACGGGGCCAGGCCGCATTGCGGCTACCCCGATGCTGTTGATGGTAATCACGCCGCCGCCGCAAGCTTTGTCATAAATCAAAGTACCGGTCACCCCCGGGCCTGCTGAAGGACTGTGGCGCTGGGTTAAGATGAGCGCCGGGAGGAATTGCAATGAAAGCCATGTTGTTGAAGGGAAAAAACCAGCCCCTGGTGCTGGAAACCGTGCCGGATCCGGTGCCGGGCCCGGGCGAGGCCGTGGCCCGCGTGCTGGCCTGCGGCGCCGGCCTGACCATCCACCACGTGCGCGCCGGCCGCGTGCCCGTCCAATACCCGCGCATCCTCGGCCACGAAATCACCGCCGAAATCGTTGCCACCGGCGCCGGCGTCACCCGGCTCAAGGCTGGCGATGCGGTAACCGCCTACTTTTACCTGACCTGCGGCCACTGCTACTGGTGCCGGATCAACCGCGAAACCCTGTGCGAAAACTTCGGCGGCTACGTCGGCCGCGAATGCGACGGCGGCTACGCCGAATACATCAAGCTGCCCGCGGAAAACTTCATTCCGCTGCCCGAAGGCATGAATTACAAAAAACACGCCGCCGAAATCGGCGTGATCTGCGACGCCATTGCGACGCCGCTCAAGGTCACGCGCAAGGCACGGGTGATGCCGACCGATACCGTGGCGGTGATCGGCGCCGGCGGCGGGCTCGGCGTGCACATGCTGATGGTGTCGCGCTGGGCGCACGCGCGCAAAGTCATCGCCGTCGACACCAAGGCTTCCAAGTTCGAGTCCTGCCTGAAAAGCGGCGCCGATGCGACCATCGACGCCAGCGACGGCAAAGTCAGCGAGCAGTTGATCGAAATGACCGGCGGCAAAGGGGTGGACGTGGTGTTCGACTATGTCTGCACCAAGCAGAGCATCGAGTCTGCCATCGGCGGCCTTAATTTCGGCGGACGCCTGGTGCTGCTCGCCGGCAACAGCGCGCGTTTCGACGCCGACGGCCCTGCGATCATGCGCAAGGAAATCGAAGTCATGGGCAGCCGTTACGCGACCAAACAGGAAGTGATTGAATCGCTGGAGCTGGTCGCCCGCGGTGACCTGTGGCCGCTGGTCACCGAAAAAGTCCATTTCACCGAAGCCGAGGTCATCCATCAGCGGCTGGAAAGCGGATCGATCACCGGCCGCGCCGCGCTGATGATGACCTGACCGGGTTGCTGCCCACGATATGCACTGTGGGTGCTAAGAGACGCACGACCGGACTATAATTTTACCCGCGGGCCGCCTCATGCGGCCCGCCGTGTTTTGCGCCGTATCCGAAAAAAGGTTTACCCATGCGAGCTTCCTTCCATGTTGTCGCACTGCTCGGCGCAGCCTTGTCCTTCAACGCCCTCGCCCAGGGTTATCCCGACAAGGCCGTGCGCGTGATCGTGCCGTTCCCGCCGGGCGGCGCTGCCGACATCGTCGCGCGTCATGTCACCACGCGGCTGTCTGCGGTGATCGGTCAGCAGATCATTGTCGACAACCGTGGCGGCGCCGGCGGCATCATCGGCGGCGAGATCGCCGCGCGTGCGCCGGCCGACGGCTACAACCTGCTGTTTGCGTCATCGAGCGTGTTGTCGATCAATCCTCACCTCGGCGCCAAGGCGCCGTATGACGTGATCAAAAGTTTCACGCCCATCGTCAAAATCGGTGATGCACCGAACGTGCTCACCGTGCATCCCTCGGTGCCGGCAAAGACGGTCAAGGAATTGATTGTCATTGCCAAGGCCAAACCCGATGCGCTGGCCTACGCCTCCAACGGCGCCGGCACGCTGAGCCATCTCACCGGCGAACTGTTCTCACAGCGCGCCGGCGTGAAAATGCTGCACGTGCCGTACAAGGGTGCCGCACCGGCGACCATCGACACTGTCGCGGGTAATGTCTCGGTGCTGTTTGCCGCCTATCCCAGCGTATCCGCGCAGGTGCGCGCCGGCCGCCTCAAGGCGCTGGCGGTGACCAGCGGCAAACGCCTTGCAGTGGCGCCGGAATTGCCGACGGTGGCTGAAGCCGCGTTGAAGGATTTTGAATCCAGCCAGTGGTGGGGCTTGTACGGCCCGGCCGGTCTGCCCGCCGCGATGATCGAGCGCATGAATGCCGCAACCAACAAGGTGCTGGTCACCGACGACATCAAAAAAGCCCTGGCGCTGGATGGCGCCGAACCTTCCGGCGGCACGCCTGCCGCACTGGCCGCGTACCACAAGGCCGATTTCGAGAAGTGGGGTAAGGTCATCACCACCGCCAATATCAAAGCCAACTGAGCAATCCAGGTTCATATCCCATGCCCAACCAGACCACCCCCGTTGCCGCGACGCGGCAGTTCGCCGACTTCGCCGCCGCACTGACCTACGATGCCTTGCCCGACAACGTCCGTGAAGCACTGACGATCTTCCTGCTCGACTACCTGCGCGTGGCCTCTTTGGGTCAGCGCATGCCGTGGAGCGCGTGGGCCACAAACCTCGCGCGCGAGCAGGGCGGCAGCCAGCACGCGACGGTGCTGTTTTCGCAGGACCGCACCGACCCCGAGCGCGCCACTTTCGTCAACAGCACTTACGCCGGCAGCATCGATGCCGATGACGTGCATGTGGGATCGATGCTGCATCCGGGCTGCATTGTCATTTCCGCGGCACTGGCCATCGGTGAAGCACGCGGACTGTCTGGTGAACGCATCCTCACCGCGATTGCCGCCGGTTACGAGAACATGATCCGCATCGGCCTCGCCATCCAGCCTTCGCATTTCAAACGCGGCTTCCAGAGCACCGCGACCTGCGGTGGTTTCGGCGCGGCGACCGCGGCGGCGAGCCTGCTGTTCCGCGGCAAGGACCGCGCGCAGCGCATTGCCGAGACCATCGGCCTGGTCGCGTCATTCAGCGGCGGGCTGACGCAGTTTTATCACTCCGGCTCCACCGTCAAACGCATACACGCTGCGCACGCTGCGGGCGAGGGCGTGCACGCAGCATTGCTGGCCGAAGCCGGGTTCACCGGGCCGACCGATATCCTCGAGGGCCAGGACGGCTTCGCGCGCGCCTATGCCGACGGCCATGATTTTGACAAGGGGTTGGCCGGCATCGGCAGCACCTGGCGCCTGCTCGAAACCGCGATCAAGCCCCACGCCAGCAGCGCGCGCGTATTGTCGGCCATTGAAGCCACGGCCGCGCTGTGCAGTGAACACCAGTTGAGCGCTGCCGACATTAAGGCCATTCGCGTCGGCATACCCAAAATCATCCTCGGCCGCCTCACCGTCAACGAACCCAAAGACATCCAAGCCGCGCAGATGAGCCTGCCGTTCTGCATGGCGATGGTGATCGCCCGCGGCAAGGACCTGCCGCCGGGATTCACCATGAATGTCGACGATTTCGAAGCCGCGCTAGCTGATGCCGCGGTGATGACGATTTCAAAACGTGTCGAGTGCGTGCTCGATCCGGAGGCCGAACGCGTCAGCACCGAACAATCGGTAGGCGCCAAAGTCACGCTGGTGCTGAACAACGGCAACACCGTCGAACGCTTCATCGAAGCGCCGAAGGGCAGCGCTTCGCGCCCATTCACCACGGACGACCACGTCGCCCGCTTCAAACAGGAAATGCTCAAGCGTTACGCACTGCCGCAGGTGGAGACGCTGCTCCATGAAATCGGCAGCTTCGCGCAGGTCGGCAACCCCGACCGCTTGCTGCAGCTGCTCAACAGCCGCACCTGAAGTCGCCATGCCGAACCTGAAGCTTCCCGACTGCGAGCTGTTTTACCAGGTCGATCAATTCACCGACCCGTGGACAAAACCCGAAACCGTATTGATGCTCCACGGCAACGCCGAGAGCGGCCTGTCCTGGTACGCGTGGGTGCCGGTGCTGGCGCGGCATTTTCGCGTGGTGCGGCCCGACATGCGCGGCTACGGCCAGTCGACGCCGATGCCGCGTGAATATGAATGGACGCTCGACAAGCTGGTCGATGACTACTGCCGGCTGATGGACAGCCTGGGCATCGAACGTTTTCATCTGGTTGCCGCAAAAATCGGCGGCACCATCGCCCGCGCATTCGCCGGCCGC
>CAIZLW010000169.1 GCA_903933915.1 uncultured beta proteobacterium | reverse complement strand
CCTCTCAAGGTTTTGTGTGCGGACAATCGGATTAAGGGTTTACCAACTGGGGCCGGCGGCACCCGGCATGAATGCAATCGGAACCGCCACCGGTTCGGCCTCGCGTTGCGAGCCGAGGCTGGCCTCGATCTCCTCCCGGCTCAAGCGCGGCTCGCCCAGATGGTCGGCAATCAGGTCGCGCAACTGCTGCAGCCAGGCGTCGGTCAGCAGAGCGAGGGCGGCGTAAAACATCATGTCGCAGCGATCGGCAACGCGCCCGGCGAAATCGGGCAGCCAGCGCAGCAGGTGGTAATCGAGAAATCCGGCAATCGAACGCCAGTCGTCGGCAGTGACGGCCGCATCCAAGCGCCGGGCGAGGAACTGCAGTTGGAACACCAGGTGATCATCCGGTCGCTTGCGCCAGTCAGGAACGGCCAGGCCTTGTTCGGCGTAGAGCGCGCGCAAATCGAACATCGCGTCCTGGCAGACAAGGTGGTCGTCGGACAGCCAGTAGGATTCGCAGGGCGACGCGCCAAACGAACCGGTCAGGTAGATCGCGGCGAAATCAGCCGCCAGTTCGTCGACAAAAGCGGTATCCGGGATCTTTGGCAGCGACGTCACCGCCGTCCGCATCATCTCGAAACTGCCCAGGCTTGCCTCGCCAGCGGGGAACAGGCCGAGGTTCGCCGGAAAACTTGCCTCCTTCAACGCAGCCAGGACGGACGGCGTCAGTTCCATGTCGTGCAACAGGGCAAGAGTCGCGGCATCTTCGGCGAGGGCCGCGGCCAGCTCGGCGTTCAACGTCATTCGACCTTGCCCTTGCTGTGAGGCACGAAGGCGATCGACGGTCGGGTGAGTTCGGGATTCGCCATGTTCTTCACCTGCCGCACCGGCTTGTCGTGCGGGCCGATGGCGGTGGTCTTGTGGCTGGCGTTCCAGAGCGATTCGATGGGTCCGATGTCGAGCACGCGCATCATGCAGGCCATGACGCAATAGGGCTTGCGTCCGGCCTCGATCTCATCGACGCACATGTTGCACTTCTGGACGATCTGCTCCTTCGGGTTCCACTGCGGTGCGCCGTAGGGACAAGCCGCCTCGCAGCGGCGGCAACCGATGCACAGGGTCGAATCTATATCCACGATGCCGTCGGCCTCGCGCTTCCAGATCGCGCCGGTGGGACAGGTCGGCAGGCAGGCAGGCTCGGCGCAGTGGTTGCAGGACATGTTCACCTTGTAGGCGAACACATCCGGGTAGTGACCGCCCTCGACGTACATCACGCGCCGGAAACGCGGCCCCGGCGGCAGGCCGTTCTTGTCCTTGCAGGCGATTTCGCAGGCGCGGCAGCCGATGCAATCGACGTTGTGGTGAATGAAGCCAAACTGCTTCGCTGGCTTCACCGGTTCGTAGGTCTGCGCCACCTTGCGTTCGAGGGCGACCTTGACCTGCTTCATGTCGAGTTTTTTAGTCATGGTCGGGTCCTCAGGCATCGCGCCGGAAGATGTAGGAGCGCGCCGTGGCCTGGCTGTCCCAGCCGGGCCT
>CAIZLW010000168.1 GCA_903933915.1 uncultured beta proteobacterium | reverse complement strand
TCCCGTCGGGAAGCGAGGTCCTGGAGCGGGTGAAGGGAATCGAACCCTCGTCGTAAGCTTGGTAGGCTTCTGCTCTACCATTGAGCTACTCCCGCCCGGCACTTTCGAAAAAACTCCCTGCCACGCCACAATCCGAGACTCCGCAAACTGCCCGACACACAACACACAAAATCCAGGTACTTACATCCGCAAAAACATCTGCAAAAAACCTGGTGGAGGGGGAAGGATTCGAACCTTCGAAGGCTGAGCCAACAGATTTACAGTCTGCCCCCTTTGACCGCTCGGGAACCCCTCCGAACGAAACCGACAATTATCGTGGGATCAGACGGCTGTGTCAATGAATCGGCACGGAAAATGCTATGCCGGCCGGGCTTTGTGCTGCGCCAGCACCTAGCCGCCCAAAAAACGACTGGGCCGCTTTACGGATTCGCTGCGGGTTGGGCGGGGTGAATTCAGGGTGAGTTGCCTGAAGTTCGTCCGGCAAGGCGCCCTGGCCCACCCTATTCCGGAATCCGGGAGCCCATTCGGGGATGCCGCCTAAAATGTGAGTGCCTACCGACCGAAGAAAAGCCTTTGCAAGACCCTCAGTGCGCAATAATATTAAATAAAAACAGATAGTTACAATAAATTCAATTGCCACCAGACCCACTGACGCTACTACCGCCACAAACAAACAAAGTCTGTCCCGAGATATAACCGCTATCCGGATTCAGGAAAAAACTGACCGCGCGAGCCACATCCTTGGGCCCGCCGACGAACTTAACCGGGATGCTGTCGATCACCGCCTGACGCTTGGCGCTGCCTGGCGGATGGCCGTTATCGAACAGCTCGGTTGCCACCGGTCCGGGTGCAACTGCGTTTATCGTAATGCCATCTCCTGCTAACTCCAGGCAAAGTACGCGAGTCATGCCAACCAGCCCCGCTTTACCCGCGGCGTAGGCCAGGCGTTGCGTCTTGCCCAGAATAGCCCTTGACGAAATGCTGACAATGCGCCCGAACTTTGCCTGACGCATGCCCGGCACCAGAGTCTGGATCAGGATCATTGCCGCCCGGACGTTCAATGCATACACGTGGTCCATGTCGTCGATCGTCGCCTGCTCCAGCGTGCCTGGTCGGTTGGCACCGGCATTGTTGACCAGATACCGAACCGGATACTTCGCGGCCACCTCTTTTGCCACCGCAGTCGTCGCCGCAGCGTCCGCCAGGTCGACTTCGTGGAACAGGATGCGGTCGTGCTTGATCCGCGGAGGGCGGCGCTGCAGCGTCACCACGGTCAGCCCTTGATTGAGCAGATCCTGCGCAATCGCCTCGCCGATACCCGAACTCGCCCCCGTCACCACCGCTACGCCGTCCATATCTTGTTCTCCGAGAATGATGTTTTGCCCGGTGATTATAGGGGCACGTGACACTGGTGCGCGGATCGATCAGGGCGTCAATGTTATGCTCCGGCCGAACCATGAATTCAGCTGCTTCCACACTGCAGGCCATCCTCAACCCGCGCAGCATTGCCGTTGCCGGCAACCCCGCGACCACTTCACCAGCGCCGGCATGGACCATCGTCGCGCTGATCACCATCGGCCTGTTCGTTGACCAGCATGTTCCCGTATGGGGCCAGCACGCGGTCAGCATCGTCACCTGGGCCATGCTGCTGTACTGGCTGGCGCATTCCACACCGGATACCCGCACCAGCATGATCCTGTGCGTGATCTACGCCACCGCGGGTGAAATTTTTCTGTCGCTGGGCTGGGGACTCTACGAATACCGGCTCAACAACATCCCCCTGTTTGTGCCGCCGGCGCACGCGCTGGTGTTCGTGCTCGGCATCGCCATCAGCAAACGCATGCCGGATTCGATCACCTGGGCGGTGCCGCTGGCCGCAGCACCGCCGGTGTTCATACTGGCGTGGATCGGCGCCGACACCATGGGCTTGATCCTCTACGCACTGCTGCTGCTGTGCATGGTGTTCAGCAAGGGCCGCAAACTGTATGCAGTGATGTTCATGCTGTCGCTGGGCCTGGAAATCTACGGCACCGCCGTCGGCAACTGGTACTGGCTGCCTGAAGTGCCGGTAACCGGCTGGACCACCATGAATCCGCCGCTGGCCGCCGGCACCTTCTACTGCATGCTCGACATGCTGGTGGTCACTACGATGGCCGCGCGTCAGCGACGCAACAGCACCGCGCTGCAAACCGGCTAACGCGCCTTCGCGGCCCTTGCAGGCCGCTTCGCCTTGACAGGCGCAGCCTTGCGGTCGCGCGTCACGGGTGCCGGCGGCAAACCGGTGTGCTGGGTGCGGAAGGACTGGTATTTGCTCGGTTTGCGCGCGCCTTCCGGCTTGAGCCCCGTGCCAGCCGGCTGGAACGACGGCACCAGCTGGCGCTTGCCGGAACCGATCAGATCGGCGCGGCCCATGCGGCGCAGCGCTTCGCGCAGCACCGGCCAGTTCTCGGCATCGTGATAACGCAGGAAGGCCTTGTGCAGGCGGCGCACTTTCAGTCCCTTGGGAATGATCACGTCCTCGCTGTCGCGGGTGACCTTGCGCAGCGGATTCTTGCCCGAGTGATACATCGCTGTCGCAGTCGCCATCGGCGACGGCAGGAAAGCCTGCACCTGATCGGCGCGGAAACCGTTGGTCTTCAACCACAGTGCGAGCTCCAGCATGTCCTGATCCGTGGTGCCGGGATGTGCGGCGATAAAATACGGAATCAGGTACTGCTCCTTGCCGGCTTCCTTTGAAAACTTGTCGAACAGTTCCTTGAACTTGTAATAGGTGCCGACGCCGGGCTTCATCATTTTCGACAACGGGCCCTCGCCGATCGCTTCGGGTGCAATCTTCAGATAGCCGCCGACATGGTGCTGCGCCAGCTCCTTGACGTATTCCGGTGACTCGACTGCGAGGTCGTAGCGCACACCGGAACCGATCAGCACTTTCTTGATGCCGGGCAGCGTACGGGCGCGGCGATACAGATGGATCAGCGACGAGTGGTCGGTATTCAGATTAGGGCATATGCCCGGAAATACGCATGATGGCCGCCGGCACGACGTCTCGATTTCCTTGCTCTTGCACGCCAGGCGATACATGTTCGCTGTCGGCCCGCCGAGGTCGGAGATCACGCCGGTAAATCCCGGCACTTCGTCGCGGATCTGCTCGATCTCGCGGATGATCGAATCTTCCGAGCGATTCTGGATGATACGGCCTTCATGCTCGGTGATCGAACAGAAAGTGCAGCCGCCGAAACAGCCACGCTGGATGGTCACCGAAAAACGGATCATCTCGTAGGCGGGAATCTTTGCCTTGCCGTAGGCCGGATGCGGCACGCGCGCATAGGGCAACTCATACAGCGCATCCATTTCCTTCATGGTCAACGGGATCGGCGGCGGATTAATCCAGACTTCACGCGCATTTTTACCTTCGCCGTGACGCTGGATCAACGCGCGCGCATTGCCGGGATTCGATTCGACATGCAGGATGCGCGAAGCGTGGGCGTAGAGAATCGGATCCTGCGCCACCGCCTCGTACGACGGCATGCGGATCACACTGCGCGCACGGTCTGCGTTTTTGACTTCGCGGATGAAGCGCACGACCTGTGCGCCCTTTGGCACTTCAGGTGCGGCGGCTTTGGTTGTCACACCTTCCATCGCGTACGGATCGATCGGCGGATTCAGCGGCCCCGGCATATCAATGCGCGTTGAATCGATTTCAATGCATTCGGATGGCGTCGCTGCACGCAGAAACGCGGTGCCGCGTATGTCGGTAATGCTGTCCGTTGTCGCCCGCGCCGCCAGCCGGTGGGCGATATCGACAATGGCGCGCTCGGCATTGCCGTAGACCAGGATGTCGGCTTTGGCATCGACCAGTACCGAACGCCGGACTTTTTCAGACCAGTAATCGAAATGCGCAATACGGCGCAGACTGGCTTCGATGCCGCCGATGATAATCGGCACTTCCGGATAGGCTTCGCGTGCGCGCTGGCTGTAGACAATCACCGCACGGTCGGGACGCTTCTCACCTTCTGCATTCGGCGTATAGGCGTCATCGCTGCGCACGCGGCGGTCCGAGGTGTAGCGGTTGACCATTGAATCCATGTTTCCGGCAGTAACCCCGAAAAACAGCTTCGGTTTGCCGAGCGCACGAAAGGGATCAACGCTGTGCCAGTCCGGCTGGGCAATGATGCCAACGCGAAATCCCTGGGCTTCGAGCAGGCGTCCGACAATAGCCATACCGAAGCTAGGGTGATCGACATAAGCGTCGCCGGTGACCAGGATGATGTCGCATTCCTCCCAGCCGAGCTTGTCCATCTCGGCACGCGACATCGGCAGGAAGGGGGCCGTACCGAAGCGCGCCGCCCAGTATTTGCGGTGACTGAAAATGTCTTTCGGAGCAGCGGGGGCGAGTTGCATGTGCACATTATAGTCGCGCCACTGCATACCCCCCTAACTTAGCCCAGGCTATTCCCGTGATGTACACAGGGATGTTGGCAAAACAGCCTCGGGCTCAGAACGCAAGAACTTACAACTTTTTCCAGCCCTTGTCCGGATTGAACCGGGTGATTTCGCCAACCACAGTCGCGGTGCCCGGCCCAAGGTCCTTCTCAAATAGGGCATCAGTCAGATTCTTGTGGACTGTCGTCGGATGGTAGACGAAATACCCGATGGCGCGAAACGGGGTACCGGAAAAATAAGCCGTCGGCCAACCCGGCGGCAACGCAAATGCCGGTGCCATAATGGCGCATCACGGTTTGGCCTTACAACACGGGTTCGAATGCTGCGGCCCGGAACAGGAGATCAATGATGAATCCCGCCCAAATGCGTAAATTTTTCTTCGGTGAATTGCTGAAGGGTCTGAAAGTGGTCTGGCCGATACTATTCGTGTTGATCGGCGCCATGGTGGCGACAGGCTTCGTGGTCTGCGAGCTGGAAAGCTGGCCTCATGGCGATGGCGTCTACTTTGCGTTCGTATCGGGCCTGACCATCGGCTACGGTGATCTGGTTCCGCGGCATCCGGTCTCGCGGTTGCTGGCGGTGATGATCGGTTTTGTCGGCGTCCTGCTGATCGGGCTGGTGACGGCGGTCGCTGTGCGCGCCCTCGACAACACCTGGCGGCAGCATGAGACGGGTACGCGTACACCGGGAGAACCGGACTGACCCGCGCTTAACTTTAATTCCTGATCGCGTAGATGATTGCCACCACCACCGGCCCCCACACCGTCAGCAAAATATTACCGATGGCGTACGGCACCGTATAAGCCAGTGAACCGATATTGCTGCCGCTGGCGTCGCGCAGGGCATTAAGTCCCGGCGTGCAGGTCTGCGCCCCGGCGATCGCGCCGAGCACCATCAGCGGATTCATGTTGAATACCTTGCGCGCGAAAATCGCGCCCACGGCAATCGGCATCATGGTCACCACCATGCCGGCAAAGAAAATACTGGCGAAATAAGCGCCGCCGCTTTTTTCATAGGCTTCAACTGCGTGCGGCCCTGCATGCAAGCCGACAATCGCGATGAACACGATCAGGCCGATGTCCGCGAGCAGTCGTTGTGCCGGCTCCGGGATTGAACCAAACACCGGGTAACGACTGCGCGCCCAACCGGCGAGCAAGCCGATGACCAGAATCGAACCGGCCGTACCCAGACCGAGCGGAATATCGCCGACGTTGAACTTGAGTAAACCGAAGACAATGCCCAGCGAGATGCCACCGGCCAAAAACGCCAGATCAGTCCTCGCCAGATCCTTCTCGACAAAGCCGATATGCGCACCGGCACGCTCCACATCCTCTGGCGCGCCGACGATGTGCAGGATGTCGCCGCGCTCAACCACCGTCCACGGCCGCGCCGGCAGCATGACTTCGCCGCGTTGTATTGATTCCAGATAAACGCCACGCGCCAGTTGCTGATCGGCGGCCAGCACCGCCAGCGTTTTGCCATGGGCGTTTTTGTTGGTAACGACCACCACGGCTGTCTTCAGCGGTATCGCCAGAAGTTCCGGATCGTCCAGTTCCGGTCCGGCATCGCGCTCAAATGCCGAAAGCGCGCCGCGCCGCCCGGATACCACAATCTCATCGTCCTGCACCAACGCCAGTCCTGCGCTGACCTCCAGCACATCCCCGCCACGCCGCACGCGCTGCACCGCGAGACGCCCTGACGCGTAACGCTCTTCGAGCTCGCCAACAGTCACGCCGGCCAGACGCTCAAGACGGTAGGCGCGGAACGCAAACAACACGTCAGAAAACACGGCTGTTTTGGTCGCACCGCCGGACATCTGCTGCTCCAGCGCCCGCGCTTCTTGTTTAAGATCGGACTTCATCAGCCACGGCCCGATGGCCGTCAGGAACAGGATCAGACCCAGATCGCCAAAGCCGTAGGTAATGGCATCAGCCAGCGGTGCATTGGCGGAAAGTGTGGCTTTGAGTTCGGCGGAAATCGGCAGTTCCGAGATTGCGCTCAGTCCGGTGCCGAGTGCGGCTGACTGGGTCATGCCGCCGGACAACAGACCGACGGCGACGCCTTCGTCGAAATCGAACAGTACCGACATGCCGATGACTGTCGCCAGACCAGTCACCGAAATAATCACCGCCAGCGCGACCTGCGGCAGTGTCTCTCGGCGCAGGCTGCCAAAAAACTGCGGCCCGATTGAATACCCGATGGAAAACAAAAACAGATAGAAAAATGCCCAGCGCAATAACTCGGGCAACTGCGGCTTGGCGATGATGCCGATAATAATCCCGGCGATCAGAGTCCCGACCACGGTGCCAAAACCGACACCCTTGAAATGGAAGCGACCGATGAAGTGCCCGAGGAGGATGCTCAGGAACAGCGATAACTCGGGCAGCTTGTGCAGTGTTGCGGCGATCTGCTCCACGATCTAACCCTCTGGAAACATCAAAACCCTTGATCGCCATATGCGACCCGGATGGAAGCGCCTTGCCCGACCGACCATCGGATCAATGGCGCCGCCCTCTGAGACAGCAGCTATTTTATTTTGCGGGCGGAATCAGGCGGGCCACATCCTCCTTGATGGCAGCCATCCAGGAATCCAGCTGAGGCTTTACGAGCTTCAATGTCAACGGAGTATCACCCTTGATCTCGACCCCCTTGGCAACACGCACGGCACGAATCAGCACCTCGCCACTGACACTGTCCACCCATTCACCTTCCACCATCAACTTGACGTCATATTTTTCAATTCCGGTTCCCCGCTTTGCGGCGGTAATGATCAGTGCCAAGGGGATCAGTTGAGACACTTTCAGGCTCTTGTCTACGCTGGCTGCCGTAATCGCCCAGCGAAACCGGATAACCCCAGGACCGTCTTCTGAGACCACCGGAAGGCTTGCCGCAACAGCCTTGCGAACGCCGCTGTCGATGTAAGCCCGGATTTCGTCGAGGGCGCCCATGGAAACCTGCTCCGTCGGACTGGGAACCGGGAAAAAAGTAATCGGCTCAATGATGATCTTCTGGTAATTCTGCGCCGTCAGTTTCGGGTTGACCCAAACCTTGCGCTCAACGCCTTTGGCGTCTTTTCTCGTCTCCAACTGGGAGTAGTCCTTCAGGAAACCCGCATCCTGCGCCAGTACCGGCGCAATGGTTGCCATGACAAGCATTGCTCCAAGCAAAAAGGATGTCGGTTTGATTTTTTTATGATTACTCATGTTGAACCTTTCAGTAGCAAATTTAGCTTATATAAATCATGAAAAAGCGGGGCTACCGATGGTCGTGAATACGGGTTAGCCGGGATGTCGATGCTGCTGGCCATTCTAACAAGGGTGCAGCCGTCCGACCGGACTTTACTCTGCCTTGATTCCGGAGTTGCGTAACACCCCGCCCCATTTCTGCAGATCATGGGCCAGAAACGCCGCAAAGGCTGCCGGCGCACTGGTAACCACCGTTGAATCCAGTGCCACCAGTTTGGCTTGGGTCGCCGGCTGCTGGAATGCCTGCGCAATTTTCTGCTGGATGCCGCTGACAATCGCCGACGGCGTACGCGCCGGTGCGACCATGCCGAACCAGTTCACGAACTCGAATCCGGGCAAGCCCTGTTCAGACACCGTCGGCAAATTCGGCAGTTCCGGTGACCGTTTAGCGCTACTGACCGCAATTGCACGCAGACGCCCGGCGGCAACAAAACCCTTGGTGGTGATATGCGATCCGAACTGGAACTGCAACTGTCCGGCCATCAGGTCGATGGCCGCGGGGCCCGCGCCTTTGTATGGCACATGCGTGGCATCGATTTTCGCCATCTGCTTCAACAGCTCGCCGGAAAGATGCCCGCCGCTGCCATTGCCCGCAGAGCCATAAACCAGCGGCTTCGATTTTGCCAGCGCGATCAGGTCCTGCACCTTGTGCACAGGCAGCAATGGATGCACCACCAGAATCAGCGGCGCTTCGGTGAGCTGCGACAATGCGGCAAAATCCTTTAGTGCGTCGTACGGCAGTTTTTTCTGCAGATGCGGCAGCACGGTGTGCGGCGTGTAGATGATGCCCAGCGTATGACCGTCTGCCGGCGCACGCGCCACCAGTTCGGTACCGAGGATGCCGCCGGCGCCGCCGCGATTGTCCACCACCACTTGATAACCCAGTGCCTCAGCCAGCCGCTCGGCGGCCAGGCGACCCAGCAGATCGGTAGTGCCGCCGGGTGGCGCCGGCACGATCATGCGTACCGGACGCGTCGGATATTTGGCTGCGGGCTGTGCAACCACCACTGCCGGCAACATCAGCAACACCACGCTCCATGTAACAAGGTGTTTCATCGCGGCCTCCTCATGTGCTGATTTTGCCCAGCGTCCTGCCTGGTCGCCACACTTTCGGCGCGGCGCGTTCGTACTGCGGGGCATACGGAAGTTCGACGCCGAGACTGACGGCGGCATGCTGCGGCCAGCGCGGATTGAACAGCATCGCCCGCGCCAGCGAAATGAAATCCGCCTGTCCGCCGGCGATGATGGCTTCGGCCTGTTGCGGGTCGGTGATCATGCCGACAGCGCCGGTGGTGATGCCCGTTTCTTTCTTTACACGTTCGGCGAACGGCAGCTGGTAACCGGGGCCAACGGGGATTTTGGCGTCTAGCACCACGCCACCGCCGGACACCGTGACATAGGCACAGCCCTCGGCCTTGAGCGCCCGCGCATAAGCCACCGCCTCATCGGGCGAAAAGCCGCCATCGACAAAATCGGTGCCGGATATTTTTGCGCCGACAAACCGCTCTGCTGGAAACGCCGCACGAATCGCGCGAAAGACCTCCAGCGGGAAGCGCATGCGGTTGTCGAGACTGCCGCCGTATTCGTCGGTGCGTTTGTTCGACAGTGGCGACAAAAATTCCGACAGCAGATAGCCGTGCGTTGAATGCAGCTCGATGAAATCAAGTCCGATGCGCGCCGCGCGCTGCGCGGCCTGCACAAACGCCTGGGTCAGCTGCTGCATCTCGGCCTTGCTCATTGCGTGCGGCGCCGGCCAGCCTTCCGCCAGCGGTACCGCCGAAGGCGCCAGCGTCTGCCATGCACCCTCGCTGGCCTGCAAGGGTCCATGACCCTGCCACGGCCGATGACTGGACGCCTTGCGCCCGGCATGCGCGAGTTGCACCCCCAGCACGATGG
>CAIZLW010000167.1 GCA_903933915.1 uncultured beta proteobacterium | reverse complement strand
TCCTGCAGGAAGTGCGCTGCCACTTCCTGATTGAGCAGATTGTCTTCAACCAGCAGGATACTGACGCCACGGAGATGCTCTGGCTTGGGTCGGTAAACCACACGGGACTGGGTGGGCGCATCTACGCTTTCAATTTCAATCAGATCCGTTAACGCTTCCAGAAGCACGGAGGGCTGCAACGGTTTCTGCAATATCCGGTCGGCGCCCACCAGTACGGCCTGCCTGTGCAGGGGGCCGCTCATGAAGCCCGATACCGCCATCAGCCTTGGCTTGCCGGGCAATTGCGCACGCAACTGTTTGATGGTCTCAACCCCATCGATGCCGGCCATCATCAAGTCGATGATGGCGACGTCGTAGCCACAGCCCTGGCGTTGCGCCTCGACGCAACGCTCCACAGCCTCCAGCCCGGTCCGCGCCTCATCAACGACCATACCGAAGCCCTTGAGCATTTGCAGCAGAACCCGTCTCACGGTCGGGTTGTCATCAACCACGATGATGCGCCGCCCCTGGGGGTCGGCTTTATGGACCGGAACTGACAATTGCTCAGGCACTTTCATTCTGGCCGTGAACCAGAATGTTGATCCATGGCCAATCTCGCTGTCCACCCCGACCTCGCCCCCCATCATCTCCGCCAGAGACTTGCAGATCGCCAGTCCCAGACCGGTGCCTCCGTAGCGGCGGGAGATCGAAGGATCAGCCTGTTGGAAGCTCTGGAACAGCCTTGCGATCTGCTCGCTGGTCATGCCGATCCCGGTATCGCAGACCGAAAACTTTATGAAAATCTCCTCGCCCTCCCTGCGCAGCAATTCAGCGCGAATCTCGACTTCGCCGTGATCGGTGAATTTCAACGCATTGTTGGTGTAATTGGCGATCACCTGGGATAGCCGGAGGGGGTCGCCAAGCACCCGCCTGGGAATGGCCGGATCGACGTTGAGTATCAGTTCCAGCCCCTTTGCGCTGCATTGCTGCGCGACCATGACGGCGGAGTCGGCCAGCACCTTGTCGAGGGCAAATTCAATTTCCTCCAGCACCATCTTGCCGGCCTCAATCTTGGAGACGTCCAAGATGTCACCGACGATACCCAGCAGATGCTGCGCGGAAACCAGCACTTTGGCCAGTTGATCGCGCTGCCGGCTGTTCGCAGCCTGATCCATCGCCAGCCTGGACATGCCGATGATGGCATTGAGCGGGGTGCGGATTTCGTGACTCATATTGGCGAGAAAATCCGATTTTGCCTGCGTCGCCTGCCTGACCAGCTTGGTCGCCTCGCGGGTGAGTTTCTGCATTTCGCGCTGGGCCACCAGGCTGCGCACCGCGACACTGACAAACTGCAGCCGATCCGGCAGATTGGGCAGGCGTCTGAGCTTGATTTCAACAGGAAGTTTCGCCCCCGACTTGCTCAGCGCAATAATCTCCCGCTTCAGCAGGGATTCAGACGACGAGCGGAGAAAAACCCTGAAGTGCCGCCCCTGCTCTTCCCGATAGTGTTCGGGCACAACATCGGCGACGTTCATGTTTTTGAATTCGTCAGCGCTGTATCCCAGAAGCTCCTGCATACCGGCGTTGGCGAGGTGAATGCGGCCGCTGTCATCGATGATCAGCATGCCTTCCGGCGCCAGTTCAAAAATCTCCCGATACCAAGCCTCGGTCTGTCGCAGTTGCAGTTCTGCACGCTTGAGCTCGCTCACGTCGGTACGGATCAGGCCATAAGCGTAGGATTCTCCAGTCGCGTTCTTTAACGCGAATCGCTGGGCCAGAAAATATTTCCCCGCGCCACCCGCGCCATTATCGGGTTCCATTTCCTCGCGCTCCATCGCCCGGCCCGACGTCAGCACCAACTGGTCGGCCGCGCTGATCGGCGCATCCTCCAGATCGTTGATATCCGGGTGATTCCGGCGGTGGATGTTGTTGCGGATCTGGAAACGCCGGTTTGCGTCGATGACAGCCACTTCAGAAGGCATGTAATCGAGCATATCCTGCATCAGGCGGCGCAGCGAATCGCGCTCTGCCCGGGCGACCTTCTCTGCCGAAATATCAATGACAACTGCAACGAAATGAAGCAGCTTGCCGTCATCTCCGAATACCGGCGCAACGGAAATACTGGCCCAAATCGCCGTGCCGTCCTTGCGGATATAACGTTTCTCGCGGGTATAGGGCCCGATGGCGCCGCTACCCAGAAAACCGATGTACTGCTTGGCTTCGGCCAATTCATCCCGCGGCGTAACGTCCCACACATTCATGCTCATCAGCTCTTCGGGGGTATAGCCGAGCATTTTGCAGAATTGCTCGTTGACCCGAAGAAACCTTGGATTGTCGGGATCGCAGGAACGCAAGGCGACGCCAACCGGCGCGCTGTCGAATGCCGCGACAAACAGGGCCTCGCTTCGCGCCAGATGCTCGGCTCTGAGCTCCAGCTTTTGATATGACGTTGACAGGGCCTGCTTGTATTCGGTGAGGGCAATATCCCGCTGCTCCAGGGTTGCCATCAGAATATTCATCTCGTTCGCCAGTTGGCCCATCTCATCCGGGGCACTGAAATCGAGCTGTTGATGCGATCCGTTCTCCCGCTCGTCCTCGACCGCCGACAGGATGAGTCGGAGCGGTCTGCGAACCCAATAGCTGTAGGCGCCCAATAACAGGCCGCTCACGATCAACAGCGAAACCAGCAGCAGCAACTGGCGGTAACGGTTTTCCGTGAGCAACGCTTGTTCGAGATGCTCGCTGCCGATGACCACATTCAAGCGCCACGGGCTGGGGTCGTCGAGCGTGACGGTGACTCTCGTCGCCCCCGCAGCGTCACCACAGCCGGGCGAAGCGGGCCATCTGGCGACGACCTTTTCATTGCCCCGGTTCGCCACTTCAACGCACTGGACATCAGGCTCAGCCGCGAATACTTCCAGGATGTCGGCAACATAAGAATAGTGGCCCTCGGCAACCGCCGGCAAGACCGGCACGTTCTCCAGCGTCGTGGCCACGGTGGCAATCAACTGGCTGATCCTGCTGAAATATTCGGCGGCGTGTCGCTGGCGGTCTACATGATTAATCCAGGACAATCCAAGCAGGCCCAAGGCGACATAGCCCAGCACTACTGTCAGCGCTATTTTGGCCAGTACATGCCGGCGAATGTTGATCACGTTGAAAGGCATTAACGACGGGATGGCGCGAATTCGATATCGACCGGGACGGCCACTTTGTCGCGCACCAGCCTGTCAAGCGCCGCGCCATCAGCAGCATCGACATGAATAACAATATATTCAGAGGGTCTGCGCAGTGTCAGGTAGAACACCATCGGACGCGGCTGTCCTTTTACATCCAGAAAAAGGTATTTCAACGCAAAATAGTCGCCGATCCGGAAAACGGTGGGGTTTGAATAATCCGGTTTCAGCCGGGCAGGACGGCGCTGGTCATGATCAATGTAGTGCCAAAACCCGCTGATTCTATGATGCTCGACATGCTGCCTTACCGCTACCTGCAACTGGATCGACAAGGCGGCGTTGTTGCCGGTGGAATCTGGTGCGGGATTGTTTGTTGCCGCGTAAAGCGTTGGCAACCCGTTCAAACCGAACAGTGCGAGCGCAGCAAGCGTAAACAGCTTGAGGCCTAGCGTTTGGGCAAGCCGCATTATTTTCACAAGATCAACCATTTTTCTGTTCTGTTCTGCTGTCATTTCCGGAGTCATGGGAGGTATTTTCCAGAACTGTCGAGGCTCGAATGTTAATTTATGTTAAGCGATTGATATTGTCATAGACAATCGGGGCGGCCGTGACTGATACTGGAAAATTGATTTGCTCCCATCCGCCATGCCGTGATGGATATGGCGTTACCGAATGGCGTTACTAAATTGCGTTACCCAGTTGCGTTACCCCGTTGCGTTATCCCGTTGCATTACCCAGTTGCCTTACCCATCAGCGCCTGGCGGGCGGATGTCTTTCAACAGCGACTTGTCGATACGCTCACAGCCGATGATTGACACCGCAGCACTCTGATTTTCCTACTGATATTCCCACTGATATTCCGAATTTACCAGTTGCAGGGGCAAGACGCGGATCACTCCAACCGGCCGGAACATGAGCGGTCGGTTGTTGGAACCGTCGCATCAGTCCTGTCCACCAAAGGCCACATTAACATGTTGCAGCATCGATGAGCATTGATAGCCCCTCGTCAAGCACGACCAGCGGGGAGGCTGCCGACGGATATTCGGCTCGGCTTCGGCCCCACTTCCACGGGATCTGGATCATTGCGGCCACCTTGTGTGCCGCCTTATGGGGTGGCGTTGTCTTTTATCTGGATCTGGATAAAAAAGAGACTCTGCATTTCGTTGCACATCAGGCTGAAATCCACGCAAAACTCCTTGAGGAACACACCGCCCGCACCATAAGGGTTCTGGACCAAACCACTCTTTTTATCAAATCGGAGTTCGAACACGAGCGTGCTCGTTTTGATCTTCAGCGTTATGCCCGTGCAGGCATTTTTCTGGACAATTTTTTCAATCTGATCGCGACTGCAGACGAAACCGGCCAAACCCAGCAGATCATCCCGTTTCTCCCGACCTCAAACATCAAAGACCGCGCACATTTCGCAATCCATGTCGCCGAGGACAGCGGAAAACTGTTCGTGTCCAAGCCTGTCCTCGGGCG
This sequence comes from uncultured beta proteobacterium, assembly GCA_903933915.1. Taxonomy (GTDB): domain Bacteria; phylum Pseudomonadota; class Gammaproteobacteria; order Burkholderiales; family SG8-41. Next base: position 9,737 of record CAIZLW010000167.1, on the reverse strand, counting down.
GTCCAGCGGCAAATGGTCGTTGCAGTTCACCCGCCGCATCAACAAGCCCGATGGCAGCTTCGGCGGGATCGTCGTCTGCAGCCTGGATCCGGGCTACTTCACCGAGTTTTACAAATCCGTAAACCTTGGCACAGGCTCGGAAACGGCATTGATCGGGACGGATGGCATTATCCGCGCGCGTCGATCTGATACTTCGAACGAGATTGGCCAGGACTTACGGGATTCGACCCTGTTTGACCTTCTCAAGTCCTCGCCCACGGGCACTTACCAGGAGGCCAGTCTGGTCGACAACAGCAGACGCACCTACGCCTACAGGCGCCTGCAACACTACCCGCTAATCGTCTCCGTCGGAATCAGCGAAAGGGGAGGGCTGGCGGAATTTGAGGAACATTCGAGGCTGATGAAGATTCTCTGCGCCGTCATCACCCTGCTGATCCTTATCGCTACCGCGGCCCTGCATCGCAGCCTCCTTGCCCAGGAACGGATCAACAACGCATTGGAAAAGAATGCGCAGGATGCTCTGCAGAACGCCGAATTGAAATCCGAATTTATTTCGCGCATATCCCACGAACTGCGAACGCCGCTCACGGGCATTCTGGGCTTCTCGGAGTATCTGAAAGATCATGCGAAAGATCCGGAGGACGGAAAAACGGCAAACATTATTCATCAATCCGGGCTACATCTTGTCGCACTGGTGAATACCACGCTCGACCTGGCCAAGATTGAAGCGGGGCAAATGACGCTGGACGGGGAATCCGTCAATCTGCTTGAACTGCCGGAGAATGCAATCGCCCTGCATTCCGCAATCGCAACAAACGCCGGTCTTGATCTGCATCTGGATTTGGACCCCGACTTGCCCAAGTTTATTTTCACGGACCGCACCAAGCTTATGCAAGTGCTCCTCAATCTGCTCTCAAACGCCATCAAATTCACGGCGTACGGCTTTGTTCATCTGCGCGTCACGCTATTGCCTGCAGACCATAAAATCCAATTCAGCGTCAGCGATTCCGGCCTCGGCATTCCGCAGCAACAGCAAGACTGCGTTTTTGACCGCTTCCGCCAGTTGGACAACTTCATCACCCGCCGACAGGGGGGCAGTGGCCTGGGTCTCGCGCTTGCAAAGGATATTGTCGATTTCATGGGCGGTGAAATCTGGCTTGAGTCGAAACCTGATCTGGGCAGCACTTTCTTCTTTACCCTGCCACTTAAACATGGCGGTTTCAATGAATAAGCGCCTGCTGATCGTCGACGATCACCCGGTCAACCGCCGCCTTCCGGGCATGCTGCTGCGCGATTTTCCCTGGCAGTGCTCGGAGGCGGAAAGCGGTGAAGCGGCCTTGATCGCCCTGCGGCAGACACTAAACGAGCCCTACGATTGCGTCCTGCTCGACATCAGCATGCCGGAAATATCGGGTATCGATGTCTGCGCGATCATCAAGGCGTCAGCGGATTTGAAGCATCTGCGGATCATCGCCTACACAGCGCATGCATTCAGTGACACCGTTAAAAAAATCATGGCGGCAGGGTTCGACGCCATCCTGGTCAAACCCATTACCCGCAAGAGCCTGCTGGCGGCGCTGGAGCCGGAAAACGCCGCGTCCCCGCCTTAATTCGGGGCGAACCATGACAACCCCCTGATTCTTCACGCGGCGGGCCCTGGTTCACGCCGAACGGTCAAGCCGGCGATATTGAACCGCTTCGGCAACATGTCCTGACATCACCGTCTCGGCGGCATCGAGATCGGCGATTGTCCGGGCCACCCGCAAAATCCGGTGATAGGCGCGTGCTGAAAGACCCAGCCGCGCGATCGCCTGCTTGAGCAGGGTCTCGCCCTTGTCATCACGCGCGCAATGCTCATCAATCTCGCGCGAGCCCAGCCTTGCGTTCGGCTTTTGCTGCCGCGCCATGGCGCGTTCGCGGGCGGCGGTCACGCGGACACGCACCACCGCGGACGGCTCGCCGTCGGCGCTGCGCATCAGGTCTTCCTGCGCCAGCGCCGGGACTTCGATCTGCAGGTCAATGCGGTCGAGCAAAGGCCCGGAGATGCGTGAACGGTAACGCGCAACCTGATCCGGCGTGCAGCGGCAGCGCCCGTGGTAATGACCGAGATAACCGCAGGGGCAGGGGTTCATCGCCGCAACCAATTGGAATTGCGCCGGGAAATCAGCCTGGTTGGCCGCGCGTGAAATGGTGATCCGCCCGGACTCCAGCGGCTCGCGCAGAACCTCAAGCACGCGGCGTTCGAATTCCGGCAACTCGTCGAGGAACAGTACGCCATGCATGGCCAGGGACACCTCGCCGGGGCGCGGGATGCCGCCGCCGCCGACCAGCGCGACGGCGGAAGCGGTGTGATGTGGCGCCCGATACGGCCGCTGCTTCCACAGGGTCGCATCAAACCCGCGCCTGCCGATCGACTGCACGGCCGCTGACTCCAGGGCTTCCGCTTCGGTCATCGGCGGCAGGATGCCCGGCAAGCGTTGCGCGAGCATGGTCTTGCCGGTGCCCGGTGGACCGACCATGAGCAGGCTGTGGCCGCCGGCGGCGGCGATTTCCAGCGCGCGCCGCGCCTGCGCCTGGCCTTTGATATCCATCAGATCCGCGTAACGCGCAGCAGCCAGCACCGGCGCGGGCACTGCACGCGCCAGCCCTGCATGCCCGGCGAGATGCGCGCAGACATCCATCAGTGCAGGCGCCGCATACACTTCGGCGCCGTAGGCCAGCGCCGCTTCCGGCGCATTGGCCTGCGGCAGGACAAACCCGCGACCGTCACGGGCAACCGCCAGCGCCATCGCCAGCGCACCGCGCACCGGACGCAACTCGCCGGTCAGCGCCAGTTCCCCGGCAAACTCGAAACGCTGCAGACGTTCGCCAGGAATCTGTCCGGAAGCCGCCAGGATGCCCAAGGCGATGGGCAGATCGAAGCGCCCCGATTCCTTGGGCAAATCGGCAGGCGCCAGATTGACGGTAATGCGCCGCGCCGGGAATTCAAACCGCGCATTGAGCAGCGCAGCACGCACGCGGTCCTTGGCTTCCTTGACCTCGGCCTCGGGCAAGCCGACGATGGTAAAGCTCGGCAGGCCGTTGCCCAGATGCGCTTCCACGGTGACCAGTGGCGCATCCAGGCCGGCCAGCGCACGGCTGTAAAGGACGGCGAGGGACACGGTGTTCCGGGGGCGTAATCGTGATCAAAACATAACGGCCGCCCCCGGCCGCCGGCTGACGCCGAGGATGCAGAAACTAGCGCCGGTCTGCGCTGGCGCCCGTCGCGGACTCCAGCACCGCCACCTGTTTTTCGAGTTCCGCCAGACGGGCGCGGGTTCGCGCCAGCACTTCGCGCTGGATGTCGAATTCCTCACGGCTGACCAGATCCAGCCGGGTGAAGGCTGCGCCGAGCATCGCCCGGAGGTTCCGCTCGAGGTCGGCGGCCGGACTTTGCGCCATCACCGCCTTCAGCTTTGCATTGATGTCGTCGAGCAACTTCTGGTTCATGAGACCCCCCTGATCCGCGCAGTGTAGCAATTCCTCGGCGCCCCCCCCGTCTGGGGCCACTGCCTCATGCCGGGGCGGTCGCGCCAGCTAATGGTGCGGCGCACCTCAAAATTGCACCGTTATAGTGCGTTACGGTGTTTTTGGGTACTGTCGGCACAGTATAACTACTTGATTTTAAATGATAAATAATCTGGCATGGTACCTGCTGTAGTTAACCTGCAGTTTTATTGCACCTGTGCCAACACTGAACACTGAAAAAAGGGAAAACCATGTTTAAAAAGACCATCATTGCCGGCCTCGTTGCCGGTGCTTTCGCCCCCGCTCTCGCTTTTGCTCAGGCCGCCGCTCCGGCGCCGACCCCGGAACATACGCTGACCGGCAATGTGGGCGTCTACAGCCAGTACATTTTCCGTGGCCTGACCCAGACCAACGGCGATGCAGCCCTGCAAGGCGGTTTTGACTACAGCCACTCCAGCGGCTTTTACGCCGGCACCTGGATGTCGAACATCAGCTGGCTGACCGATTCCCCGACCGTCACCGGCTACACCAGCAGCAGCCTGGAAATGGATTTCTACGCTGGTTATAAAGGCACCGTCTCCGGCGACCTCGGCTTTGACGTCGGCCTGCTGCAGTATTACTACCCGGGTACCAAGAACTCCACCGTGCCGTATGCAGCCGGTATGACCAAGGCCGATACACTCGAAGTCTACGGTGCGCTGACCTGGAAATGGCTGAGCGCGAAGTATTCGTACAGCCTGAATAAACAAACCTTCGGCGTCCAGGACAGCGACGGCACCACCTACCTCGACCTGACCGCGAACTACCCGGTCAACGATAAATTCAACCTGATTGCACACTACGGCATTCAAAAATTCACTGGTAATGGTGGTCTGACCTGCACCGGTGGCGTCGGTAACGATGCCTGCGCGTCCTACAAGGACTGGAAACTCGGCGCGACCTACGCGCTGCCGCAAAGCTTCACCATCGGCGGCTACTGGACCGGCACCGACATGACCTCCGCGCAAGAGGCTAACTACACCAATACGGCTAGCACCAAGATGATCGGCAAGGACACGTTCACCCTCTTTGTCGCAAAAACATTCTAAGTTAATGGGCATAGCGGACCGGCGGCAACGCCGGTCCCAACTTACCGGGGATACAACATGAAACTCGTTACGGCAATCATCAAGCCGTTCAAGCTCGACGAAGTGAGGGAGGCGCTGTCCGCCATCGGCGTGACCGGCATCACCGTCACTGAAGTCAAGGGCTTCGGACGGCAAAAAGGGCACACCGAACTCTATCGCGGGGCGGAATACGTGGTCGACTTCCTGCCGAAGATCAAGGTCGAAGCAGCGATCAAGACCGAGCTGCTCGAGCAGGTGATCGAAGCCATCGAAAAATCCGCGAACACCGGCAAGATCGGCGACGGCAAGATTTTCGTCTCCGACCTCGAACAGGTGGTTCGCATCCGCACCGGTGAAACCGGCGCAGATGCCCTTTGATTGGAGAATGACATGAGAAAACTGATTGCAGCTCTTGCCCTGTTCGGCGTTCTCGGCTTTGCCGGCGCACCGGTCAGCGCGCAGGACAAACCGGCTGAAGCGCCGGCCGCAGCCGCTCCCGCAGCAGCCCCTGCTGCTGCCGCGGCCGCAGCACCCGCCCCGGCAGCTCCCGCTGCTGCTCCGGCGCCGATCCCCAACAAGGGTGACACCGCCTGGATGCTGATGGCCACCGTACTGGTGATCCTGATGACCGTTCCCGGTCTGGCGCTGTTCTACGGCGGCATGGTCCGCGCCAAGAACACCCTGTCGGTGCTGATGCAGGTGTACATCGTATTTGCGATGTCCGTCGTGCTGTGGGCCATCTACGGCTACAGCGTTGCATTTACCGGCGGCGGCTCGTTCTTCGGCGGCTTCGACAAACTGTTCCTGTCCGGCGTGACCCCCGACTCGGTCGCCGCAACCTTCAGCAAGGGCGTCGTTCTTCCCGAGTATGTGTTCATCGCTTTCCAGGCCACGTTTGCCGGTATCACGCCGGCACTGATCGTCGGCGCGTTTGCCGAGCGGATGAAGTTCTCCGCAGTGCTGCTGTTCATCGTGCTGTGGTTCACGTTCTCCTACCTGCCGATGGCGCACATGGTCTGGTACTGGGACGGCCCGGATGCCATCACCGATGCCGCGTCGCTCGAAAAAGTAGTGGCAGGCGCCGGTTTCCTGTGGGCCAAGGGCGCGCTCGACTTTGCAGGCGGCACGGTGGTGCACATCAATGCCGGTATCGCCGGTCTGGTGGGTGCTTACCTCGTCGGCAAACGCGTGGGCTGGGGCAAGGAAGCCATGTCCCCGCACAGCCTGACGCTGACCATGGTCGGTGCTGCACTGCTGTGGGTGGGCTGGTTCGGCTTCAACGCCGGTTCCAACCTCGAAGCCAACGGCCTTGCTGCTCTGGCGCTGATCAACACCCTGCTCGCCACCGCAGCCGCCACGATGTCGTGGATGATCTTCGAGTGGATGCTCAAGGGCAAACCCTCGATGCTGGGTGCTGCTTCGGGCTCGGTTGCAGGCCTCGTCGCCATCACACCGGCTTGCGGTTTCGTCGGCCCGATGGGCGGCATCATCATCGGCCTGCTCGCCGGCGTGGTCTGCCTGTGGGGTGTCAACGGCCTCAAGCGCATGCTCGGTGCGGATGACGCGCTCGACGTGTTTGGCGTGCATGCGGTCGGCGGCATCCTCGGCTCCATCCTCACCGGCGTGTTCGTCTCGCCGGCGCTGGGCGGAACGGGTGTCTACGACTACGTGGCCAACAAGGTCGGTGACTTCAGCATGAGCACCCAGATCATCAGCCAGTTGTGGGGCGTCGGTGTCGCCGTGCTGTGGTCAGCCGTGGTTGCCCTGATTGCCTACAAGATCGTTGACCTGATCGTCGGTCTGCGTGTGTCCGAAGAAGTCGAGCGCGAAGGCCTCGACATCAACGAGCACGGCGAAAAGGCTTACCACCTGTAATCCCTCTCCGGAATCCTCTTCCCGAGGCAGGCGGGCGCTACGGCGCCCGCTTTTTTTCGCCCTTCGGTTCAAGCACGCCGGCGGTAAAGGGCACTTTGGGGGATCAGCTACAATCCGCGTCATGACCGTACCCCGCCTGACTACCGCACTGACCGGCCCGCTGCAGGAACTGGAAAGCCATATCCTCAAGGCCACCACCGATATCGAACACTGGCTGCGCTTGCAATGGCAGGAACACACCGCGCCGTTTTATGCCTCGGTCGATCTGCGCAATGCCGGATTCAAGCTCGCACCGGTGGATACCAATCTGTTTCCGGGTGGATTCAACAACCTCAACCCGGATTTTCATCCGCTGTGCGTGCAGGCGGCGATGGCGGCCATCGAAAAAGCCTGCCCGGATGCACGCGCGATCGCGCTGGTTCCGGAAAACCACACCCGCAACCAGTTTTATCTGCAGAACGTCGAGAAGCTCGCGCGCATCCTGAGGCACGCCGGGGTTGAAGTACGCATCGGCAGCCTGCTGCCGGAAATCACCGCGGCCACCGACATCGAACTCACCAACGGCACGACGCTGCGCCTGGAACCGCTCAAGCGCGAAGGCAACCGGGTCAAGGTCGGCGACATGGATCCCTGCGTGGTGTTGCTGAACAATGATCTGTCCGCCGGCGTTCCGGCGATCCTGCAGGGACTCGAACAAACCGTCTTGCCGCCGCTGCATGCCGGCTGGGCCACCCGCCGCAAATCCCAACACTTTGCCGCCTACGACGATGTCACCAAAGATTTCGCAAAACTGATCGGCATCGACCCGTGGCTGATCAATCCCTACTTCGAGCGCTGCGGCAAGATCAATTTCCGCGAACGCCAGGGCGAGGAATGCCTCGAAGGTTATGTATCGGAAATTCTCTCCGACATCCGCAAGAAATACGCCGAGTACGGCGTCACTGAAGAGCCCTTCGTTATCGTCAAGGCCGATGCCGGCACTTACGGCATGGGCATCATGACGGTGAAGGACCCAGCGGAAGTCAAAGGCCTCAACCGCAAGCAGCGCAACAAGATGGCCGTGGTCAAGGAAGGTCTTGAAGTCAATGACGTGATCGTGCAGGAAGGGGTCTACACCTTTGAGAACGTCGGTGACGCCATCGCCGAGCCGGTGGTGTACATGATCGACCACTTCGTCGTTGGCGGCTTCTATCGCGTGCACACCGAGCGCGGCAAGGACCAGAACCTCAACGCACCCGGCATGCAGTTCGTGCCGCTGGCGTTTGCCGAGCCCTGCTCGTCGCCCAACCCCGGTGATCCCGGCTGCCCGCCCAACCGTTTCTACTCCTACGGCGTCATCGCGCGGCTCGCGCTGCTGGCTGCGGCCATCGAACTCGAGCGCATGGAAACGCCGGAGCCTGCGCTGACGCCATGAAGATCGCCTTCATCGTCGACCCGCTCGACGCGTTCAATCTCAAGAAAGACAGCACCTACGCGATCATGTGCGAGGCGGCGGCGCGGGGTCACGAGCTGTTCGCCCTGCAACTGGACGATCTGGCCTGGCACAAACAGGTGGTCACCGGACAGGCTTCCCGGCTGCATCTGACCGGCTCGGCGCCGGACTGGTACCGGCTCGATGCCGCGACCGACATCCCGCTGGAGCAGTTCGATGCAGTGCTGATGCGCAAAGATCCGCCGTTCGACATGGAATACGTCTACAGCACCTACCTGCTGGAACTCGCGGAAAAACGCGGTGCGCGCGTGTTCAACCGGCCGCAGGCGATCCGCGACTTCAACGAAAAAATGGCCATCGCCCGGTTCCCGCAATTCACCGCGCCGACGCTGGTTACTCGCCGCGCCGGCCTGTTGCGCGAATTCCTCGGCGAACACGCCGACATCATTCTCAAGCCGCTCGACGGCATGGGCGGCGCGTCGGTGTTCCGGGTACGCGCCGGCGATCCCAATACCAGCGTGATCATCGAAACACTGACCAACCATGGCGCGCGTACGATCATGGCGCAGCGTTATCTGCCGGAAATCAGCAACGGCGACAAACGCGTGCTGGTGATCGGCGGAGAACCCGTACCCTTCTGCCTCGCGCGCATTCCGCAACCCGGTGAAACCCGCGGCAACCTTGCCGCCGGCGGCACCGGTGTCGCCCGCGAACTGACCGCGCGCGACCGCGAAATCGCCGAAACCCTCGGTCCGCAGCTGATGGCTGCAGGCCTGTTGCTGGTCGGACTGGACGTGATCGGCGACTGCCTGACCGAGGTCAATGTCACCAGCCCGACCTGTTTCCAGGAAATCACTCAGCAGACCGGCTTTAATGTCGCCGGTATGTTATTGAATAAATTGGAAAATTTAGTTTAGCCCACGGATGCCGCAGTCCCCGGTAATTATGTTGCAGCGCAAGAAAAGGGGGCGTAGAGTATGGCGCTTTCATGACAGCGGCAGCCCCAATACATGATCGGCCTCCTGATTATCAGCCATGGCACCCTGGGCGAAAGCCTGATTCACTGCGCCAGTCATATGCTCAACAAACGGCCGCCGCGGCTGCGCCAGATCGGCGTCACCGCTCAGGATGACCCGGGGCAGTTGGTGCCGCAGGCACGCAAGATGGTCAAGGAACTGGACGAAGGCGACGGCGTGTTGGTACTCACCGACATGTACGGCGGCTCACCGTCCAATATCGCCGCCAAGCTGGTCATCCCCGGCAAAATCGAAGCCCTCGCCGGGGTCAACCTGCCGATGCTGATCCGCGCCCTGACCTACCGCGACAAGTCGCTGCAGGTGATGATCACCAAGGCGATCAGCGGCGGCTGCGAAGGCGTATTGCGGGTACCGCCGGTATTTACGACTGTGCCCAATGCAGCAACAGGAAGCTGAGATCATCAACAAGCTCGGGCTGCACGCTCGGGCTTCGGCGAAACTGACCCAGTCAGCAGGTACCTATGCCAGCAGCGTCTGGCTGACCCGCAACGGCCGTCGCGTCAATGCCAAGAGCATCATGGGCGTGATGATGCTGGCTGCGGCCAAAGGTTCGAAAGTCACCATCGAAACGGACGGTCCGGATGAATCCGAGGCGATGAAGGCATTGCTGGCACTGATCGCCGACCGTTTCGGCGAAGGAGAATGACCGTCAAGGATTGAGGGGCCAGCCCGCAAAGGGCAGAATACGTTCCACCGTCATTAATCGCAGCAACTTCCGGCCTCGACATCCATGAGTTTCACGATCCACGGCATCGGCGTTTCCGGCGGCATCGCCATCGG
>CAIZLW010000166.1 GCA_903933915.1 uncultured beta proteobacterium | reverse complement strand
TCTACCGGGTACGCCAGCGTGCGGCACCCGGCAACCGGATTACGATTCTGCCAGCCAGACCCCGGATTTGCCGCCGCGTTTTTCCTGCAAACCCAGCGACTCGATGCGCATGCCTCGATCCACGGCCTTGCACATGTCGTAAATGGTCAGCAAAGCCACGCTGGCTGCGGTCAGTGCTTCCATTTCGACGCCGGTCCTGCCCAAGGTTTCGGCAGTCGCGATGCAGGTTACGGCGTGTTCTCGCCGGGAAATCCGGAATTCGATTTCAACCCGGGTCAAAGCAAGCGGATGACATAGCGGAATCAGTGTTGAAGTCTGTTTGGATGCCTGAATGCCGGCGATCCGCGCGATGCCCAGAACGTCCCCTTTTTTTGCAGTGCCGGCAATGATGTGACGCAGCGTTGCCGGCAGCATGACGATACGTCCGCTGGCGCGTGCGAGACGCTTGGTTTCAGCTTTGCCGGCGACATCAACCATCCACGCCTGCCCCTGAGTGTCAAAATGGGTTAATTTCTGTGTAACAGTTTGTTTTTTCATTGGGAACTCCTCGATGGCGGATTTATCATAGCATCATGAACCTGCGGCTATTCCTATTGCTGGCCCTGCTGTGCGTGCCTCGAGTGCTGGCGCAAGCCCTGCCCGAACTTGGCGATGTCTCGGGCGCTGCCATTTCGCCCGCCGATGAACGCAAACTCGGTGAGCGCATCATGCGCGAGATTCGCCGTGATCCGGCCTACCTGGACGATGCCGAAGTGTCGGAATATGCCAACAGCCTCGGCTCGCGGCTGACGGCGCGCAGTGATTCGGCAAGGCAGGAATTCGAGTTTTTTGTTGTGCGCGACGGACAGATCAATGCATTCGCCTTGCCCGGGGGATTCATCGGAATCCATACCGGATTGTTGCTGGCAGCCCAGAGCGAGTCCGAAGTAGCCGGCGTGGTTGCGCACGAGATCGCGCACGTGACCCAGCGCCATATTGCCCGGATGATCAGCCAGCAGGGGCAGAGCCAGTTGATGTCCCTGGCGACGATGGCCGTTGCCTTGCTAGCCGCACGTTCCAACTCCCAGGTTGCCGAGGCGGCTATCGCATTTGGCCAGGCGGGTGTCATGCAGAGCCAGCTCAATTTCACCCGGGACAATGAGCGCGAGGCGGATCGTGTCGGTGTGCAGTTGCTGGATGGCGCGGGTTTTGATCCGCGGGGCATGGCGTCATTTTTTGAACGCCTGCAGCGGGCGACCCGGGTTTACGAAGGCGGAGCGCCCGCTTATCTGCGCACCCACCCGCTGACTTTTGAGCGGATCGGCGACATCCAGGGCCGCGTCGAGCAAATGCCTTATCGCCAGGTACCGGACAGCCTTGAATTCCAGCTGATCCGCGCCAAGCTGCGGGCTGAGAACGACACGCCGCGCGAAGCCATTGCCTTTTTTGAGGCGAGTCTTGGCGACCGGAAATTCCTGTCCGAAACCGCGACGAGATACGGCTTGGTCGCCAGCCTGATCCGTGCACGTGACTACGAGCGTGCGAAACGCGAACTCGTGCCGTTACGTAAAACGGCCAGTCCGATCATCGAAAATCTGGCCTGTCGCATCCCTGATGCCGCGGGTGATGCCGCGCAGGCACTGGCCTGCTACCAGGCGGCGAGGCGTTTGTATCCGAATCCGCGTGCGTTGTTCTACGGCCATGTCGAGCAGTTGTTGCGTCTGCGCCAGCCCGCTGAAGCCCTGAAATTGATCGATACGCGCCTGCAGACGCAGTCGGACGAACCCCGCTTATACCAATTGCAGGCGCAGGCATATGCGGCCCAGGGCAGCAGTCTGTTGCAGCACCGTGCGCAAGGCGAGGCCTATGTCAGAGCCGGCCAGCTTGGGCCGGCTCTGGAGCAATTCCAGATTGCGCTGAAGAGCGGTCAGGGTGATTTTTACCAGTTGTCGGCCATTGAAGCCCGTATTCGCGAACTGCGCCGGGCGCTGATGGAGCAGGAAGGCAAGCGCTAAGGCCTCTGCCAGGGCGCCGGTTTGATGGTATTTTGACCTGATGAGTGAATTTCAAGAATCCGGATCACGGTTCGGGCCGACATCAGCTGAAACGCGCAGGATCGGCAAATACGAAATCATCAAGGAACTTGGCCGCGGTGCGACCAGCGTGGTCTATAAGGCCTACGACCCCTTCCAGGATCGTGAGGTTGCCGTAAAGGCGGTTTACCCCGAGGTGCTGGGCGATGACGAGCACGGTCACCGCTATCGCAAGCTGTTCGTCACCGAAGCCTCTCTTGCCGGAAAACTTGCGCATCCGCATATCGTCGCCATTTACGATGCGGTTTCCGGGGCGGAGGCCAGTTATATCGTGATGGAGTATGTCGATGGTTCGACGCTGGAGCGTTATACCCAGCCTGAGCATTTGTTGCCACTGTCGCGCGTTCTGGAAATCATCTACAAGTGTGCGCGCGCACTGGATTATGCGGCCCGCGAGGGGGTTATCCACCGCGACATCAAGCCCGCCAATATCCTGTTGTCCGGCGAGGCCGACATCAAGATCTCCGATTTCGGCGCGGCGCTCAACAATTCAAGCGACACGACGCAAATCACCGGTGTCGGATCTCCGGCGTACATGTCCCCGGAGCAGGTCCGGGAACAGCCGCTTACTTATCAGACGGACATTTTTTCCCTGGGTGTGGTTTTTTATCAGCTGTTGACCGGGCGGCTGCCTTTCACCGGAACCAACAATTACAGCATCATCTACCAGATCATCAACGTTGAACCCGCGCCACCGAGCCGGTTCCGTGCCGAAGTGCCGGTGCGGGTCGATGGCATCGTGCTGCGCATGCTCAGCAAGAACACCGTCGAGCGTTACCAGACCTGGGGTGATCTCGCCGGTGATCTGGTCGAAGCGCTGGGCGGGTCGCGCGCCAAGGCGCCGGACGGCATGCCTGAAGCCGAGAAATTCGACACCCTGCGCCGGCTCGAGTTTTTTCGGGGGTTCAGTGACGTTGAGCTCTGGGAAGTGCTGCGTTTGGCCAAGTGGCAGCGGCTGCCGGCATCCACGGTATTGATCCAGGAAGGCGACATTGGCTCATCATTTTTCATTCTTGCCGAAGGCGAAGTCGAGGTGCGCAAGCAGGGCAAGCTGCTGAACTCGCTCAAGGCCGGCGAGTGTTTCGGCGAGATGGCCTATCTCGGTAAACACAAATTCCAGCGCTCGGCGAGTGTGGTCGCGAGCGCCGATGTGGTGGTGATCGAGATTCGTGCCGAAACTTTACCGCGGGCCTCGGAGTTGTGCCGCCACCACTTCAATGGCGCATTTCTGGAGTTGCTGGTGGACCGGTTGTCAGCCGCCAATTTGCGATTGTCCAGACTGCTGGCCGACAGCAACGTCAGCGTGTTTTGAAGGCACTGTCCGCGTCTATAATCGGCCCCGCGACCGGTTGTTGCGTGAGGGCGGATTGTTCGTCCGGAAACGCTGTCTTGAGAAGCCCGGGCTGAGACCGTATATTCGCATTTTTCCTTTTACCTATTTCAGAAAAGCGAGGTTCACAGATGCAGTTCGACAAGGAACTTGATGCACGCGGCCTGAACTGCCCGCTGCCGATCCTGCGTACCAAAAAAGCATTGACCGATATGACGTCCGGGCAGGTGCTGAAGATCATGGCGACAGACCCGGGTTCGGTGAAGGATTTCCAGGCGTTTTCCAGGCAGACCGGCAATGACCTGCTGTCGTCGGATGTTGCCGACAAAGAGTTCACTTTTTTCATGAAAAAGAAATAATGGTGCAGTGAGCGTGAAACACCGCCCGGCCTGCAATGCCTGAACAAGGAGTCGGTGCATGAAAAAAAGCGGATTGAGAGCGGAGCGTCGTGCCTGGTTGCACGGGGCTGCGGCTGCAGCAATTGCGGCTTCGGGCATGCTGCAGTTGCGCGCCGCATTGGCGGCGGGGACTTTGCCGCCGGGCATCGCGCACATCAAGGGCGATGTGCGAATCAATGGCAAACCGGCGGAGCGCGGTCAGCGGGTCAACGCCGGTGATGTCATTGTCACCGGCAAAGGCGCCGAACTGGTGTTTGTCTCCGAGAAGGATGCATTTCTGGTGCGTGCCGACAGTCGCGTCGAATACGGTTCGGCGGCGACCAAGGGGGTTGTCACTGCGTTGCGCGTGGTCACCGGCGCGTTGTTGTCGGTGTTCGAGTCGGGACGCAGGCGGCAGATTAATACTGCTACCGCGACCATCGGTATTCGCGGTACCGCCATTTATATTGAAACCGAAGCGCGGCGCACTTATGCCTGCACTTGCTACGGCGAGGCGGTGCTGACGCCGGTCGATGATCCCACTGCAGCAGAAACCGTGCGCACCAAGCGCCACGACCAGCCGCGCTACATCTACGGCAAGGGCATGCCACGCATGCTGGAGGCGGCGCCGGTCATCAACCACACCGACGCCGAACTGCAGATGCTCGAGACCCTGGTCGGCAGGAAAGTGCCTTTCGAGCCCGGCACCTACTGAGCGATACCGCAGCGGTTGTGATGCTGCGGGTCTGCGACCGCCGCCGTGTCAGCCAAGGCCTGGCGAATGGAATATCACGGCGACAACACGTCGCACGCCGCGCCACAATTTCGGCAGCAGCAACAGAGCGATCAGCAGGAACAGTGCGAGCAGTCCGAGAAATGCCAAAGGGTATTTGAGAAATGTCCACAGCGCGGCGATGGCCAGTGCATCCTCGGTCAGCGATGCCGTCCAGTTGCTGAATGGTTCCGGCGACAGGTTGATCAGCGCGCGGCTTCCTGCTTTGGTGAGATGAGCGCCTGCGGCAATGGTGCCGCCGAGTAATGCCGCAGCCAGTGCGAATCCTGAATCGCTGTCGATGACGGCAGCCGCTGCCAGAATGGCGCCGCCGGGAATGCGGATGAAGGTGTTGATGCCGTCCCAGAGAGTGTCCACCCCCGGAATCTTGTCGGCAAAAAATTCGGCGAGACACAGCAGACCGGAGACCGCAAGGACCCAGGGATGCGCCAGCAATTCCAGGCTGGCGGGGAGCGCGTAGAAGCCGCTGCGGTGGGCGAGGCCGAGCACGAACAGCACGGCATAAAACCGGATGCCGCTGGTCCAGCCCAGGCCGGTGATCAGGGCAAGTGCCGTCATGTCCATGGCTGAATTTTATAACTAATTGTTTTTATTGGTTATTTCAAGCCTATCGTAGATCGGTCGCAAATGCGCGCGCAGCGCGGGCATGCGCCGCCACAACAGCAGTGCCGCCACAGTGCAGATGCAGCCGCCGATGGCGAGCGTCGCCGGCGCGCCGATCACCGAGGCGAGCGCGCCGCCGGCGAGGCTGCCCAGCGGATACATGCCGAGAAACGCCATCGAGAATATGCCCATCACGCGGCCGCGCATGCGGTCATCGACGATGGTCTGGATCATTGTGCTCACTGACATGCCGTTGACGACGATGCCGAAGCCGGTGACAGCGATGGCCAGCAGCGACAGCGGCAGCCACGGCGACCATGCAAATACGATTGCGCTGAGTCCCGCCGACAGCGACGCAAAGGTGACCCAGCGCGTGAGACCACGCACGTCGCGGCGCGACGCCAGTGCCAGCATGCCGATCACGCCGCCGCCCCCGGCTGCGCCGATCAGGAGGCCGAGCAGGGTTGCATCGCCTCCGAATACTTCGGCTGCGAAGATCGGCATCAGTGTTTGGTATGGCGTAACCATGAAACTGATGGTGGCTACCATCGGCAATAGCCAGCGCACAGGGATCAGCTCCCAGGCGTAGCGCATGCCTTCGCGCATTTGCTG
Organism: uncultured beta proteobacterium; assembly: GCA_903933915.1. GTDB lineage: Bacteria > Pseudomonadota > Gammaproteobacteria > Burkholderiales > SG8-41. The sequence goes on along the minus strand of CAIZLW010000166.1, from coordinate 25,988 downwards.
CCATGGCGAAGCGGTTACCGGCGGTATCATCTGCGGGGCAATCGTTATCATGATCACGGAGCCGACAATGATCGCCTTGCTCAGCGTATTGACGACAAAGCAGAATGCTTCGGTGGAAACCGCCAGCAGCGCGCCGGCGACGGTGGGTCCGATCATGCGTCCCAGACTTTGCATCAGCGCGTTCATGGCGATCGCGCTGGGCAGATCCTTGCGCGGCACCATGCCCGTGGTGAAGGTCAACCGGATCGGCGTATCGATGGCGTTGACAATACCTGTCAGCAACGCCATCACCACCACATGCCAGACCTCGATCATTCCGCTGTAACTGAGCACGGCCAACACCAGCGGCGGCACTGCTGACAGCGCCTGGGTGATCAGCAGCAGGCGGTGGCGGTCGAAGCGGTCCGCCCAAAGGCCGCCGAACGGCGCGAGCACGAGGATGGCGATCTGGCCGGCGAAGCCAGTGACGCCGAGCAGCCAGGCCGACTCGGTCATCCGGTAGACCAGCCAGGCCATCGCAATTTGCTGCACCCAGTTACCGACGATCGACAGCGTCTGGCCGCAGAAAAACAGCCGGTAATTGCGGTGGCGTAGTGCGCGCAGCGTGTGTTTGAAATCCATGGTGCCGCGAGCTGCGCGCAGGCTGCGTGCGATCAGCCGCCGAGTTTGGCGAGCTGGGCGCGCATCTGCTCCAGTGTGGCCGAGAAGCGCGCGAGGCGTTCCTGCTCCTGCGCAACCACCAGCGGCGGCGCCTTGGCGACAAAACCTTCATTGGCGAGTTTGGCGCGCGCCTTGGTGGTTTCCGCATCAAGCCGGGCGATTTCCTTGGCCAGGCGTTCGCGCTCGGCCGCGACGTTGATTTCGACTTTCAGCATCAGCTTGAAATCGCCGACGATCGATACCGGCGCGTCTTCGGACGGCAGTTCGTTGACGATCAGCACTTCGGACAGTCGGGCCAGTGACATCAGGTGCGGCGTACAGGCGCGCAGTTGTGCAGCATCGCCCTGCGCCAGCAGCGGCAGTTTCTGCGAAGGTGCGATATTCATCTCGCCGCGCAGCGTGCGGCAGGCCGAGACCAGTTGCTTCAGCAGGTCGATGTCATGTTCCGCAGAGAGGTCTATTTTTGCTGCTTCGGGTTGCGGGTATTTCTGCAGCATGATGCTGGCGCCGCTTTTGCCGGCCAGCGGCGCGACGCTCTGCCACAACTCTTCGGTGATGAACGGAATCACCGGATGGGCGAGGCGCAGGATGGTTTCGAGCACGCGCACCAGCGTTCGGCGGGTGCCGCGGCACTGTTCATCGCTGCCGTTGGCAAGCTGCACCTTGGCGAGTTCCAGATACCAGTCGCAGTACTCGTCCCATACCAGTTCATAGAGGGTGCGGGCAAGGTTGTCGAAGCGGTAGTCGCGGTAGGCCTGCTGCGCTTCGGTTTCGGCGCGCTGCAGACGGCTGATCAGCCAGCGGTCGGCGACCGACAGTTCCACCGGCGCGGCGGCGTCGAGCCCGGTGTCCTTGCCGTCGCAGTTCATCAGCACGAAACGCGTGGCGTTCCACAGCTTGTTGCAGAAGTTACGGTAACCCTCGCAGCGTTTCTGGTCGAACTTGATGTCGCGGCCGAGGCTGGCCAGGCTGGCGAAGGTGAATCGCAGCGCGTCGGTGCCATAGGCGGGGATGCCGTCCGGGAATTCGGCACGGGTGCGTTTGGCTATGACTTCGGTCTGTTTCGGATTCATCAGACCGGCAGTGCGCTTGGCGACCAGTGCTTCGATGTCGATGCCGTCGATCAGGTCCAGCGGGTCCAGCGTGTTGCCCTTGGACTTCGACATCTTCTGGCCTTCGGCATCACGCACCAGGCCGTGCACGTAGACATGTTTGAACGGCACCTTGCCGGTCATGTATTTGGTGATCATCACCATGCGCGCGACCCAGAAAAAGATGATGTCGAAGCCGGTAACCAGCACGGAAGACGGCAGGTAGCGATCCAGCGCCGGATTGGATTGAGCCGGCCATTCAGGGGTCCAGTCGAGCGTCGAGAAACACCACAGCTGCGACGAGAACCAGGTGTCGAGCACGTCCGGATCCTGCTTCAGCGGTTTGCCGCCGGCGAGTGCGCGGGCTTCAGCTTCGTCATTAGCGACGAAAATGTTCCCATCTTCGTCATGCCAGGCCGGCACGCGGTGACCCCACCACAACTGGCGCGAGATGCACCAGTCCTGGATGTTGTTGAGCCAGTGGTTATAGGTGTTGATCCACTGCTCGGGAAACATTTTGACTTCGCCGGTGGCGACGGCATCCAGCCCCAGTTTGGCGAGCGGTTCCATTTTGACGAACCACTGACTGGTCAGCATCGGCTCGATCACCACGCCGGTGCGGTCGCCGCGCGGCACCACCATGCGGTGCGGTTTTTCCGATTCGAGCAGACCCTGCGCCTTGAGATCGGCAATGATGGCATCGCGCGCAACGTAACGGTCGAGGCCGCGGTATTTTTCCGGCGCGCTGTCGTTGATTGCTGCATCCAGCGTGAAGATATTCAGCTGCGGCAGGTTGTGGCGCTGGCCGACCTGGTAGTCGTTGAAGTCGTGAGCCGGGGTGATCTTCACGCAGCCGGTGCCGAAGGCCTTGTCGACGTACTCATCGGCGATCACCGGTATGGTGCGCCCGGTCAGCGGCAGGATGACCTGGCGGCCGACGAGGCTACGGTAACGTTCGTCTTCCGGATGCACTGCTACAGCAGCATCGCCGAGCATGGTTTCCGGACGAGTGGTTGCGACGGTCAGATGACCGCTGCCGTCGGCGAGCGGGTAACGGATCTGCCACAGCTTGCCGTCTTCCTCCTCGGACTGTACCTCAAGATCGGAGATCACCGTGTGCAGCACCGGATCCCAGTTCGACAAGCGCAAGCCGCGGTAGATCAGGCCGTCGCGGTGGAGTTTGACGAAGGTGTGGGTGACGAGTTTGGCCAGCGGCTCGTCCATGGTGAAGCGCTCGCGCTCCCAGTCGCAGGAGGCGCCAAGCCGGCGCATCTGTCGCGTGATGGTCGAGCCGGACTGCTCCTTCCACTCCCAGACCCTTTTGATGAATTCGTCGCGCCCCAGTGCGTTGCGCGACTCACCCTTCTGTTCAAGCTGGCGTGTCACCACCATCTCGGTGGCGATCCCCGCATGGTCAGTGCCCGGCTGCCACAAGGTGTTGCTGCCGTTCATCCTGTGGTAACGCGCCAGACCATCCATGATGGTCTGGTTGAAGGCGTGGCCCATGTGCAGCACGCCGGTGACATTCGGTGGCGGCAGCTGGATGCAGTAAGAGTCTTTTTTCTCCGGGTCTGCACCGGCCTTGAAGTAGCCGTTGTTTTCCCAGGTCGGGTACCAGCGCGACTCGATGGCCGCGGGTTCGAAGCTTTTCGGTAATTCCATGTTTGATGCCGGGGGAGATGCTGCGGAGGGCGGCATTATACCGGAGGGTTGCGCGGACTCCGGGGCGGCAGCCGGGGGCTGGAGCTGAATCTGTTTTAACTGGGATTGCAGCGTTTCAGCGACCGATGTACGTACCAATTCGGCGAAGCCAGATTGCAACTCACTGGTGACACGGGTCAGCGCCTTTTCAAGTGCGGCGCCGATTTCCGGCAGGTAGCGGTCACGCACGACACCGTCGATCTGGTCATCAAGGCTGCGTTTCAGCTTCAGATAGACCGCATGTTCGATGTTTTGCGCCTGCACGCGCGAGACGATTTCGCCGCCTTCCGCCTGCGGTGATTGCGCCGGTTTTGCGGCGGGCTCCTGTCGCAGCAGGACTTCGCCTTCCATGACAATGTCCGTGAGCACCGGAATTTCGCTGCCGGGCGCAGTGGGCGCGGGTTCCGCAGCGGCGGTTTTGCGATGGCGCTGCAGCAGCGCGTCCGCCCGGTTGAGCACATCCCGTGCATTGTCGTCTGGCGGGTTCGGATCGGACATGGGCGTGGCTGCTTTATCCAGTCTGCCGGCTGGACAGGTCGTGGGTGCGGATTTCGTAACCCCGGTCACGGTAGAACTTGTAACGCACACGGGCTTCGCCGCGGTCCGCGTCGTCAGCGCAGACGATTTCGGCCAGCCGCTGGAAACGGCTGAAACCGACCGGCCATTCGTTGTGCAGGTTGATCAGCACTTCGTCATGAAGCGGGTTTTCTCCGGAGCTGTCGATCAATACCGGCGTTACCGCGGCCAGAGGATCATCCAGTCTGCAATGGGGCATGAAGCCGGTCTCCGGCACGCTCCACAACATGCGATCAAGGCGAGAGGCTGTATCCCGGTCGGGACAGAATAGTGTCACGCGCAGGCCGAGGCTGCGTGCTTTTGCGGTCAGTTTGCAGGCGGTCTGGAGCTTGTCTTCAACCTGCGTGTAGAAATCGATTTGCGTCATTGGCCGCCAGGGTCGTCAGCGTTTGCCGGCCCGATTCACCAGGAATTGCGTCAGCAGGGGTACTGGCCGGCCGGTGGAGCCCTTGTCCTTGCCGGACTTCCATGCGGTGCCGGCCACATCCAGATGCGCCCATTTGTATTTCTTGGTGAATCGCGACAGAAAGCAGGCTGCAGTGACTGCGCCCGCAGGCCGTCCGCCGATATTGGCGAAATCGGCAAAATTGCTGCGCAACTGGTCCTGGTATTCATCGTGCAGCGGCAGGTGCCATGCGCCGTCGCCGGTATGCTCACCGGCAGCCAGAACTTCGCGCGCCAGCGGATCGTCATTGGCGAACAGGCCGCTGACGACGTGGCCCAGGGCGATTACACAGGCGCCGGTCAGCGTGGCAATGTCGATGACCGCGGCTGGATCGTAGCGCTCGGCATAGGTGAGGGCGTCGCAGAGGATCAGGCGTCCTTCGGCATCGGTGTTGAGGATTTCGACGGTCTGCCCGGACATGCTGGTGACGATGTCGCCGGGTTTTGTGGCCCTTGCGCCTGGCATGTTCTCGGTGGCGGGGATGATACCGATGACGTTCACCGGCAGTTTCATCTCGGCCACCGCCTTGAGTGTGCCCAGCACGCTGCCGGCACCGCTCATGTCGTACTTCATTTCATCCATTTCCGGCGCCGGTTTCAGCGAGATGCCGCCGGTATCAAAGGTCACGCCTTTGCCGACGAGGACCACCGGCTTTTGGGTTTTGGGGCCGGCCCGATATTCAAGCACGATCAGTTTCGGCGGCTGGCTGCTGCCTGCGGCCACCGATAGCAGGGTGTTCATGCCGAGCTTTTCCATGTCGACGCGCTCGAGTACCTGTACTTTGAGACGGTAGTGTTTGGCCAGTTTGCGTGCCTGCTCGGCGAGATAGGCCGGGGTGCAGACATTGCCCGGGAGATTGCCCAGATCACGAGCCAGGCTGATGCCATGGGCCAGCGCGAGACCTTGTGCGAGCCCCCGCGCAGCCCGCTTTTCGTCGCTCTTGGCGACGGCCAGAACGATCCGGCGCAATGCGGGAGTGTTTTTTGCCGGCACACTTTTCATCTGCTCAAAACGGTAAGTGGTTTCGCGCGCGGCGCGAGCGGTCTGCATGACGCGCCATTCGATGTCGCGACGGCTGACCGCCAGTTCAGCGACATGAAGTTCGGCATCAATGGCGCCGGTTCGCGCCAGCACTTCGACGGCAGTGGTGATACAGCGGCGGAACTGCTTTTCGGCAAACTCTGCTTTCGGCCCCAAACCGAGCAGCAGTACGCGGGTGCTGGCGATTCCAGGCACATCGTGCAGCATCAGGCTGGTGCCGATGTGGCCTTCCATGTCGCCGCGGTCCAGTACACGGCGCAGATATCCTTTTGCAGCTTTGTCGATTGCTGCGGCGGACTCGCTGGGTTTTCGGTCGGCGTAGATGCCAACCACGGTGCAGCCGCTGGCGTTACGTCCCGGAACCAGGGGTTTTATGCTAAATTCCACGCGTTAACTCCTCTGCGCATTACGCACTTTTCAAAGACATGATTGGCGGTCGTCAGTGTTGCTTGGGGTTCCCTGGGGGTCCAATTCCGACCGGCAAGGCGGTGCTGAAATGCGGCAACAATCCGTGCACTCCGCCACCGTCCAGCATCGATCGTTGATTATCTGCGGGTTCTTTTCAAAAAGCAAAACGCAGGCATGATTTTCAGGTCTTCACTGCTCCGCGAGCTGGCCACTTCGGCAACAGCCACTTTCCTGGTGCTGCTCGGAATCTCGATTACCACGCAGCTCGTGCGCCTGCTCGGGCAGGCGGCGAGCGGGCAGATTACCTCTACCGGCGTGGTGGCGCTACTGGGCTTCACGCTGGTCGGCTATCTGCCCATCCTGCTGTCGGTGACGCTGTTCATCGCCGTGCTGATGACCCTGACGCGCAGCTACCGCGATTCGGAAATGGTGGTGTGGTTCTCCTGTGGGCAGGGTTTGACGCAATGGATACGCCCCGTGCTCACCTTTGCGCTGCCGCTGGTGCTGACCATCGCGACATTGTCCCTGCTGCTGTCTCCGTGGGCGGTCGAGAAGGCCGAGGAGTTTCGCCGGCAGATGGACAGCCGTGATGACGTTGCGCAGGTCACGCCAGGGGTGTTTCACGAGTCGCGTCGCGCCGACCGGGTTTATCTGGTCGAGGAAGTGCCCGGCAAATCCAATCTGGTGGCCAACGTGTTTGTGAGTTCGACACAGCACGGCAAGCTTGGTGTCATGGTTGCGCAGAACGGGTTTCAGGACACCGCTGAAAACGGCGACCGTTTCCTGGTGCTGCAGAATGGCCGTCGCTACGAGGGGGAGCCGGGCTCCCCGGAATACAAGATATTTGAATTTGAACGTTATGCGATGCGCATCGAGACTGCGGATGCGGCGGCGCGGGCGCCGACGACGAAAACGATGTCCACCTGGGAGTTGCTGCAGGAGCCTACGTCGCGGAATCTGGGCGAACTGTCGTGGCGCATCGGCCTTCCGGCCAGCGCGCTGATTCTCTGCCTGCTGGCCATTCCGCTGTCGTTTGTGAACCCCCGTGCTGGCCGTTCGATGAATATCGTGCTGGCGATTCTGGTTTACATGATTTACAGCAACGTGCTGTCGATCATGCAGGCTTCAATTGCACAGGATCGGGTCAATGTTTTCACCGGCATGTGGGGCGTGCATGCGGGCATGCTGGTGCTGCTGGGGATGTTGTTTTATCGCCGGCTGTCGGTATTCTCATTCTGGCGGCTTTTTCGATGAGGACGTTGCGCAGCTATATTGCGCGTGAGGTGGCGGTATCGACATCCCTCGTTTTTCTTTCGCTGCTGCTGTTGTTCGCCTTTTTCGATCTGGTGGAGCAGATGAAAGACCTCGGGCGTGGCGGTTATCAGTTGCGTCACATCCTGCTGCATGTGCTGTTGTCCGCACCCAATCATGTCTACGAACTGTTTCCAATTGCGGCGCTGATTGGCACGCTGTTCACGCTGGCCCAGTTGGTTGCGAGCTCCGAATACACCGTGATGCGTTCATCCGGCGTGTCATTGCAGAGAATGGTGGGTGCGCTTGCCGTGGTGGGAACGATATTCGGCCTGCTGACTTTTGCGGTTGGAGAGTTCGTGGCGCCCCCGGCGGAGCAGTTTGCGCAGCGCCTGCGTTCGCAGGCGATTTCGGGCATCGTGGCCCAGGAATTCCGTTCGGGGCTGTGGATCAAGGACGGAACGTCGTTCGTCAATGTGCTGGAAGTGACTCCTCAGGGCGGGTTGAAGGGTGTGCGTATTTACGAGTTCGACAAGGATTACCGCCTGCGCGTGCTAAGGCGCGCCGAAGGCGCGGAATACGAAGGGGGCAACCAGTGGCTGATGGCCAATGTAGCGGAGACCACTTTTGATCAAAACAATACGGGGGTGAGTTTCCGCGACTTTGTGCAATGGCAATCCGTGCTTGAACCGGGGTTGCTGAACGTATTGCTGGTCAAGCCGGAAAAAATGTCGGCCTGGAGCCTGTATTCCTACTCCCAGCACCTGAAGGAAAACCGGCAGAAGGCGTTGCGTTATGAAATAGCGCTGTGGACCAAGCTGCTATATCCGGTGGCCGTGCTGGTGATGATGGTGCTGGCCCTGCCGTTTGCTTATTTCCAGAGCCGTCAGGGCGGTGTCGGCGCAAAAATTTTTGCCGGAATCATGATCGGACTGGCTTTCCACTTCCTCAACCGCCTGCTTGGCCATCTTGGTTTGTTGAACGACTGGCCGCCGTTTGCGAGTGCCGTGGTGCCAACGTTGCTGTTTCTCGGTCTCGCGTTGGGAATGATGTGGTGGCAGGAGCGGCGCTGACGATATGCGCTTTCAGCCTGGGGCGGCAACAGTAACCAGGCGGGTGCCGGCAAGACGGTCATGCAGAAATTGACGGTCGCGGTCTATAAGCACCCAGAGGATCGAAACTCCTGCGGTCAGATAGCCGAGTGTGGCCAGCGTCATGCGCAGCAGCGCCTGTAGCGGTGTGATGCGATCGCCGGACGTGGATTCCAGCCGGATTTGCCAGGTTTTCATGGGTAATGTTTGTCCCCTGCGCTGCCACTGGACAGCATAGTACCCGGCGCAGACGATGACGACGATGATCTGGGTCAGGATTCTTGGCCGGTTTATGCCGGCGATTTGCGCCAGAACTGTCGCCAAGCCTCCGGCGGTCAGGATTACAGCGGTCAGCAGCAGTGCCTCGTAAATCAGGCACAACAAGCGCCTGCCGAGAGCTGGTGTTGCCGGGCGTGAGTTCACTACCGCTCAGCGGCTACTGCGGGACCTGGCGCCGAGGTAATGGGGTCGCCCACCGGCGGGTCAAATTGCGTATGGGGCTGGGCCAGCGACTTGCGATAGGCGTCCCACTGCTTGGCCATTTCGCGGCGTTGCGTGGGATTCAGTTTTTTCATGCCTTGATAGCGATCGCGGGCTTCCTGACGTTGAGCCGGGGTCAATGCCGCCCATTCTTTCATGCGTTGCTGCAGGCGTTCCTGTTCAGCGGGTTTCATTTTCGGGTAGCGATTGGCGATGCTGACCCACTTTTTGCGCTGCGCGGAATCCATTTCGGTCCATTCAGGCGCCAATGGCGCAAGCACCTGCTGCTGAGCTGGTGCCAGTTCAGACCATGATGGACGAACGGGTTTAGCGGCTTGCTTGGACGGCTGTGCGGCGATGACGGGCAGCGCGAGGCATAGCCAGAGGATCAGCGCGGCTGCCGTTTTAGCCATGAATCGAAGCCCTTGTCGAGGTAGGCGTCGATGGGCAGATCGTCGGTCAGCAGGCGAGCATCAAGGTCGGCCATTTCGCCGCCGGCCCCGTTGCTGCTTTGCCAATAAACAATGCCCGCCAGGCCAAGAATCAGAACTGCCAGCGACAGTGCATAGCGTGCCCCGGCAGCCGGGCGTTCGATCATTTGCATGACGAGTTGTCCGGCGCCTGCCATGCGCAATGCTGGCGTTTGTTGGTAGTGCGTGAGCGCCTGTTCGCGGGCAATCAACAACTGCGCAACAGTGTTGTCACTGATGCTGCGTGTGCCGCGATTGAGTTCGCGGACAATTTTCTGTGCGATCTCGTTTTCTTGGGCGTTCATAACTCAATTCCCTGTTTTTTGAGCAGTATCGCCAAAGCATGCGTGGCTCGGGAGCAATGCGTTTTCACGCTACCCTCCGAGCACCCCATCACTTTTGCGGCTTCAGCAACATCCAGTTCCTCCCAATAACGCAACATGAAGGCCTGACGTTGACGCAATGGCAGGGTTTCAATAGCTTTTTCAATGATATCAAGGACTTGTTTTTGTTCTAGCTGTTCGGCAGGACGGGTCGCCACCTTGGAGTCTTTTTCAACTTCCATGGACTCCAGCGGATCGAAATCCTCATCCCCTTCCGCCCCAAACAGCGAACCCAGGGGGGTAACCCAGGCTGAGCGGACTTTCTGGCGGCGGAAAAAATCCCGAATGGCGTTCTGGAGTATCCGCTGGAAAAGCATCGGGAACTCGGTCGCCGGACGGGCCGCGTATTTTTCCGACAGTTTGAGCATCGCCTCCTGCACGATGTCCAGCGCAAGGTGTTCATCCCGAATGGAAAACACCGCCTGCTTGAATGCTCTGCGCTCGACTTCGGCCAGGAAATCCGCGAGTTCCTTGTATGTGGCCAGTTGAATGCCTTTTTTATGTTCCGGCGTCTTGGCGACGCGGTGGGGCGGTTGTGTAAGCCCGAAAACCCCTTTAATCCGCGGCATCTTAGCAAAACACCGGCCTGAGGCAAGTTATCACTGTGCTGGTGTTGCAAATGCTTCTATCCTGCTGTTTAAAGGGATATTTTACTTGACCGTCAGAGCGCAGACCGGTAATGTTTCCGGTTTCCTTCTCGCAAGAAACCCGCTTAAAGCATTCCAGCGTGCGCGGGTCAAAAAATCATGCAATTGTCGGGTGCAGAAATCGTAGTGCGTTGCCTGCAGGAAGAAGGCATTGAGCATGTGTTCGGTTATCCGGGCGGTGCGGTGCTGTTCCTGTACGACGAACTGTTCAAGCAGGACAAGGTCAAGCACGTGCTGGTTCGGCACGAGCAGGCTGCCGTTCATGCCGCGGATGCGTACGCTCGTTCGACCGAAAAGGTTGGCGTGGCGCTGGTGACTTCCGGACCCGGCGTGACCAACGCGATTACCGGAATCGCGACGGCATACATGGATTCGATACCGATGGTCATCCTTACGGGGCAGGTGCCCACCTATGCCATCGGCGAGGATGCCTTCCAGGAATGCGACACGGTCGGCATCACGCGGCCCTGCGTGAAGCACAATTTCTTGGTGAAGGACATCAGGGATCTTGCGGTGACGATCAAGAAGGCGTTTTACATCGCATCGACCGGTAGGCCGGGCCCGGTGGTGGTCGATATTCCGAAAGATCTGACGGCCGCGAAGACGGAATTCGAATATCCGAAGACGATCGCCATGCGTTCCTACAACCCGGTGGTCAAAGGACATGCCGGGCAGATTAAGAAAGCAGTCAAGTTGCTGCTTGAGGCGAAGCGCCCGATGATCTATACCGGCGGCGGCGTGATTCTCGGCAACGCGTCGGTCGAACTTGCGCAACTCGTGCGACTGCTCGGTTATCCGTGCACCAATACCCTGATGGGGCTGGGTGGCTACCCGTCGACCGACCGCCAGTTTCTCGGCATGCTCGGCATGCACGGCACGTATGAAGCGAACATGGCGATGCAGCACTGTGATGTGCTGCTGGCAGTCGGCGCACGCTTCGATGACCGTGTGATCGGCAATCCCAAGCATTTCTTCGAGGAGCCGCGGCAGATCATCCATGTCGATATCGATCCGGCTTCGATTTCCAAGCGCGTGAAGGTGGATGTTCCGGTCGTCGGCAACGTTCGTGATGTGTTGAAGGAACTGATCCGCCAGATCGAGGCTGCACGAAGCAACCCGGACAAGGAGGCGCTGAAATCGTGGTGGTCGCAGATTGAGCAGTGGCGCGGACGCGACTGTCTAAAGTATGACCGTGCGAGCAAGATCATCAAGCCGCAGTTCGTCATCGAGACCCTTTACAAGATCACCAAGGGCGATGCGTTTGTAACTTCCGACGTCGGCCAGCATCAGATGTGGGCGGCGCAGTTCTACAAATTCGACAAGCCGCGACGCTGGATCAATTCCGGCGGCCTCGGAACGATGGGTGTTGGATTGCCTTATGCGATGGGCGTGCAGATGGCGCATCCCAAGGCGACAGTAGCTTGCGTTACCGGCGAAGCTTCGATCCAGATGTGCATTCAGGAACTGTCGACCTGCAAGCAGTACCGGCTGCCCCTGAAATTGATCAACTTGAACAACCGCTACATGGGCATGGTGCGGCAGTGGCAGGAGTTTTTCCACGGCAACCGTTACTCCGAGTCGTACATGGATGCGCTGCCGGACTTCGTCAAACTTGCAGAGTCATATGGCCATGTCGGCATGCGCATTGACAAGCCTGCGGATGTTGAGCCCGCTCTGAAGGAAGCATTTGCCCGCAAAAAAGATCTGGTCTTCATGGATTTCATCACCGACCAGACCGAAAACGTGTTTCCGATGGTGCCCGGCGGTAAAGGCCTGTCTGAGATGATTCTGGTCTGATGCCATGAGACACATCATTTCCGTATTGCTGGAAAACGAAGCTGGCGCGCTGTCCCGGGTTGCCGGGCTGTTCTCGGCGCGCGGTTACAACATCGAATCGCTGACGGTTGCGCCGACTGAAGACGCCACGCTGTCGCGAATGACCATCGTGACCTCGGGCTCCGATGAGGTGATTGAGCAGATCAACAAGCAGTTGAACAAGCTGGTTGATGTGGTCAAGGTGGTCGACCTCTCGGAAGGCGAACACATCGAGCGCGAGTTGATGCTGGTCAAATTGCGCGCTGTCGGCAAGGACCGTGAGGAAATGAAGCGGATGGCCGACATATTCCGCGGCCGAATCATCGATGTCACCGACAAGGATTACACCGTTGAACTGACGGGCCCGGGCTCGAAGCTTGACGCCTTCCTGAAGGCAATCGATCCAGCGGCGATACTCGAAACCGTGCGCACCGGCGCATCTGGCATCGGTCGCGGCGACCGCGTATTGAAGGTTTGATTTACCGATCCACGGCGCCGCGGCTGTAGCGCGTGCACCGATGTGAAAACATCATCATCCACGTTCCAAACAGAGGGAAACATGAAGATCTATTACGATAAAGACGCCGACCTTTCGCTGATCAAGCGCAAGCAGGTCGCCATCATTGGCTACGGCTCACAGGGCCACGCGCACGCGAACAACCTGAAGGATTCCGGCGCCAAGGTTGTCGTGGGGTTGCGCAAGGATGGCGTTTCGTGGAACAAGGCCAAGAAAGCGGGTATCGCGGTCAAGGAAGTCGCCGACGCAGTCAAAGGCGCCGACTTGGTAATGATCCTGCTGCCGGACGAGCACCACGCCGATGTGTACCGCAATGAAATCGAACCCAACATCAAGAAGGGGGCGACCCTGGCGTTTGCTCACGGGTTCAACATTCATTTCGGCCAGGTTGAGCCGCGTGCGGACCTCGACGTCATCATGATTGCCCCCAAGGGCCCCGGCCACTTGGTGCGCTCGACCTACACCCAGGGCGGCGGTGTGCCGGCGCTGATCGCGGTTCACCAGAATCCGAGCAAAAAGGCGCGTGACATTGCGCTGTCGTATGCAGCGGGCATTGGCGCTGCGCGTGCCGGCGTCATTGAGACTTCGTTCCGCGAGGAATGCGAGACCGATCTGTTCGGCGAACAAGTCGTGCTGTGCGGCGGCGTGTCGGCGCTGATCCAGGCTGGGTTTGAGACGCTGGTGGACGCCGGCTATGCGCCGGAAATGGCGTATTTCGAATGTCTGCATGAAGTGAAGCTGATCGTCGACCTGATTTACGAGGGCGGCATCGCTAATATGCGTTACTCGGTATCGAATACCGCTGAATACGGCGACTTCACCCGCGGCCCGCGGATTGTCACCGATGAGACCCGTGCTGAAATGCGCAAGATCCTCACCGAAATCCAGACCGGCCAGTTTGCCAAGGAATTCATCCTGGAGAACAAGGCTGGCGCGCCCACGCTGAAGGCCATGCGCCGCATCGGCCAGGCGCAACAGGTGGAGATTGTTGGCGCGAAGTTGCGCGACATGATGCCCTGGATCAAGAAAAACCGTCTGGTTGATCAGTCGAAAAACTGATGCCAGCGTAAGCAACGGCCGGCGGGTCGCCTGTGTGAATAAGCACGGGATCCGCGGGCCGGCGCTGTTCGCCTGCTGATGAAAAAATACCCCCATCCGATCATCGCCCGCGAGGGCTGGCCTTTTATCGCCCTTGCGCTGGCAGTGGCCGCGGGTCTTCATGCCTACGCCGGCTTCGGTCCGGCAGCATTCCCGTGGTTGATCGTGCTGTTCATGGTGCAGTTTTTCCGGGATCCGCAGCGCACGATCCCGGAGGATCCCCGGGCGGTTATTTCACCCGCTGACGGCCGTATCGTTTCGGTGGAGAGGGTGCGCGACCCATACCTTGAGCGCGACGCACTGAAAATCAGCGTGTTCATGAATGTGTTCAACGCCCATTCGAACCGTATCCCGGTCGATGGCACGGTCACCAAGACCCTGTATTTTCCGGGCAAGTTCGTCAACGCCGAACTGTCCAAGGCTTCAACTGACAATGAGCGCGCTGTGACCTGCCTGCGCACTGCAGACGGCCATGACGTGACCTGTGTGCAGGTTGCGGGCCTGATCGCCCGGCGTATCCTGTGCTACGCCAAGGAAGGGCAGATGTTTGCCCGCGGGGACCGGTTCGGGTTCATTCGCTTCGGTTCGCGTGTCGATGTTTACCTGCCGCTGACCGCCGCGCCGCGGGTTTCGGTCGGCGACAAGGTCTATGCGACCGAAACCGTCATTGCGGCACTGCCTTGACCCACGTTTGAACCGTGTGACGCACTATCAGCCGATGGTTTAACATCTGTCTCATGGCTGAACTCAAAGAACACAAGTTATTCATCAAATCCCGGTTTGCGCGGCGGGGTATCTATTGGCTGCCCAACATGTTCACGCTGGCCGCCCTGTTCGCGGGATTTTATGCCGTGGTGCAGGCGGTCAGTGGACGCTTTGAACTGGCGGCGATTGCCATTTTTGTGGCGCTGGTGCTGGATGGTCTTGACGGTCGCGTGGCGCGGCTGACGCGGACCCAAAGTGCTTTTGGCGCCGAACTCGACAGCCTTTCGGACATGGTGTCTTTCGGAGTCGCACCGGCCTTGGTGGTGTATGTCTGGGCGCTCAAGGATTTTGCCGCGATGAAGACGGTGCCGATGCTGGGGCCGTGGCTGTCGACCAAACTCGGCTGGATCGCCGCCTTTGTCTACTGCGCCTGCGCTGCGCTGCGGCTTGCGCGGTTCAATACCAATATCGATGTTGTCGACAAGCGCTTCTTCCAGGGCTTGCCCAGCCCGGCGGCAGCGGCCCTGGTGGCCGGACTGGTGCTCGCGATGTCCGAATATCAGGTCAGAGGCGCCGACGTGAAGTGGCTGGCCTGGGGCCTGACACTGGTCGCGGGTCTGACCATGGTCAGCAATCTCCGCTTCTACAGCGGCAAGGACATCAATCTGCGTAAAAGCGTGCCGTTTTCTGCGGTGGTGGCGATTGCGCTCGGATTTGTACTGCTGATTTCATTCGCCGGCACGCTGCCTGAGATGCTGTTCGCGCTGTTTATGGTCTACGGCCTTTCCGGGTACGCCCTGTGGGTCTACGACAAGTTTCGCCGCAAGCCCCCCGCTGCGCCGCCTGCCACCGAGTAGTCCGGCTTGCGGGCCTCACGGAAAGCCGATATATTTAAAAAACCATGTGCCGTTTAACGCAGACCCAATTATTTTCCTCCGTTGCCGCGCTCGCGCTGGCCGGTCTGCTGCTGCGCGGCCGCGCGCGCTAAACCCACTCCTACTTCCGATTTGCAGTTCCCTGTCCGGTCCGATGTTGAAGGTGCCGGGAGACCCGATTAACGGATGCCGTTGTCGCATCCCGATTGAATGCTGAGGTATTAGTCATGGCCAAAGAGAAATTAATTATATTCGACACGACGATGCGCGATGGCGAGCAAAGCCCGGGCGCATCGATGACCAAGGAAGACAAGTTGCGCATTGCGCGCCAGTTGGAGCGGATGCGTGTGGACATCATCGAAGCCGGATTTCCGGCTGCAAGTGAAGGCGATTTCGATTCCGTGCAGGCGGTGGCTCGTGCGATCAAGGACAGCACGGTCTGCGGGCTGGCACGTGCCAATGAGAAAGACATCCGCCGCTGCGGCGAGGCCGTGCGGGTTGCCGCGCAGCCGCGCATCCACACTTTCATCGCCACTTCGCCGATCCACATGGAGAAGAAGCTGCGCATGGAGCCGTCGCAGGTCATCGACCAGGCGGTACGTGCGATCAAGTGGGCGCGCGAGTACACCGACAATGTCGAATTTTCGCCGGAAGATGCTGGCCGTTCCGACCTCGACTTTCTGTGCCGTATCCTTGAGCAGGTGATCAAGGCTGGCGCGCGCACGATCAATGTGCCGGATACCGTGGGCTACACGCTGCCCGACCAGTTCGGGCGATTGATCAAGAATCTGCGCGAACGCATCCCGAATGCCGATCAGGCGATCTGGTCGGTGCATTGCCATAACGATCTTGGTTTGGCTGTCGCCAACTCCCTGTCGGCCGTGCAGAACGGTGCGCGCCAGGTGGAATGCACGATCAACGGTTTGGGTGAGCGGGCCGGCAATGCCGCGCTCGAGGAAATCGTCATGGCGGTGCGTACGCGCCAGGACGTTTTTACCTGCGACACCAATATCGATGCCACGCAGATCGTGTCGGCTTCCAAGCTGGTCTCCGGCATTACCGGCTATCCGGTGCAGCCGAACAAGGCCATTGTCGGCGCCAACGCATTTGCGCATGAGTCGGGCATTCACCAGGACGGCGTGCTCAAGCATCGCGAAACTTACGAGATCATGAGTGCCGAATCGGTAGGCTGGACCACCAACCGGCTGACACTTGGCAAACTCTCCGGGCGCAATGCGTTCAAGACGCGCCTGCAGGAGATCGGTGTCGAACTCGAATCAGAAGAAGCGCTCAATGCCGCATTCAAGCGGTTCAAGGAACTCGCCGACAAGAAGCGCGAGATTTTTGACGAGGACCTGCATGCGCTGATCAGCGAGGAAAACCTCGAGCACATCGAAAACGAGCGTTACAACCTGGTGTCGCTGACCGCGCATTCGGAAACCGGCGAACAGCCTTACGCCCGTATCGTCATATCTGACAATGGCAAGGAACTGCCATCGGAATCCCAGGGCAGCGGCCCGGTGGACGCAGCCTTCAAGGCGATCGAGGCGCTGGTTACGAGCAATGCCGAGCTGCTGCTGTATTCGGTCAATGCCATCACCACCGGCACCGATGCGCAGGGCGAGGTCACTGTGCGGCTGTCCAAGGACGGGCGCGTCGTCAACGGTCAGGGGGCGGATACCGACATTGTCGTGGCTTCGGCCAAGGCCTATATCAACGCGGTGAACAAGCTGTGCGCCAAGGCTGAGCGGCTGAATCCCCAACTTTGAAAATGCGACAACACCGCACAGGGAGACCGGCATGCTGAAGTGGCTGGCCACTCTGGCGGTGGTGTTGTTCGTGCTCGGTCTGGCCGGGCCGTGGCTGTCCCGGCTGGGGCTGGGACGGCTTCCCGGTGATGTCAGCGTACAGCGCCGCGGCCGGGGGTTCTATTTCCCGGTGGCGACCAGCATCGTGCTGTCGCTGCTGCTCATGCTGATCCTGCGGGTGTTGCGGATCTGACTGGTCGACCGGCCCGGACATGGGCGATCGCCGCAATAAAAAATACGCTGGTCAGCACCACCTCTGCCAGCGCCAGCAATCCGCTCATGCCCTGATCGGTATACGCGCGGACTGTGCCCTCGGCAAAGTAGGCGAGGATCAGCATCGTCGATGCGCGGAAGGTGTACAGGCGGCCGCGGACGATGCCGGGCGCGATCCATAACAGCGGCAACACCTTCAGCGCGAGCCATGATCCGCCCGGCCGTAACGGCGCCAGCCACAGTTCCCACGCCAGCCCCAACAGGATCAGCATCGACAGCGCGATGGTGGCTGCCAGATGGGTGCCGCGCGAACGGGTCATTGCGCTAGCTTCAGGGTGATTTCGGCGAGACGCTTGCCGAGCGCGATGCACAGTTTTCGTTCATGTTCCGAAACTGGCAGGTCGCTGGCGGCACCGGCATGATGGCTGGGCCCGTAGGGCGTGCCGCCGGTAGCTGTCGTCAACAGTTCCGGCGCCGAGTACGGCAGGCCGACGATCAGCATGCCATGGTGCAGCAGCGGCAGCATCATCGAGATCAGCGTGGTTTCCTGTCCGCCGTGCAGGCTGGCGGTGGAAGTGAATACCGCAGCGGGTTTGCCGGCGAGCGATCCCTTGAGCCACAGACTGGCGGTGCCATCCCAGAAATATTTCATTGGCGCGGCCATGTTGCCGAAACGCGTGGGCGAGCCCAGTGCGATGCCTGCGCATTCCTCCAAGTCGCTGAGTTCGGCGTAGGGGGCGCCGTTGTCCGGAATCGAGGGTTCAGCGGCCTCGGTGACTGTCGAAACCTTCGGTACCGTACGCAGGCGTGCCGTGGCGCCAGCCTGCTGGACTCCGCGGGCGATCAGTTGCGCCATCTCGCGCGTCGCGCCGTGATGGCTGTAGTAGAGCACGAGAATTTCAGTCATTTGGCGCAGGTTAAATTTCTTTCAAGGGAAAACCTATTGTGCGGTACGCGTTCCTGCCGGCGACGTGTAGTTCCAGTTGCCATCCCAGGCGCGCAGCACCATGTTCGGATACTCGGGTTTGCCCAGGCTGCCGTTATAGCGGCCCAGTGCGCGAAACAGGTTGCCGCCTTCGATGTCGATGTAATGACGCAGGATGGTGCAACCGTAGCGCAGGTTGGTGCGCAGGTTGAACAGATTGTGTTCAGCGGTGCCGATCAGCTTGGCCCAGAACGGCATCACCTGCATGTAGCCGCGGGCGCCGACGCTGGACACGGCATATTTGCGGAACGCACTTTCGACCTGGATCAGGCCCAGCACCAGTTGCGGATCAAGGCCCGCGCGGCGCGCTTCGTAATGCACAGTCAGCAGAAATTCCTCGCGCGTGACGCGATCCGGCATTTTTTTGGCCAGTCGCGATGACATCGCCGCCAGCCAGGCGCGCGCTTCCCGTTCGTCGTCGAAGGCCACTACGGGCGCCGCTTGGTCGGCAATCGCCCGGTGCAGGGTGGCCTGCACGCTCGCTGACAGCGGTTCGTATTTCTGCGCGCCGCTGTGGACGGTGAGCGGTGCCAGCAGCAGCAGGCCGCTCAATACTGTGCTCAGCGCTGTACTGGATCTCCGCATATCATTGATTTTAATGATGTTTCTGCCTCGGTCAACGGCAGGTTGCGCGCCTCGGCATCACGCCGGCCTTTGTATTCGAGTTGGCCTTCCTTGAGCCCGCGATCGCCGATGACGATACGATGCGGCACACCGATCAGTTCCATGTCGGCGAACATTACGCCCGGCCGTTCGTCGCGATTGTCGAGCAGCACGGCAATGCCGGCGGCGGTGAGGGCGTCATGCAGGCGGTCGGCCGCTTCCCGCACCGGAGCACTCTTGGCATAACCGATTGGCACGATGGCAACGTCAAACGGCGCGATGGCTTGCGGGAAAATGATGCCGCGTTCGTCGTAGTTCTGCTCGATCGCGGCGGCCACGATACGCGTGACACCGATACCGTAGCAGCCCATTTCCATGATCTGCGATTTGCCGGACTCGTCGAGGAAAGCGAGATTCATCGCTTTCGCGTATTTGGTGCGCAACTGGAAAATGTGGCCGACTTCAATGCCGCGGCAAATCTCCAGCGTGCCTTTGCCGTCGGGCGAGGCGTCACCGGTTACGACGTTACGGATGTCGGCAAACACTGGCTCGGCGAAATCGCGGCCGATGTTCACGTCGGTCAGGTGGTGATCGTTTTCATTGGCGCCTACAACAAAACCGGCCATTACGCCGACGGCGCGGTCGGCGATGACTATGCCGCTGAATCCGACGGGGCCGAGCGAGCCGGGGTCTGCCTTGAAAGCGGCGTGTATGGCTTCCGCCGAAGCGAACGCCACCGGCTGTTGCACCTGCGTCAGCTTGCCGGCCTTGATCATGTTCAGTTCGTGGTCGCCGCGCACCAGCAGCAGCACGGGTTTGCCGTCGGTGCCGTCAACGACCACCGCTTTGACGGTAAGCGCTGCGGGCAGCTTCAGAAATGCGCTGAGCTCAGCAATGGTTTTGACGCCCGGGGTATGCACCTTTTGCATCATTTGTGCAGGGGTCGGGCGCGGCGTTGCCGGCGTAACGGCTTCGGCGAGTTCAACGTTGGCCGCGTAGTCCGACTGCGGGCAGTAGGCGATGGCGTCTTCGCCTGAGTCGGCGAGCACATGGAATTCATGCGATCCGGTGCCGCCGATCGAGCCGGTGTCGGCGGCGACGGCGCGGAATTTCAATCCCAGCCGCGTGAAAATGCGGCTGTAGGTGTCGTGCATGTTGCGGTATTCGCGCAACAGGTCGTCGTAGTTCACGTGGAAGGAATAGGCGTCCTTCATCAGGAACTCGCGGCCGCGCATCACGCCGAAACGCGGACGGATCTCGTCGCGGAACTTGGTCTGGATCTGGTACAGATTGAGCGGTAATTGCCGGTAGCTCTTGATTTCGCGGCGGGCGACATCGCAGACCACTTCCTCGTGTGTCGGGCCGAAGCAGAAATCGCGCTGGTGGCGGTCCTTGATACGCAGCAATTCCGGGCCGTACTGTTCCCAGCGCGTGGATTCCTGCCACAACTCCGCTGGCTGCACCGCCGGCATCAGCAGTTCGATGGCGCCGCCGCGGTTCATTTCCTCGCGGATGATGTTTTCAACTTTGCGCAGCACGCGCAGGCCGAGCGGCATCCAGGTATAGACGCCGCTGGTCAGGCGTTTGATCAGGCCGGCCCGCAGCATGAGCTTGTGGCTGACGACTTCGGCTTCGGAAGGAGCTTCCTTCAGAGTGGATATTAGAAATTGGGTGACGCGCATGCCTGTTCCAGATCGGGAAAAGGCCTTATTCTACAGGACACTAGAGCAACCTTCCCCTTGGAAACACCATGCGTTTTGTCCCGAAATGGCGCCTGCGCAAGCCCGCAGAAGACGCCAAGACTGTTTACGTCAGCGAAAAATACGGCGTGCGTTCCCTGCATATCGGCAGTGACACGGTGCAGAGTTCGATGCGCATTGTGCGCCCGAACGATCTGGAGCTGTCGTATACCCGGTCGATGATGGCCTGTCTGCTGTTTCAGCCCGAGCCCAGAGATGTGCTGATGGTCGGGTTGGGTGGCGGCTCGGTGGCGAAGTTCGTGCGCCACTACATTCCCGCCGCGCGAGTGCGGGTGCTGGAGATCGATCCCCAGGTGGTGGCTATCGCCCGGCAATGTTTTCTGGTGCCTGCAGACGAGCGGCAGTT
The DNA here is from genome assembly GCA_903933915.1 of uncultured beta proteobacterium. Taxonomy (GTDB): domain Bacteria; phylum Pseudomonadota; class Gammaproteobacteria; order Burkholderiales; family SG8-41. The sequence continues at coordinate 5,019 of CAIZLW010000166.1, read as the reverse complement.
TGAAGTCATCATCGGCGATGGCGCCGAGTATATGGCCCGTGACGACATCGATGCCGATGTCGTCATGGTGGACGGTTATGACGCGGAGTCCCATGTCGAGGCCCTGGCGACCCGGGAGTTTTACGCCGACTGCCACGACCGGCTGAGACCGGGCGGCATGCTGGTGGTCAATCTGTGGGGCGGGGACCGTGAGTTCAACGATGTACTCAAGCGCATCGAAGAGGCTTTCCCGGAGGGCACGCTGTGTCTGCCGGCACGCAAACTGGGCAATGTAATCGCATTTGGCTTTCGCGATACCCCGGGGCCCCAGCACTGGGCGGATTTGCGCTTGCGGGCCACCGAACTGGAAGCGCGTTACGGCGGGCTGGAGTTTCCCCAGTTCGTCGCCGGGCTGCAGGCCATGAACCGGCACGATGAAGAGCGGCTTTATCCCTGAATACTGGTCATTTTCCGGGCTTTCAATGCCGGGGGATTTGTGAAAAAATCAGTTCCATATGTTAAACGCATTCGGGGATGACCATGATCGACAGAGATGGCTATCGCCCCAACGTCGGGATCGTTTTGTGCAATTGGAAAAACGAGGTTTTCTGGGGTAAGCGGGTACGCGAGCATTCGTGGCAGTTTCCGCAGGGCGGGATCAAAGGCGGAGAGCGTCCCGAGGCTGCGATGTACCGCGAATTGCACGAAGAAGTTGGGCTGAAACCTGAGCACGTGGAAGTGCTCGGGCGCACGCGGGACTGGCTGCGCTACGAAGTGCCGGAGCGTTGGCTGCGGCGGGAGTGGCGCGGCAATTACCGGGGGCAGAAGCAGATCTGGTTTCTGCTGCGGCTGGTTGGTCGTGATTGCGACGTGTGTCTGCGCGCTTCCGAAAAGCCGGAGTTCGACGCCTGGCGCTGGCACGATTACTGGGCGCCGACGCAGGATGTCATCGAGTTTAAACGTGCTGTTTATGAGCAGGCGCTGAACGAGTTGTCCCGGTTTCTGGTCAAACGGCAGGATCAGCGCAAACGTCAGCGCGCACCTCTGGTCGGTGTTTAGTTCATCGTCCAGGTCGGTGCGCGACAAGACTGGTAGTACAGCGGTTCCTGGTTCAACAGCAACGACAGGGGGGGGCGGACATGGCACGCGACTACCCGGCAATAAAACCCATCGCATTGCAGGCCGACAGCGGCTACGCGCAGCCGACGCAGGCGGTTCTGGAACGCGTGCGTATCGACAGTCCTGCGGTTGATGTGATGACCGATCTCACCAAAGTCACTGCGGTGATCATCCTGCCCGGAGATACGGTGGACGAAGCCCATCGTCGCATGATCCAGCGCGGGGTGCGTCTGCTGCTGGTGGTTGACGCCGATCGTCGCGTGCATGGCATCCTCACCGCCAACGATGTACTCGGTGAAAAACCGGTCCAGACCGCCGTGCAGCAGGGGGTTCACCGCAGCGATGTCCAGGTTCGCGACATCATGACGCCGCGTGCGGCGCTGGAAGCGCTGGATATCCGTGAAGTCCAGGCGGCAACCGTCGGGCATATCGTCGCCACGCTGAAAGCGGCCGGTCGCCAGCACACGCTGGTGGTCGATCAGGATGCGAAAGGGCGGCAGCGCGTTCGCGGCATGTTTTCGGCGACGCAGATTGCGCGCCTGCTGGGCGTGGCCATCACTACAGAGACGGTGGCCCGCACTTTCGCGGACATCGAAGCCAGTCTCGGCCACTGAGCACAGCGTCGCTGCGGCAAATTTCCCGGCTTTAATATTGACTCGTATCCGGTGTTCGATTTACACTTCATTTACAGATTAGATTTAGTCTAAATATCTGTGTGCCAGGTTGTTCCTAAACACGGAATTCCGTGCGAAGAATTTAAGTAACCTATTGTTTTTAAAGGAGTTTCTATGCAACTCAAGAATTCGAAGACTCATGGCAATCTGAAAGCCGCGTTTGCCGGCGAATCACAAGCCAACCGTCGTTACCTGTACTTCGCAGCCAAAGCCGACGTGGAAGGCCAGAACGATGTGGCTGCTGTTTTCCGTTCCACCGCTGAAGGCGAAACCGGTCACGCACACGGCCACCTTGAATACATGGAAGCCTGTGGCGACCCCGCTACCGATCTGCCGATCGGCCGCACCCGCGACAACCTGAAGGCGTCGATTGCCGGCGAGACCCACGAGTACACCGATATGTACCCGGGCATGGCGAAAACCGCGCGCGACGAAGGTTTCGGCGAAATCGCTGACTGGTTCGAAACTCTGGCGAAGGCCGAGCGTTCGCATGCCAATCGCTTCCAGAAAGCCCTGGACGCATTGGCAGACTGATCCGTTTTCAGGATCAAGCGGAGAAAGGGGCGCATCGGCGCCTCTTTCTTTTCAGCACTTCTCATTGAGCATGACATCCGACCATGACCGCACGCGAAGGTAGTCTAGAGGCCCCGACCCGGCATCCGCTGGGTTGGAAATCCGGGGATTTCTACAACGAAGACAAACTGAACCAAGAGCTCGAGCGTGTTTTCGATATCTGCCATGGCTGCCGTCGTTGCGTGAACCTGTGCACGGCATTTCCCAAGCTATTCGATTTGGTCGACGAGAGCCCGACGCTGGAAGTCGACGGCATTCCCAAGAAGGACTACTGGGAAGTCATCGACCGCTGCTACCTGTGCGACATGTGTTACATGACCAAATGTCCGTATGTGCCGCCGCACGAATGGAATCTGGACTTCCCCCACCTGATGCTGCGCGCCAAGGCGGTGAAGTTTCGCAAGGGCGGCACAAGCTTTCGCGACAAATTGCTTTCAAGCACGGATGCGCTGGGCAAGCTGGCGTCGATTCCAGTGGTGGTGCAGATCGTAAATGCCGCCAACAAGAACGCGCCGGTGCGCAAGGTCATGGACAGCGTTCTGGGAATCCATCAGGACCGCATGCTGCCCGAGTATGACAGCGCGAAATTCCGTTCGACCGCAAAACCCGACGCTTCATTTCCGGTCAGGGACGGCCAGCAGACGCCGGGCAAGGTCGCAATTTTCTCGACCTGTTATGTGAACTACAACGAGCCCGGCATCGGCCATGATTTGCTGAAGATCCTTGCCCATAACGAAGTTCCGTCGGTCGTCGTCGAGAAGGAGGCCTGCTGTGGCATGCCCAAACTCGAACTCGGTGATCTGGAGGCGGTCCAGCGCAACAAGGAACTCAATATTCCGGTGCTGGCAAAATTGGCGGGGGAGGGCTACGCGATACTCAGCGCGGTACCGTCGTGTACGCTGATGTTCAAGCAGGAACTGCCGCTGATGTTCCCGGATGACGCCGATGTCAAAGCCGTGGCTGCAGCCATGTACGATCCGTTTGAATATCTGGTGCTGCGCCACAAGGACGGTCTGCTGAAGAAAGAGTTCAAAAAACCGCTGGGCAAGGTGTCGTATCACATTCCCTGCCATCTGCGCGTGCAGAACATGGGTCAGAAGACCCGCGAACTGCTGGAGATGGTGCCGGAGACCAAGGTCACGACCGTCGAGCGCTGCGCCGGGCACGACGGCACCTGGGGCGTAAAAAGCGAGTACTTTGAACAATCGATGAAAATCGGCCGCCCGGTGTTCCGCCTGATGGGCGACGCCGAGCCCGATTACATCAGCTCCGACTGCGCGATTGCTGGACGCCATATCCAGCAGGGCATCGGCGAAGGTGGCGCGGGCGGTAGCGCGGAGAAACAACATCCCATTACCCTGATTCGCATTGCTTACGGACTGTGAGAGCGACCATGTCGAAAATTTCCCCCGAAACCCTGATGCCGCTCGAAGTTTATGCCAAGTCGCGGCCCGATTTTCGCGCAAAAGTCATCGCGCACAAAAAGGATCGCACGCAGCCGCTGGGCGCCAACATCACGCTGATTTTTGAAGACGAGCTGACCATCCGCTACCAGGTGCAGGAGATGTTGCGAGTGGAAAAGATATTCGAGGAAGAGGGCATTCTCGACGAACTCGGCGCTTACAACCCGCTGGTGCCGGACGGCAGCAACTGGAAGGCGACGATGATGATCGAATATCCCGATGAGATCGAGCGGCGCAGCAAGCTGTCACAGTTGATCGGAGTCGAAGACAAGGTCTGGGTGCAGGTGACCGGCTGCGACCGTGTTTTTGCGATTGCCGATGAGGATCTGGAGCGTGAAAATGAACAGAAAACCTCGTCAGTGCATTTTCTGCGTTTTGAGCTGGCCGCGCCCATGGTCTCTGCTTTGCGTGGCGGCGCGATTCTGGCGATGGGCGTTGACCATCCCAATTATTCGGCGACTGTGGCGCAGGTCTCTGACCCCATGCGCGCATCGCTGATGGCCGATTTCGCCTGATGGGCGTGAGGGTGGCTGTTGCAGGATCGTGGTCAGGGCCGTCTCAAGGGTAGAATGAACGGCATGCAAAGTTTATTCACACGGTGGTTGCCGGGCGCGGTCTTTGCGTTATTTTGCACGGCAGCCCTGGCGCAAAAGCAGTGGGATGGCTGGGACTACACCTTCGACCGGGAAATAACCCCTTGGTCGGAAATGCAGGCCCAGCTGCCGGCCTATCCTTCGGGCGAGAGTCTGATCCCCCTGAATGTCAACGCGACCACCACGCATCTCTATTTTGTCGACAGCAAGTCGGTTTCAACCGGCGACGACGGCGTCGTGCGCTACACGATGGTCATCAAGACTTCCGGTGGTTCGACGAACGTTTCTTTCGAGGGCATTCGCTGCGAGTCGCGCGAGCAGAAATACTATGCCATCGGGCGCAACGACAAGACTTGGGTCCGTGCGCGCAATCCGCAGTGGCGGCCGGTAGAGTTCAAAGAAACGCTTGCCCATCACAATACGCTCTACCGTGAATATTTCTGCGACGGAAAATTCATGATCGGCTCTGCCGAAAAGATCGTGAGTGCCCTGCGTGCCGGACCGAAGCCGTAAGGCCTGACGGGTCGCGCTCCGACCGCTTACAGCAGTACCAGGTTATCCCGGTGGATCAGTTCCGGCTCACCGACGTAACCGAGCTTCGTTTCGATCTGGTTAGAC
>CAIZLW010000165.1 GCA_903933915.1 uncultured beta proteobacterium | reverse complement strand
CGCCGAGGTGATCAGGCAATAACCGGCGTTTTCGGTGAAGCCGGTCTTGACGCCATCGACCGTGGGATCCAGCCAGAGCAGGCGGTTGCGGTTGGCCTGGGTGATGTTGTTGTAGCGGAATTCCTTTTGCGAATACAGCGCGTAGTGTTCGGGAAAATCGCGGATCAGCGCTACCACCAGCTGCGACAGGTCCTGCGCCGATGAATACAGCTGCGGGTTGGGCAAGCCGGTGGCGTTGGTGAAGCTGGTGTTGGCGAGCCCGAGGCGTTTGGCCTCGCGATTCATCATCTGCGCAAACACTTCTTCGCTGCCGCCGATGGCTTCTGCGAGCGCGACACTGGCGTCGTTGCCCGACTGGACGATCATGCCGCGCAGCAAGTCTTCGACGATCACTGGTTTATTCGGCTCGATGAACATGCGCGAGCCCTCGGATTTCCACGCGCGGGTCGAAACCGGAATTACCTGGTCGGGTTTCAGCGATTTCTGCTTCAGCGCGCCGAACGTCAGGTACGCCGTCATCAGTTTGGTCAGCGAGGCCGGTTCGAAGCGCTCGCTGGCGTTATGACTGGCAAGGACCTGCCCGCTGTTGAAGTCAAGCAGCAGCCAGGCGCGGGCTTCGACGGCGGGCGCCGTGGGCGGCGGGAGTTGGGCGTTGGCAGACAGGGCGATACAGCAGCCAGCAAAGGCGTAGAGCAGACGGGAGAATAAGCGGGACACTGAACGTTCCATTCGCGGAGAAAGGTCGGATTATAGCTAAGGGGCCGTGCAGCCCGGTCTCAGGAGTGACCCGTTCGCGCCGGCGGAGTTCCCGCGCGCGCCTCAATCGCCGTCGCGATAGCGTTGTATGGCGGTGCGCAGGAAATCGAAATGCGCGCTGACCCGCCGGCAGCGTTCGCATATCGCCAGATGCACGCGCAGCCGCAGCCGGTCGCTGAGGCCGAGCGGACGGTCCTGCGCCTGGGACAGCAGCAGTGAAGTCTGTTTGCAGGAAGGAATCATGAGGGTTGTCCGTCAAACCAGGTCAGTTCAAGACACTCGCGCAAGGTCAATCGCGCGCGATGCAGCATCACCCAGCAGTTGGTCGAGGTAATGCCCAGTTCCTGACAGATGTCGTCGGTGGTCATTTCCATCACTTCGCGCATCGTGAACGCCTGCGCGGTGCGCGCCGGCAGACGCTGCAGGCACAGTTCGAAAGCTGACCAGAAGCGGCTGTTTTCCAGGGCTTTTGCGGGACTGCCCCAGTCGGCGGGGAACTCGCGCCAGTGGCCGTCATCGGCGAACAGCGTGTCGACGATATCAGCTTCGGAACGATCATCGTCGGCACTGTTGAGCGGCCGTTCGCGTCCGCTGCGCCGCAGATGGTCGATGATTTTGTGTTTGAGGATGCCGGTGAGCCAGGTGCGCAGCGACGAACGTCCGGAGAAACGGTCGCGGCCTTCAAGCGCGGCGAGCAGCGTTTCCTGCACCGCGTCCTCGGCCTGCGCCGGATTGCGCAATTGCAGCAGCGCGTAACGCAGCAGATAGCCGCGTTCGCGCTCGATGGCGGCAGGCTCTATCGGGGATGTGCTACCCGGCGTCAAATAAAATCCTTTAAAAACAAGTATTTATAAATTTATTCGGGCGCTGCGCGGCGGTCGATCGCCGGATGCCCTTGAAATGCCGGTTGCGCTACCCATATTCCTTGCAGGGCGGCAGACGCCCAACTTATTCAAGGAGATCATCATGGTGAATGTAACCCGCTTCAATCCGTTTGACGATTCGATCGATGAACTGCTGCGCGGTTTTTTCGTGCGGCCGGTGGCATTCGAAGGCACGCCGCAGGCAGCGCAGGCGATCCGCATCGATGTGCGTGAAGACGAAAATGCCTACACGGTCCACGCCGAAATTCCCGGTGTCAAAAAAGACGAGATCCACGTCAACATCGATAACGAGCAGGTTGCGATCAGCGCGGAAACCCGCAACGAACGCGAAGTGAAAGATGGCGAACGTATGCTGCGCGCCGAACGCCACTACGGTAAGGTTTACCGGGCGTTTGCGCTGGGCCAGGCGGTGGATCAGGAAAAAGCCATTGCCCGATACGCCGACGGCGTGCTCGAGCTGACGTTGCCGAAAAAGGCGGCGGCCAGCAGCAAGCGTCTGACCATTAACTAAACCGCAGCAAACAGCGAATCAGGCCGCGGCACCCTCCGGCGCCAACCCGCGGCGCCCGTCGCAGGGCGGCAGGTCGAAAGACCTGTCGCCCTTTTTCGGCTCAGGTAGAATGAGTGAACCCTCACATTCCATTCATCGGACCCGTTCGATCCCGCGCCATGCCACTTTCCGCCATCTCCGCCGCCAGCAAAGCCAAGACCCTCGCTGAAGCATTGCCTTATATCCAGCGTTTTCACGGCAAGACCATTGTCGTCAAATACGGCGGCAATGCGATGACCGATCCCGCGCTGAAGGAAGGTTTTGCGCGCGACGTAGTGCTGTTGAAAGTGGTCGGTATGAATCCGGTGATCGTGCACGGCGGCGGACCGCAGATCGACGACCTGCTGAAACGCGTCGGCAAAAAAGGCGAGTTTATCCAGGGCATGCGCGTCACCGACGCCGAGACCATGGATGTGGTCGAGATGGTGCTCGGCGGCCAGGTCAACAAGGACATCGTCAACCTGATCAACCGTTGCGGCGGCAAGGCGGTCGGCCTCACCGGCAAGGACGGGGGCCTCATCCGTGCGCGCAAGATGATGGTGCGCAGCGCGCCCGGCAGCGACGAAATGGTCGACATCGGCCAGGTCGGCGAAGTCGAAAGCATCGACCCGGCGATCGTCAACCTGCTGCACACCCAGGACTTCATTCCGGTGATCGCACCGGTCGGCGTCGGCGCCAACGGCGAGTCGTACAACATCAACGCCGATCTGGTCGCCGGCAAGGTTGCGGAAATCCTCAAGGCCGAAAAACTGATCGTGCTCACCAACACCGCCGGCGTGCTCGACAAGGACGGCAATCTGCTGACCGGGTTGACCGCGCGCAAGGTCGATGAGCTGTTCGCCGACGGCACCATCCACGGCGGCATGCTGCCGAAGATCGGCTCGGCGCTGGAGGCGGTCAAAAACGGCGTCAACACCTGCCACATCATTGACGGCCGCGTCGAACACGCGTTGCTGCTCGAGATCCTCACCGATGAAGGTGTGGGTACATTGATCAAGCGCCGTTGACGGATTGATGCACGTGTCATGACCGGCAATGTCGCGTGGATCTTTGACCTCGACAACACGCTGCACAATGCCACGCCGCACATCTTTCCGCACATCAACCGCGCGATGACGGCCTACCTGCAGCAGCATCTGCATCTCGACGAAGCCGCGGCCGGCGCGCTGCGCCGCCGCTACTGGCAACGTTATGGCGCGACGCTGCTCGGACTGATCAAGCATCACGGCACCGATCCGGCGCATTTTCTGTGGCATACCCACCAGTTTCCGGATCTGTCGCGCATGGTGCTGCGCGAACCGCGGCTGCGCCATATGCTGCAGCGCCTGCGCGGACGCAAATACCTGTTTTCCAACGCGCCGGTGCACTATGCACAAGCGGTGCTGCGCCTGCTCGGCATCGGTGACCTGTTTGAAGCGGTGTTTTCGATCGAAACCGTGCGCTTCCGGCCCAAGCCCGATGCCTACGGTTTCCTGCGATTGTGCCGCGCACATCATCTGCGGCCGCGGCGCTGTATCATGGTCGAAGACTCGCTGGAAAACCTGCGTACCGCGAAACGGCTGGGGATGAAGACCGTGTGGGTGTCGCAGGCGGAGCGCGCACCCGGTTATGTCGACAGGCGAATTTCCGGAATTACCGATCTTTCCATTCACGCAGCATCACTGTACTGAGGACGGCATGGCACGCAGCGGAGAACGCAAGACCCAGATCCTGCAAACCCTCGCCCAGATGCTTGAGGGCCCCTCGGCCGAACGCATCACCACCGCGGCGCTGGCCGCACGCATCGGCGTCTCGGAGGCCGCGCTGTACCGGCACTTCAAGGGCAAAGCCGACATGTTTGCCGGACTGATCGACTTTGTCGAGAGCACCCTGTTCACACTGATCAACAAGATCACCAGCGATGAGCAGAGCGGACTGCGCCAGGCCGAGGCCATCATCGGCATGTTGCTCGGCTTTGCACAAAAAAATCGCGGCATGACCCGCGTGCTGATCGGCGATGCGCTGGTCACAGAAGACAATGCGCTGCAGACGCGCATCAACCAGATTCATGACCGGCTTGAGGCTGCGCTGAAACAGTCGCTGCGGTTTGCGGCGACGCGAGGCGAAATCGCCGCCGATGTCGAACCTGCGGCCGAGGCTAATGCATTGATGAGTTTCGTCGCCGGACGCTGGCATCAGTATGCCAAAAGCGGCTTTCGACGCGATCCCGCTGAATTCTGGCAGCAGCAGTGGAAGCAGCTGACCGCCGGTGTTATTGCCTAGACTTTCATCGCTTTAACAGCCTTCATTGCTACCGGAGACCCAGCCATGACCCAGATTACGACCCAGCACCTGGCACAACTGATGATCGGCGTGGCCCGGTCACAGCTCGCGGTGGTCGATTCCGTCGAGAACATGAAAGCCGGATTCAAATTCACTCATGTGCGGCCGACGCTGGAAACCGCATCGCGCATCCGTTCCAACCATCCCGAGACGCTGGCGGATTTTCCGTCGCGGCTGCTGCTGCAGATGCTCGGCCGCAATCCGCCCGACATGGAACGCGTCGCGCACGAACTCGATGCGCTGATCAGCGGCTTGAGCACGATCCCGCCGCGTGACACGCCGCCGCCGCCGCGCGATACGCTGATTGCCGGTCCGGGGCCGGCTGCGACCGACTCGCTGGATATGACCTGATCGGCCGTGTGTCCGGCGCTCAGCGCCCGGCGCACACCGCGCAGCCGGGATCGCGCTGCAGCTTCACGGTCCGCACATCCATGCTCAGTGCATCAAGCAGCAGCAAACGGCCGTTCAGCGATTCGCCGGCGCCGCAGAGGATTTTCAGCGTTTCCGCGGCCTGCATCGCGCCGATGATGCCCACCAGCGGTGCGAAGACACCCATCACCGCGCAGCGCATTTCCTCGGTTTCAGCGGATTCCGGAAACAGGCAGGCGTAGCAGGGCGACTGCGCGCTGCGCAGATCGAACACCGCGAGCTGGCCGTCGAAGCGGATTCCGGCGCCGGACACCAGTGGCTTGCGCGCGGCGACACAGGCGCGGTTGACCGCATGCCGCGTCGCGAAGTTGTCGCTGCCGTCGAGCACGATGTCAGCCGCCGCAACCAGTTGCGCCAGACGGTCGCCGGCGACGCGTTCCTGCACGGCGTTGATGTTCACGCGGGGATTGATCGCGAGCAGCGTGTCGCGCGCTGATGCGACCTTGGGCTGGCCTACGGCGGCTTCGCGATGAACGATCTGGCGCTGCAGGTTGGTCAGATCGACGACGTCACCGTCACATATGGTCAGCGTGCCGATGCCGGCCGAGGCGAGATACAGCGCCGCCGGCGAACCGAGTCCGCCGGCGCCGATCATCAGCACATGCGCGTCAAGCAGGCGCTGCTGGCCTTCGATGCCGATTTCCGGCAGCAGGATGTGCCGGCTGTAGCGCAGCAGTTGTTCGTCATCCATGGCGCTAGTTCCGTGTTTGCACGCGGCTCAAACAACAACGCCCGGCAGTGCCGGGCGTTGTGCCGCGCAAGCATTGATCAGTTGGGTTTTGCGATGCCGCGGCTTTTCAGGAATGCAATCGCCTGATTGAGTTCGTAGTCGTTCGGTGACACGATTTCACCGGCTTCGCGCAAGGCCCGTTCCTTCTCTCTTAGTTTTTCCAGATCCTTCTCTTCCGGCTCTTTGGGTCGCGCAGCCGGGGTGAATTTGTATTTCTGCGCGGCGCGGGCGGCCGCATCGGCCTTGTCTTCGGGTTTTTCCGCGGCTCCGGCTTCGCCGAGGTGCTTGGTCAGATCGGCCTCGCGCAGCTTGAGCGTGCCGCGGTCGTTGGCGCCGTCATCGAGCGGGATGTCCGGCGTGATGCCCTTGGCCTGGATCGAGCGGCCTTTCGGCGTGTAATAACGCGCCGTGGTCAGCTTGATTGCAGTGTTGTTGCCCAGCGGCAGGATGGTCTGTACCGATCCCTTGCCGAAGGTTTGCTGGCCCATGACCACCGCGCGGTCGTGGTCCTGCAGCGCGCCGGCAACAATTTCGGACGCCGACGCCGAGCCGCCGTTGACCAGCACCACCATCGGCACGGTCTTGGCTTCGGCCGGCAGACGCTTGAGGAAATCTTCCTTGCTGCGGCCGCGCAGGTAATGTTCCGGCGTCGCATTCAGTTTCATTTTCGCGTCTTCGGCGCGGCCGTCGGTGTAGACCACCAGCGCGTCCTTCGGCAGGAACGCTGCCGACACCGCGACTGCGCCGTTGAGCAGGCCGCCCGGATCGTTACGCAGGTCGAGGATCAGGCCTTTCATCGGACCCGTGTTCTCCTTGAACATGCGTTCGATCGCACGCGCCATCGTGTCGCCGGTGTGTTCCTGGAACTGCGAGACGCGGACATAGGCGTAACCCGGCTCCAGCAGTTTCGATTTGACGCTCTGGATCTTGATCACCGCACGGGTCAGCGTGACCACGAGCGGTTTGGTCTCGCCCTTGCGCACGATGGTCAGCACGATCGGTGTGTTGGGCTTGCCACGCATGCGTTTGACGGCATCGTTCAGTGTCATGCCTTTGACCGAGGTGTCGTCGAGTTTGACGATCAGGTCGCCGGCTTTCAGTCCGGCACGCGACGCCGGGGAGTCGTCGATCGGGGAAACCACGCGCACAAAACCGTCTTCCATGCCGACTTCAATACCGAGGCCGCCGAACTCGCCCTGAGTGCCGACCTGCATTTCCTTGAAAGCTTCCTGGTCGAGGTACGCCGAATGCGGATCGAGGCCGGTGAGCATGCCGTTGATGGCTTCGGTGATCAGTTTTTTGTCCTCGACAGGCTCGACATAATCGCTTTTCACCCGGCCGAAGACTTCGGTAAACGCACGCAGCTCTTCAATGGGCAATGGACCGGCCGCGCCGCGCTGGGCGATGGCGGAATAATTGAGGCTGATCGCGACGCCAATAACGACGCCGCCGACGACCAGGCCTATCTGTTTGATTTTGCTGCGCATTTCAACTCCTGCCGCGGTTGCGGCTGATGGCACTGCTAACGTAATTTGACCCAGGTGAGCGGGTCGAATGGTTTACCTGCATGACGCATTTCAAAGTATAGCCCCGATTCCGCGTTGCCGCCGCTGTTGCCCACGGTGGCAATGGTGTCGCCGCCGCGGATGGTGTCGCCCACCTGCTTGAGCAGGGCTTCCGCATTCGCATACAGCGTCATGTAATTGTCGCCGTGGTCAATGATCAGCAGGTTGCCGAAGCCGCGCAGCCAGTCGGCATACACCACACGGCCGCTGGCCACGGCTTTGACGTCATCTCCGGACCTGGCGGCAATAAAAACGCCTTTCCAGGTAATGCCGCCGTCTGAACGTTGACTGCCAAACCGGCCTCCAAGTTCCCCACGCACCGGCAGGGCCAGTGTTCCACGCATGGCGGCGAAGGCGCCGCCGCCGCTGTCGGCGGGCACGGTGTCGTTGCGCGGCCGGGGTTTGCCGCCGGCTGCGGGTCTTTGTGGCCGCTGCGGCTGCTGCACCAGTTTCGACAACTGGTCGATCAGCCGGGTCAGGCGGTTTTCATTGTTCTGCATCACCCGGATCTGCTGCTGCTGGGCGCGCACGTCGCGCGACACCTTGGTCAGCACCTCGGTGCGGGCGCGTTTTTCGCGTTCCAGCCGTTTTTTCTGCGTCGCCTGTTCTTTGGCGATGCGGGTGATGGCCTCGGCTTCCTCGGCGATCTCGCGGGTCAGCCGGTCAATTTCGGTCAGGTTGCTGCGCAGCCCGTCGACCAGCCGCGCGCGGGCGCGGGCGACGTAGGCGAGGTAATGCAGCTGGCGCGTCATGTCGTTGGGGTTTTCGCGCGCCAGCACCAGGCGCAGCGCATCGGGTTCGCCCTGCAGGTATTGCCGGCGCAACATGCGTCCGAGCATTTCCTGCTGGGACTGCATGCGCGTTTTGGTGTCCTGCGCGGTTTTGCGCAGCGAGCCGAGTTTGGCGCCGGAGTCACGCGCCTGCCGGTTCAGTTCGCGCAGTTCACGGTTGGCTTCCGAAATTGCCTGTTCCGATTCTCGCAGTGCGTCGGAGGCTTCACTTTTGCTTTCTTCGGCGGCGGTGAGTTTTTTTTGCAGCGCGGAGATGCGGCCGCGCAATTCCTGAAGTTCATCCTGCGCCTGGGTTGCCGTGGTGGCAGCAGCGCCGGCGATGGCCGGCGCCAGCGCCTGCACCAGCACCAGCGCAAGAAGTAAGGGTGCGTGGCGGATCACGCAAACTCGAGCAGCGAACGTCCGGTCATCGCCGGCGGCTTGGGCAGGCCCATCATGGCCAGCAGCGTCGGCGCGACATCCTGCAACGCGCCGCCATCGGCGATGCGCGCCTTGCGACCGATGTAGAGCAGCGGCACCAGGTTCAGCGTGTGCGCGGTGTGCGGCTGCTGCGATGCTTCGTCGTGCATGGTTTCGGCATTGCCGTGATCAGCGGTGATCAGCACTTCGCCACCGATTTCACGCATCGCTTCGACCGCGCGGCCGATGCATTCGTCGAGCACTTCAATCGCCTGTGTGGCCGCTGCGAGATTACCGGTATGGCCGACCATGTCGCCGTTGGCGAAATTGCAGACCACCGCGTCGTATTTGCGGGACAGGATTGCCATCACCAGCTTGTCGGTGACTTCGCGCGCGCTCATTTCCGGCTGCAGGTCGTAGGTGGCGACCTTGGGCGACGGCACCATGATGCGGTCTTCGCCGGCGTAGGGAGTTTCGACGCCACCGTTGAAAAAGTAGGTGACGTGCGCGTATTTTTCGGTCTCGGCGATGCGCAGCTGTTTCAGCCCCTGCTTGGCGAGATATTCGCCAAAGCCGTCGCGGATCTGCTGCGGGCCGAAGGCCGCGGGGATATGTGCGAAATCTTCGCCGTAGCTGGTCAGCGTGCAGTAATACCCCGGCTTGGGCGTACGGTTGCGGGGGAATCCGGAAAAACCGGCGTCGGTCAGCGCGGTAGTGAGCTGTCGGGCGCGATCCGAGCGGAAATTCATGAATATCACCGCATCGCCGTCGTTCATCCGTACCGGTTGCGCGCCCGCCGGCACGATCGCGGTGGCTTTGACGAATTCATCGGTTTCGTTGCGCGCGTAGGCGGCGCGCAAGCCGGCCAGGGCATCGGTCGCGGTGTAGGCGCTTTCGCCATCGGTGATCAGGTCATAGGCGGTCTGCACGCGTTCCCAGCGCTGGTCACGGTCCATTGCGAAATAACGGCCGCAGATCGAGGCGATTTGCGCGTTGCCCAGCGCCCGGCATTTTTGTTCGAGCGCCTTCAGCGAGGCTTCCGCGCTTTGTGGCGGCGTGTCGCGGCCGTCGAGGAAGGCGTGAACGTAAATCTTTTTCGCGCCGCCTTTGGCGGCGAGGTCGAGCAAGGCGTGAATCTGCGATTCGTGACTGTGCACGCCGCCGGGTGAGAGCAGGCCCAGCACATGCAGCGCGCCGTTGGCGGCAGTCTTGATCAGTGTGCCGATTACGGGATTGGTCGCGAATTCACCGGTTTCGATCGCGTGTTCGATCTTGGTGTAATCCTGATACACGACGCGGCCGGCGCCGATGTTCATGTGGCCGACTTCGGAGTTGCCCATCTGCAGCGCCGGTAGACCGACCCATTTTTCGGAGGCGTCGATGATGGTGTGCGGGCAGGTTTTCCACAGCACGTTCCAGTGCGGTTTGCGCGCCTGGCAGATGGCGTTGTCATCGCAGGCTTCGCGGTGTCCGAAGCCGTCGAGGACGATCAGCAATGCGGGTGTTATCTTCATGATTTTACTGAATTATTCGGCATGTTCTGATAAAGTATAATTCTAATCCATTTCAACCGGGCTGCGTGCGTCAGGGGCCGTCATGAACAATGCTGTCGCATTGCGCGAACAATTGCTGAAAAAGCAGGAGCATATCGACATGGCGTCGCGCGCGCTGAAGGCCATGGCGCATCCGTTGCGGCTGAAAATCCTGTGCATCCTCGGCGACCAGGAATTGAGCGTGCAGGAAATCGTCGATTGCGTCGGTACTTCGCAGAGCAATATTTCGCAGCATCTCGCGATCCTGCGCGAAAAAAACGTACTGCGCACCCGCAAGGACGCCAACAAGGTTTTTTACCGTATCGGCGACGAACGCATGCTGACGCTGATCGGCATGATGCGTGAAGTGTTCTGCGGCGCGGACGACTGAGCGCGCTGTTTTGTCTTTGAGCGCCGTGGTAACTCACCCCCGGCGGCATCCATGATTTCGCGCTTTTCCCTGCTGCCCGCACGCTTCAGCCTGTTATGCACGGCATTGTTGTGCACGCTGCCGTTTCTGCAGCCGTACCACCTCTACCCGCTGACTTCGTTTTATTCCGAGTGGCTGGCTTTTGCGCTCGGTTTGGGCGTACTGGTCGTCTTGCTCGATCACCGCCTGGAGGGACGCGCAGAAGTGCCATGGGTGGTTTTGTCGCCATTGGCGCTGGCGGTCTTGTTCATGGCGCATGGTTTTTTCGGCTGGTCACCGTATTTCGGGCAGGCGCTGGCGGGTGCGTTGTACTTGGGTTGGGCGGCTTTGTTGATCATGGCCGGCCGGGCGCTGGTGATGACCTGCGGGGCTGAAAAGCTGTGCATGGTTGTCGCGTCCAGTCTTGCCGTCGGCGCGCTGCTGAGTGCGCTGGCCGGTGTCATCCAGTTTTTCGAATTGAAGACGCCGCTGAATGTGTTGATCGCGCAGCCCACCGGCGTCGCACTTTTCGGCAATCTGGCGCAGGCCAACCACTTTGCCAGTCATGCGACGCTGGGGCTGCTCAGTCTGGCGTACCTGTCCGGGCGGAGTGCCCGCGCTGCGCTGGCGGCCGGTCTCTGCGCGTTGCCGTTGCTGTTCGTGCTCGGCGTGTCGGGGTCGCGCAGTGTGTGGCTGTATCTGCTGGCCGCGTTTGTTCTGGCTGCGTGGTTGCGGAGGATCGCCGGCGACCGCGCCAGCAAACGGATCTTCATGGTTGTGGGCGGGTTCGTCGCCAGCTATTTCCTGATGCAGTGGGTGGTCCAGGCCGGCTGGATCCGGCCGCCGCAACGCGAAGCCGTGACGGCGCTGGAGCGCCTGTTTACCAGTCCTGGCAGCGTGGCCGACCGTTTCAGCCTGTGGGGCGCGGCGTGGGCGATGCTGCTGGCGCATCCCTTGCAGGGCGTCGGCTGGGGGGCCTTCGCCGCGGCTTATTTTGATCATGTCACTGCGATGGATGCCGACAACCTGTTCCGTTTGTATCAGAACAGCCACAACATCGTGCTGCAGCTTCTGGCCGAGACCGGACTGGTCGGTGGCGCCCTGCTGGTGGTGCCGATGCTGGCCTGGGCCGGTCATGCCTTGCGTGCCCCGCGCAATACCCAACTGTGGTGGCTGCTGGCATTGATCGGCGTCATCGCCATCCACAGCCTGCTCGAATACCCGCTCTGGTACGCCTATTTTCTGAGTATTGCCGCATTGCTGCTCGGCGCGGCCGACACGCCGGCGTTCGGCTTGCGCAAGGTCCGCCTGCTGGTTTTCACGGTATTGCTGGCCGGGGCCTTCAATCTGGCGGTGCAGTGGACTGACTATCGCACCTTCGAGCGCATATTCCACCCGCGTGCGCAGGAGTTGCCGCCCGCCAACCTTGGGGGGCTGATGACCGATTTGCACCGCAATCCGCTGCTGATGCCGTACGTGGAGCTCTCCACCGCGCTGGCCCTGGGCCTTGATGAGACGGGACACCAGCAGCAACTTTTTCTCAACACCCGCGCGCTGCGTTTTTCGCCGCAGCCCCGGCTGGTGTACCGGCAGGCGCTGCTGCTGGCGCTGGCCGGGCGGCCGCTGGAAGCCCGGGAGCAACTGCAAAGGGCGCGCCGTGCCTACCGCGAACCCGCGGAATTTAGCGCTGATCTGGAGCGGCTGGCACGCTCGCATCCGGCGCTGATGCGGCCTCTGCTAGAATCTGCCCCTCGCAGCGCTCAGACTCACCCCTAATCGAGTACCAATGGAATCCTTTTTCGTTTATCTGCAAAAAAGCCCGTACAACATGATGTTGTTCGGCGGCGCCCTGGCCAGCGGCGCGTTGCTGCTGTGGCCGCTGCTGATGCGGCCGTTCCGCGCCGGCAGCGAAGTCACCGCCTTTGCTGCCGTGCAGCTGATCAACCGCAAGGACGCATTGGTGATCGACGTGCGCGACATCGGCGAGTTTGAGGCCGGGCATATTGTCGGCGCGAAGCATGTGCCGGAAGCGCAGCTCGCCGAGCGCATCAAAGAACTGGAAAAGTTCAGGGATAAACCCGTCATCCTGGTCTGTCGCACCGGCGCCCGCTCGGGTTCCGCGGTCAAAATCCTGCGCAGCAACGCATTCACCGAGGCAGTGAATCTGGGCGGCGGTATCGTTGCCTGGGGGCAGGCCGGAATGCCGCTGCAAAAAAAATAACCGTCAGGATGCGCTAACCATGGCCAAGGTCCGCATGTATTCCACCCAGGTATGCCCGTACTGCCAGATGGCGGAGAGGCTCCTGCGCAGCAAGGGTGTCACCGAGTTTGAGAAAATACTGATCGACAAGGACCCGGTGCAGCGCGCGGAGATGATGGAAAAAACCGGCCGCCGCACCGTTCCGCAAATCTACATCGGCGATACCCACGTCGGCGGTTATGACGACCTGGCCGCCCTTGATCGCGCCGGCGGGCTGGATCCGCTGCTCGCCGCCTGAAACCCCCGACTGGAACAACAATGAGCGAATCGCCGCAACCTCCGCAGCCCCAGTTCAGCATTGAAAAGATTTACTTGAAGGATCTGTCGCTGGAGATTCCCAACGCGCCGCAGATTTTTCTGCAGGTGGAAAATCCCCAGATTGAGATCAGCGTGCACAACGGCGCCGTCGTACTCGACCAGTCGGGACTCTACGAAGCCGTACTGACGGTAACAGTGACAGCCAAGGTGGGGGACAAGACGGTGTTCCTGGTGGAAGTCGCGCAGGCCGGCATTTTCCGCATCCTCAACCTGCCGCCGGCGGAAATCGACGCCGTGCTCGGCGTGTTGTGCCCGAGCACCTTGCTGCCTTATGCCCGCGAGACCGTGACCAGCCTGCTGGTGCGCGCCGGCTTTCCGCCGGTGGTGCTGCAGCACATGAGCTTCGATGCCGCCTACCAGGAACGGCTGAGCCAGTTGCAGCAGGCGCAGGCTGCGCCTGCCGGCGCCGTCAACTGAAGACCGCGCCATGCGCCTTCTGCTGATTGCAGTTGCGCTGGCGTCTGCGCTGGGCGCCGGCCGGGCCGGCGCCGCAGAGTTCCGCTCGGCGGGCGAATCCGCGGTCATTCTCTATGACGCGCCCTCGGTCAAGGCGCGCAAACTGTATATCGTCAATCACGGCTACCCGCTCGAAGTCATGGTGCAGGTCGAGGGCTGGATCAAGGTGCGCGATGCCACCGGCACGCTGGCCTGGGCAGAATCCAGGATGTTGAATCCGGCGCGCACCGTGCTGGTCCGCGCAGCAGCCGTCAATATCCGCCAGAAACCCGCCGATGATGCGCCGTCAGTCGCCGAAGTCCGCCGCGACGTGCTGCTGGGCGTGGTCGAACCCGCGGCCGGGGGCTGGATCCAGGTCAGACATCGTGACGGCGCAACGGGATACGTGCGTGCCGCCGACGTCTGGGGCGACTGAAGTGCGCGTCGCTGCAGCATCATGAACATCGCCATACTCGGCGCCGGCGCCTGGGGCACCGCGCTGGGGATCAATCTGAGCGCGGCGCATGCGGTGACCCTGTGGGCGCGCGACCCGCAGCAGATTGCGGCGATGCGCAGCCATCGCAGCAACGAACGCTATCTCCCCGGTCATGCACTGCCGCCGGCGTTATCACTGGAGTCCGACATCGGCGCCGCGCTCCGCGGTCGCGATGTGCTGATTGTTGCCGTGACCGTTGCCGGTTTGCGCCCCGTGTTGCAGATGATCGGTGCGGCCGGCTGCAACACGCCGGTGATCTGGCTGTGCAAGGGCTTCGAGCGGCCGGATGCACGCCTGCCGCACGAGGTGTATGCCGAGACCATGGGCAGCGGGCATTGCGCCGTGTTGTCCGGTCCGAGTTTTGCGCAGGAAGTTGCCGCTGGCCTGCCGACGGCGCTGACGCTGGCCTCGGACGATCCGGTTTTTGCCGCGGCGATGGCCGGTGCCCTGCATGGTCCGGCGCTGCGTGTGTATTCGCATGACGACGTCGTCGGCGCCGAAGTAGGCGGTGCGGTCAAGAACGTCATTGCCATTGCCGCGGGCGTCTGCGACGGGCTCGGTCTCGGGCTCAATGCGCGCGCGGCGCTGATCACGCGCGGTCTTGCAGAAATGACACGATTGGGCGTCGCGCTCGGCGCGCGCGCTGAAACTTTCATGGGTCTCGCCGGAATGGGCGACCTGATCCTCACCTGCACCGGCGATCTGTCGCGCAACCGTCGCGTCGGCTTGGCGATTGCTCAGGGCGCGGGTGTCGCAAAAACCCAGGCTTCGCTCGGTCACGTCGCCGAGGGCGTATTCACGGCCGCCGAGGTGCAGCGCCGGGCGCAAGCGAACGGTGTCGACATGCCGATCACCGATGCCGTCTGCCGTGTGATCGAACAGCCGCAGAGCGCCGCCGCCGTGGTGCGCGAGCTGCTGGCTCGCAACGCCAAACCCGAACAGCGGCGGTAAAGCGGTTCGCCGCTTTACCGCCTTTCCCTTTCTAAGCGCCGGCTGCAAATCCGTTCTGGCGCCACGCTTCGTAAACCACGATCGCCACGGCATTCGCCAGATTGAGGCTGCGGCTGTGTTCGCGCATCGGCAGGCGCAGCCGCTGCGCCGCCGGAAAAGTTTCAAGTACAGGTTCCGGCAGGCCGCGTGTTTCCGGGCCGAAGACCAGCACGTCATTTTCGCTATACCGCACCGTGTCATAACGGGCAGTGCCGCGTGTGGTCACCGCGTACATCCGCCGCGGACCGAGTGCGCGCACACACGCCGCCCAGTCGTCATGCACCTGCAGACTGGCGTGCTCGTGGTAATCCAGCCCGGCGCGGGCCAGCGTGCGATCGTTCAGCGTGTAACCGAGCGGGCGCACCAGATGCAGGCGCGCGCCGCTGTTGGCGGCGAGGCGAATCACATTGCCGGTGTTCGGCGCGATCTCGGGTTCGTAGAGTACGATGTCGATCATACGTCGGTGTTGTTGAACCTTCGCCTTGGTTGTCACCGGGGCTGGAAGGGGATATCCTTAAATATCAATAACATGCGCGATATGCGCGGATGCGGGGTTTTGGTGCGCCACATGGCATCCCAATTGCTCACCCTTCATCATTTTGAGCGAAAACCCTATGGGCCGTCCTGAAAAAATCCGGCTGGGCGAAATCCTGGTGCAGCAGAAACTGCTCACCGAGGAACAGCTGAAGGCCGCGCTCGACGAGCAGAAAAAAACCGGACGCCGTCTCGGCCGTGTGTTTATCGAACGCGGCTTCATTACCGAAGAGCAGATTTCCAAGGCGCTGGCCCGCCAGTTGGGCGCCGATTACATCGACCTGAAGCATTACAGCATCAAGCGCGACGCGGTGGCGCGGTTGCCGGAAACCCAGGCGCGCCGCTACCGCGCGCTGGTGCTCGAAGATCGCGGCGAGGCTTACCTGGTCGGCATGGCCGATCCCACGGATCTGGCGGCATACGACGACATCGCACGCATTCTCAAGCGCGATATTGAACTGGCGGTGGTCACCGAGACTGAACTGCTGCGCACCATCGACCGCAGCTACCGCCGCACCGAGGAGATCACCGGACTCGCGCAGGAGCTGCAGGCCGAGATGGGTGATTCCAGTGCTGTTGATTTCGGTGCGCTGGCGATGACCCCGGGGCTGGAAGAGGCCCCCGTCGTCAAGCTGCTGCAGACCGTGTTTGAGGACGCCACCCAGGCGCGGGCATCCGACATCCATATCGAACCGCAGGAGCGCCGCCTGCAGATCCGTTTCCGCATCGATGGCGTGCTTCATCTGCAGACCGAGGCCGACAGCAAGATTGCCCCGGCCGTAGTGCTGCGCCTGAAGTTGATGTCGGGCCTCGACATTGCCGAAAAGCGCATGCCGCAGGACGGCCGTTTCAACGTCAAGATCCGCAATGTCGCGGTCGATGTGCGGATTTCGACGATGCCCACCCAGTATGGGGAATCCGTGGTGATGCGGTTGCTTAACCAGGGCAGCGGCATCCTCGGGCTGGAGAACATCGGCCTGCCGCAGGACATGCTCGACAAGGTGCGCGAGGTGATTCATCGTCCCAGCGGCATGGTGCTGGTGACCGGGCCGACCGGCAGCGGCAAAACCACCACGCTGTATGCCGCGCTCAATGAACTCAACACCACGGAACGCAAGATCATCACCGTCGAAGATCCGGTCGAATACCGGCTGCCGGGCATCAACCAGGTCCAGGTCAACGAAAAAATTGACCTGACCTTTGATCGCATACTGCGCTCGGCGCTGCGTCAGGATCCGGACGTGGTGCTGGTCGGCGAGATGCGCGACGAGCTGACTGTAGAGACCGGCCTGCGTGCGTCGATGACCGGCCACATGGTGTTTTCGACCCTGCATACCAATGATGCCGTCAGCACGCCGGTGCGCCTGCTCGACATGGGCGCGCCGCGCTACATGGTCGCGCTGTCGCTGCAACTGGTGATCGCGCAGCGTCTGCTGCGGGTGATCTGCGACAGCTGCAGCGAGGATTACCAGCCCTTGCCCTCCGAACACGAATGGTTGCGCAGCGAACTGGGCGATCGCGTCGACCAGTATGTCTACAAGCATGGCCGCGGCTGCTCGTACTGCAACGGCACCGGTTTTGTCGGCCGCACCGGCGTCTACGAGATGCTGGAAATGACCAAGCCGGTGGTCGAGGCCGCCAACCAGGATGACATACGCGCATTCATGAAAATCGCCCGCGAGCAGATCGGCCGCAACACGCTGCGCCATCACGCCGCGGAACTGGTTGCCTCCGGCCGCACATCGCCCAACGAGGCGATGCGCATCAGCAGTCAGCTCGAAGAGTAATCAGGCATGCCATTTTTTGCCTACAAGGGACGCGATGACCGGGGTGAATCGGTGCAAGGCATCCTGGAAGGCGCGGACAGCGGGGCGGTGGCGGGACAGCTGTCTGGTCTCGGCATTGTGCCGCTGGAAATCCAGCCCTCGGCGCCGCCGCGCGAAAAAAACGCGCTGTTTGAGCGCTTTTTCGGCAAGGAAAAGGTCTCCCACACCGAAGTGCTGTTGTACAGCCGGCAGATGTACACGCTGCTCAAGGCCGGCGTGCCGATCATGGGCGCTCTGAAGGGGCTGGAGGATTCGACAGACAGCAAGCGGTTCTCCGGCGTGGTTAGTGATGTCCGTGAAAGCCTGGACACCGGCCGCGAGCTGTCGGTTTCGCTGGCGCGGCATCCGGATGTGTTTTCACAGTTCTATACCTCGATGGTCGGCGTCGGCGAGCAGACCGGCCGCCTGGAGGAAGTTTTTTTGCAGCTGTTCGAGCATCTCGAATTCGAAAAATTCATGCGTGAACAGATCAAGGCCGCGCTGCGCTACCCGAGTTTCGTGATCGGAACGATGGGCGTGGCCATCGTGGTCATCAACATCTTTGTCATTCCGGCGTTTGCCAGGGTCTACAAGGGTTTCAAGACCGAACTGCCGCTGATGACCAAGGTGCTGATCGGCTTTTCGAATTTCATGATCGACAACTGGTATTTTCTGCTGGCCGCAGGCATCGGCATGGTATTTGCGTTTCGCTGGTGGACCGGCACCGCGCGCGGTCGCATGCAATGGGATCGCATGAAACTGCGCATCCCCATCGCCGGGCCGATTGTGCTCAAAGCCACACTGGCGCGGTTTGCACGCAGCTTCTCGATGTCGTTCCGCAGCGGTGTGCCGATAACCCATGCGCTGACCATGGTGGCCAACACCGTCGACAACGTGTTTGTCGCCGATCGCATCAACCACATGCGCGAGGGCGTTGAGCGCGGCGAATCGATCTTGCGCACTGCGCGTGATTCCGGGGTGTTTACGCCGGTGGTTCTGCAGATGATCGCCGTCGGCGAGGAATCGGGGGCGCTGGATGACATGACTTCGGAAATCGCCGATCTCTACCAGCGCGAAGTCGAATACGAGATCAAGAATCTCAGCGCCCAGATTGAGCCCATCCTGATCGTGTCGCTGGGGGTGATGGTCATGATCCTCGCTCTGGGCGTGTTCCTGCCGATCTGGGATCTCGGCAATGCCGCCCTGAGCAAGAAGTAGGGATGAACCGGCGGCAGCGCGGCCTCTCCCTGCTCGAATTGTCCGTGGTGGCTGTGGTGTTGACGGTGCTGCTGGGGATTTTTCTCGAGCGCCTGACCTTTTACCAGGAGGCGGCTGAACACGCCCGTTTCGAATCGGAACTGCAGATCTTCAAGACCGGCCTGCAGTTGCGCATGGCCGAGCTGATTTCAAAAAACCGGGAGCAGGAGGCGCGGCAACTGGAGGCCGAGAGCCCGGTGCGCTGGCTGGACAAGCCGCCGGCAACCTATGCCGGCGAATATCCGGATCGTCCGCAGTCCGGCAACTGGTATTTCGATTCCAGTGCCCGCGAACTGGTCTATGTGGTCAATCAGGACCGGTTTATGACAACGCAGGACCCGCGCCGGCCGAAACAGCTGCGATTCCGGGTGCGCGTCCGCTACCAGCCGGTGGACGCCCCCGGCGGCCGGGTCAGCGCAATCGCCGGCATCACGCTGGATCCCGCCCACTTATTCCGCTGGTTGTGAAATGAATTTCCAGTATACTTTTATTATAATTTCTGTATTATCAATAAGATGCAATCCATATTGCGTGATAAACATCACATGAATACGACGCGTCGAGCCGCCGGTTTCACTTTGATCGAGTTGATCGTAGTCATCATTATTTTGTCGATCCTCGCGGCAACCGCGTTACCGCGATTTGCCAATCTGCAGGTGCAGGCGCGCATCGCCAAGCTCAATGGTGCGCTGGGTTCCGTCAAAGGCGCCGCTGCACTTTCCCATGCCGCATGCCTCGCTTCATCGCCGGAGTGCTCGGCAACGTTGCTGATGGAAGGCGTCAATGTGACGATGGTGCATGCCTATCCCACCGCCAATGCCGCGGGCATCATCACTGCGGCGGGATTGAGCGTCGGACCGTCCTCGCCTGATGGTTACGACATCCAGGGCGGCGGTGCGGCGGCGGGAACGCCGGTGACGGTCATGGTGCTGGGCAATGATCCGCCCAACTGCAGTTTCAGCTACACGTCGCCGATCGCGTCCAACCAGTCGCCGGTTTACGGCATTCTGGTGACCTCGGGATGTTGAATATGGGTGACATGGAGTAGGATGAGTGATCTCCGCGATCTGTAGATAATCAATGCGAATCAGTTGTTTGACGATTTAAGGAGCAGCGCAATGAAAAGACAGCAAGGTTTTACCCTGGTTGAACTCATCGTGGTCATTGTCATTCTCGGCATCCTGGCCGCGACCGCGGTTCCGCGATTCGTTGATCTGCAGACGGATGCGCGTGCGGCGGTGATGCAGGGCGTTGCCGCCAGCATCAACACTGCCAAAGAACTGGTGCGTGCGCGCTGGCTGGCCAATGGATCTTCGGGTGCGACAACGGTCAGTCTTGATGGCGCGACTAGCGTAACGGTAGACACCACGCTAGGTTATCCAGCGGCAACGCTTGCCGGCATTGAGGCTGCCATAACGCTACCCACCGGGGTTTCCCACGCCACAGGTACCTTTACCTACACTGGGTTTGCACTTTGCACTGTGACTTATGTCGCAGCAACCGGACTGGTCACTGTTGGTGCAACAGCTGCCAACTGCCGCAACCCGTAATATCCAGCAGTCAGCGGCCGGCGCAGACCGGCAGCGTCGACAAACAACGGGCAGGGGCCGCGTCACCAGACGTCGCCCTTGCCTTTTTCATGAGGAACCGGCGATGAACGCAGCGTTACGTTCGCGACACGCAGGGTTCACCCTGCTGGAGCTGATCGTGATCATTGCGGTCATCGGCATCCTGGCGCTGGTGGCTTCGGCGCGCTTCGCGGGGATGCAGGGTTTCGACTCCCGCGGTTTTTACGACAAGGCGTTCTCCACGGTGCGTCTGGCGCAAAAGACCGCCGTCGCCTGGCGGCGTTCGATCTTTGTTTGCGTGACCTCGAATCAGATCGCAGCGGGCGCTGCCCCCGGCTGCGCAACACCCCTCACCAATCCGACCAGCAGCGCACCGGCGCTGGAGACCGCACCTTCGGGGGTCACACTAAACGTCGTCAGTTTCAGTTTCGACAGCATGGGCCGCGCCAGTTCAGACGCCACCATTACCTTCACCAGCACGATTGCCGGCGATCCCGCGCGGCAGATCGTGGTCACTGCGGAAACCGGCCATGTTGCGGCGAACTGAACCGAATCGGCGCCGGCGTGCGCGCGGCACCTCGCTGGTCGAACTGATCATGTTCATCGTGATCATCGGCATTGCCGTGGCCGGCGTGCTCGGCGCGATGAGCTTCGCCACCCGCGCCAGCGCCGATCCGCTGATCCAGAAACAGGCGCTGGCGATTGCCGAAGCCTATCTGGAAGAAGTGCTGGCGATGCCGTTCACCTACTGCGATCCGGATGATGCTGATGCGGCAACGGCGACATCGGCCACCGTGGGCGCCGGCGCCTGCGCAAGCACCATCGAGGTCATCGGCGTCGAGGGCGGCGAGACCCGCGGCGGCGGCACGACGCCATTCGACAACGTCAGCGATTACAACGGCCTTAGTGGAGGGCCGGCGTCGGTTGATGGTACGGCGATCGGCGGATTGTCTTCCTATAACGTATCCGTGTCGGTGGTTGCGGAAGCCCTGAGCACAGTGGCTGCGTCTGCGAGCCTGCGCGTGACCGTCACCGTCACCGGGCCCGCCGACGCCAGTGTCAGGCTCGACGGTTATCGCACCCGGTATGCCCCCAACGCGCTGCCGTGAGTCCAAGATGAGAATCCAACGAGGCGTAACGCTGATCGAGCTGGTGGTGGTGATTGTGGTCACCGGCATACTCGCGGCCGGCGTTGCGCTGTTCCTGCAGCGACCGATGGAGGGTTATATCGATGCCGGCCGGCGCGCGACGCTGACCGACGAAGCCGACACCACGTTGCGCCGCATCACCCGCGACCTGCGCAATGCGCTGCCCAACAGCGTGCGCGTCGATGTCAGCGGCAAGTTTGTCGAATTCATCGAAACTACCGGCGGTGCGCGTTACCGCGCCGAGGTCGTCAACGGGGGCGGTGGCGACATCCTCGACTTCACTGCCGCAGACACCACGTTCGATGTGCTGGGCCCGGTGCCCGAACTGGGCAACCACATCGTCGTTTACAACTTGTATAACAGCGGCAATTTCTCCAATGCCTATTTCGGCGACAACCTTGCCGTTTTCTCGGCCCGGTCGCTCATGTCGCCACACATCACGATTGCCTCGACACTGTTTCCGCAGAGTTCACCGGGCAAGCGATTCCATGTCGTCAGCGGACCGGTGACCTACGGCTGCACCGGTGGCCAACTGCGGCGTTATTCGGGTTATGCCTACAACGAACCGCAGGTCGCACCACCCACGGGCGGCAGCAGCGCCGTGCTGGCGGCCAGCGTTGATGCCGGTGAATGCAGTTTCAGCTATACCGCGGGATCGCTCAGTGAACGCACCGGCACGGTGACCATCGTGCTGCAGATCAACAGCACGGCGGCCGGCGGGGATGTTGAAAAAGTGCGCATGTTCCAGCAGGTGCAGATCGGTAACGCGCCATGATCAATCGTATTCATCAATACAGGTTCGCGCGCGGCTTCAGCCTGATCAGTGCGATATTCCTGCTGGTGGTGCTGTCGGCGCTGGGTACGTACATGGTGATATTTACCGGCCAGCAGCAGACCACGGTGCAGGCCGACGTGTTGGGCGTGCGCGCCTATTACGCCGCGCGGGCGGGCCTGGATTGGGGAACTTATCTGGCGCTGGATCCCGAGAATACCGCCGGCGCGCCGCCGGCGTTTGCCGCTTGTCCGGCCGGTACCATCAACACCATGGGCGGTTCGTTGTCGCCGTTTACCGTTGTGGTGACTTGCAACGACACGGGCTTCAGCTACGACGAGGCCGGGCGCGCCATCCATGTCTACGAAATCACCGCGACAGCCTGCAACAACGCCAGTTGCCCTGCCGCATCGCCGCCAGCTGGCTATATCGAACGTCGGATTGTCGTCATTCTTGCCAAATGCAAAGACCCGACCGCCGCCGCACCCCGTTATGAGTG
>CAIZLW010000164.1 GCA_903933915.1 uncultured beta proteobacterium | reverse complement strand
GCAACAGGTGATCAACTATGGCAAAGGCGCTGTGCGCTATGCCGAGACCGGCGAATTGGTGGACGGCTCCGCCTGGAAAACGGTGTTGGCGTTTTATCAAGCCAGCCAGCTCTGGCAGTGGGTGACTTCCGACTCGACTTATCAGGAAATGCGAAGTGGCGGCGAACTGGGACTGATCCGTGACCAGCGCTTACGCGATGCGCTGTCACAATATTATCTAGAGAACGGCTCCGGCACCGCGTATCTGTTCATGCTGCAGCCGGAATACCGCAAGATTGTGCGTGGGCTGACGCCGTCCAAGGTGGCCGACCATATCTGGGCGAAGTGCTGGCAGCAGCCTAAACCGAGCGAGCAGTATCTCATCGATTGCGAATCGCCGGTCTCTGAAGCCGAGGCACAAGCGGTGCTTGACGCATACCTGAAAGATCCGAAATTGTTGCCGGAGCTGCGCTTTTGGGTCGCCAATCAGGGCGTAGCCATCACTGCTATTGGGAATTACAAGCCGTATTTACAGGACATGCAGGCGCTGATGAAAAAAACCGAGCGCTAATCAGCCCATCCAGCCGCGCGCTATTGCCCTGCGTGACAGCACCACCAATCCGATGGCAATCAGCAATACGAAGCCCTGCATGGCCATCACGAAGTTGCCGGGATTGACACCGCTGAGGATGAAAAGACCGATGTCCTGGATGATGACACCAGCCAGTGAGAGTTCGAGCAGCACGGCTGACCAGCGCTTGCGCAGTATCAGGCCGACACACCCGACCGCGCCGCCCCAGACCGCAACGGCCGTAGCCGCCACCGCCCAGGCCGGACGGCTGTTGTACAGCGCCTGCTGTGTCGCATCCATGGCGGCGATGTCTTCCGCAGTCAGCATGACGTCGCTGAGATAGGCGGCACAGCCCATCAGATTCCAGAGCAGGGCGAGGATTGAAACGGGCAGATACCACTTCGGACATGCGTTCATGACGGGCTCCGTGGGTTTGAGTTAAGCCATTACAACGCAACGAATCGAGGTCGTCAAGTTGGCCGGCGCGACTATGGCGCTTTGAACAGATTGACCATGCTGGTGATGGTGGACATCGAGCTGCTGACGGCGTTCAACACGTCGCTGGTCCGCCGCAGGGAGTAAAGATCGGCGGCCACTTTGCGTGTGGCGGCTTCGAACTCCGGAAGTTTGGCGGACATTTGCTGGGTCAGGCTGCCCAAAAGCCGGTCATTCATATGGCTGATGGCCAGCCCGATATAGTACAGCTCGTGATTGTATTGTTTGAATGTTTCCGGCTTGGCGGAGCGCATGTCGAGCAACATGTATTCATCCCGCATCCGGAACAAATTATCCAAAGTCGCTTTGAGCAATTTCCGGTCTTCTGCACTGGTGGCCATGCACGGTTTCCTTGTGTGATGTAAGGGCGGTTTTAGAATGCCTGTTCGAGCTCGTTTTTAAGCGCGATGATCTGCCGGATATCCCTGATCTGCTGACTCACGAGGGTCTGGCCATACCTGGCTTTCAGTGCGGTAGCCCATAGATCCTGCTGGTACATGGGCTGGCTCCTGTCGGACCTGCGCTTCTGGTAGTCATCGATGAATACTTTCGCTTTCAGGTAAAGCAGGCGGTTATCCACCCAGCGCTCATCCATGCTTCTGCTCTGTTCGGCGTAGGGCAGCTCGACTTTGGCTTTGTAAAACCGGTTGGCAGTCATGGTCAGGTCGCCGAAGATATTCATTTCCGCCCAATCCAGCAGCTCCGCCTGCAGGGTCAAGGCCGTGTCGATGACGGCGGCATCGCGCTTCATGGCCTGTTTGACTTTCCTGGCGTGAATCTGGTCCGACAGGACCCGAACCAGCTTGACCAATGCGTCTTTCTTCTCATAGCTGATCGCCGGACCATCACGGCCGTCCCCGAGCGCGCGGTTCATGCCGTTGACCTCAGTGGCCAGATTTTCCACGGCCGCCGCATTCCGCGCCGCCGTCGGGTCTCTGACCAGTTCCTGCAGCCCGAAGAAATAGGCATTGACCGAATCCAGGGAGGCCTTGAGTTTAAGCGCCTGATCGGCATTGCGCAGCAGTCGGGCATTGGACTCATCCAGACGTTTCATCCGCTCATTCTGGATTTCGAAGCAGGGGGTCTCCCTCTGGGCATCAATGCATTCCGGCGGCTCTAAAAATGCCCGCATGGCCTGACTGTCGGAATGCCCGGTCGATTTGATGGCTTCATCGACAATCATTGCCGTATTCTGGCTGATGAACAATCCGGTGTTGGTGAGATCGGATTCTTCCTTGACTTCAAAGGAAAGACAGCCCGACAGGCAAGCGAGCAAACCAGCAGCCATGATGGCACGCACGTTCATGAATTCCCCTTCAGATCACGTATTCTTTGGTCGTGATTCTGTAGGCACTATACCATTCATTTTGCCGGATGCGCGACGCCAGCCGAGTCGCGCTGTTGTTTCAAAAACGGCAGCAACCGGCCGCTCCATGCCCTGTAGCCGGCATCATTCGGGTGTACGCCGTCCGTGACGAAAAAAGCCACATTCTGCTTGCCAGCCGGATCCGTGAACAGCGGATACAGATCAAGAAACACGGTGTAACCGGCATGCGGCTGCCGTGCAGCCAAGTCCTTTATTCGGGCGTTGACCGGAACCACCACATCGCGGTTGCGCGCTGCATCGTTGGTCGGCAGCAGTGACTGCAGGATGATACGCGCCTTCGGTTTGCGGGCATGTACGGCATCCAGTACTGACGCGATGCCGGCGAAAACGCTCTCGACCACCGGATCTTCCTGCGCCCAGGTATTGTTGACGCCGATCATCAACACGATGAACTCCGGATCCAGCTCCGGCGCATCCAGTTGCCCCATGCCGCCAGCGGTCTTCGGCTGGATGCGGTAAAGCACATGCTCGGTGCGATCGCCCGAAATGCCCATGTTCAGCGCCCGGTTTTCCGGAAGTCCGTCGACGAAGGCCGGCTTCCAGCTGTCTATCCCGAACTGCTGGCCGCGCACCCAGGGATTTTCGCCGAGTTGCCAGAAATCGGTGATGGAGTCACCCAGAAAAACCAGTTTCACCGCCGGCAATGCGGCACGGTTTTCCAGTTCCGCGTTGATGGCTTCCGAGCGCAGCTGCCAGTACTCCACCCGCCGTAACGGGGATTCCGAAACAAAGCCGGTCTTTCCTGCGGCCGGAACCGAACAGGAAACGGAAATCGCAGCCAAAGCCAGCATCCGAAGCATGGGCAGGCTGAAAAGTGAATTCAATGCGTGGTGTGGCTTCATGGGAATGAATGTCCTTGTTTATTCGATGGTGTCATTGTCAT
>CAIZLW010000163.1 GCA_903933915.1 uncultured beta proteobacterium | reverse complement strand
TGTAGCGGCCCGCGGCGATCAAGCGGATGTATTCGGGGACAGGGGTGTGAGCCGGACAGGCCCATTGGCAATCGACGACTTTATGGAAGTAATCGGGGTGCGAAATATCGGTCGGCTTCAAAAAAAGACTCCTGCTGCGGTATCGCCACAATTCTTTGTTTTTATTCGCCTATTTGGACCTTTGGGGGGCGTGCCCAAAAGTGCCGAAATACTACCTCTTTGCCACAGGGAAGAAAAGGCGAATCCGCCTCTGGTTTGGCCCAGATCAAAGCCCATGCGGCTAGTGCTGTTTTGGCGGGTGCCGCTGCGGTCTGTTCCGCGGCTGCGCTCCCGTCCGATCAACGGTTTTCAGTTGAGCGGAGCGGGGCCAGAAGATTTTTTTGTGCAGATCAGGATTCCGCAACTTTGTTGTCAGCAATGACCCGCAGTGTCGGGCGATTCGCCGGCGGACGCAGTTCATGTTTGTCCGCGAACAGCAGGCACTGCGGTCCGATCTCCTCAATCGTATTGCAGCCCAGCAGTGCCATATTGCGGTGGATTTCGTCGCGGTAGATCTGCAGCGCGCGCGTCGCGCCTGCCTCGCCGCCGGCGGCCACGCCGTACAGCGTCGAGCGACCAACCATCACTGCGTTGGCGCCCAGCGCCAGCGCCTTGACCACGTCGCTGCCGCGGCGGATGCCGCTGTCCATGAAGATGGTCGCGCGTTTGCCCACGGCGTCGACGATTTCCGGCAGCACTTCGATCGGCGAGGCAATGCCATCAAGGTTGCGGCCGCCGTGATTGGAAACGCCGATGCCGTCGGCGCCATGATCCACCGCAGTCATCGCATCCTGCGGGTCGAGGATGCCTTTGACGATCAGTTTGCCCGGCCAGATCTTGCGCAGTGCGTCGAGATCGGCCCAGCTGATCGAGTCGGTGCGCAGGCTGGCGCGCCCGGGCGGGCCCTTGGTCATTTTGGCCTTGGCGGCTTCCGGGTAGTTGGCATACATCGGCATGCCGGTGGTCATCAGATAACGTGCCATCACGCCCATCAGCCAGCGCGGGTGGGTGGCCATGTCCCACATATTGCGCGCATTGAGGCTGAACGGCAGGGTGAAGCCATTGCGCAGGTTGTATTCGCGGTTGCCTGACGACACGCCGTCGACGGTGACCACCAGCGTCTTGTAGCCAGCGGCTTTGGCGCGGTTCACCAGTTCATGTGACATCGAGCGGTCCGGCCACAGATAGAGCTGGAACCACAGGTCACCGCCAGCCTCGTCGGCGACACGCTCCATCGCGGTGATCGAGCCGGTGGCCAGCGTGAACGGGATGCCGGCTTTGCGTGCGGCCTTGGCCAGTTTGATCTCGCCTTCGTGCCACAGTAGGCCGGCGACGCCGGTGGGCGCGATCACCAGCGGCATCTTGTATTGGGTGCCGAAAATGGTGGTCTCCTGCGTACGCTTGGAGACATCGACGAAGGTGCGGGTACGGAAGCGCAGGCGGTCGAACACCTCGCGGTTGTTCTTCAGCGAGACTTCATCCTCGGTGCCACGGTCGACGAACTCGAAAAAGCCCTTGGGCACGCGTTTGAGCGCGATTTTGCGCAGGTCGAATATGTTGTAGGCCTTCATGTCGTCGCTCATGGATGCTGCTCCTCGGGAATCAGTTGCGTTTGAAGTCGTGGATGGATTTTGCCAGAGTACCGTCCGCGCGTTTCAGCACTCGCGTCGCCGCCCTGGTATTGCCGAATGTCGGCACGTATTGCGAATGCTTGCCGGCACCGCCGGTGACGATGATCACCAGGTCTTCCGGTTTGGCGAACATGCGCACCGGGGCGTCCAGTGGCGCTTCGGCGTATTCGCTGGCCAGCTTGCGGCGGAAGCGGCGCTCGATGGTCTCCTTGGAAAAACGCGACAGCGGCAGGGTTGCGTGTTCGAACAGCCATTGGCGGACATCGGCCTTGCTCATGCCGTCGTTGGCCACGGTGGCCGCATGTTCGGGACCGAAGGCGAGCAGGGGCTGGCCGGGATAGTAGGGATTGTTGGAGCCGGTAATGGCCATGGTGCCGGCAACCATCGTCAGTATGCCTTCGGCGTTGAGGCTTTCATGGTCGTTGACGTTGTGCGGGCCTTCTGCGGCAATGACCGTGACTGCGCTGGCTTCACGCGGGAAACCCAGCTCCACATGCAGCGGGTCCCACGGGCTGTTGTCTTCGTTTTCGGCGACACAGAACGTGAATTTGGCCGGCGTGCCGGTGGTGGCCATGTCGCCGGTGCCGGGAATCGCGGCGCCGATATTCACCAGCGACAGCCGCACCGCGCGGCCAATCACCGCGTTGGCGCGGAAATAATTGCCCATGGCGTTCTGCCCGGCATTGAGACCCGCTTCTTTGGCGGCCGGGCCGTTGAAGATCAGCATCGGCGTGCAGGGATGGGTCGTGGCCTGGGTGCCGTAGAGGTTGTACTGTTCGTCAGCCAGCGCTTCCAGCGCCAGCAGCACCAGCGGGAAATGTTCGGGCTTGCAGCCGGCCATCACCGCGTTGGCGGCAATGCGGATCGGCGTCGCGGCACCGAAACGCGGCGGAATGTTCAGCACCGGTTTGTCGAGATCGCGGTCGCAGTAGCTGAGCATGCGCTCCACGCGTTCGGCGGTGGGCGGGATGACCGGCAGGCCGTCGCTCCAGCCCTTGCTGCACATCAATTCGAAAACGGCCTCGGGGTCGTCATCACAGGCAACCAGCGCACCGGGTGCTTGCAGCAGTGTGTCGAGCTTGCTCATGCCTGCTTTTCCTTGATCGCTTTGATTGCCTTGATCAATTGCGGTAATGCCACGTCGGCGCGTTCGCGCACTTTGTCCATGCTCAACCCGCCCAGCGGGTGTTTGATTTCGAGCAGCGGCAGGTCGGGTACGCCGAACACCTTGGCCTGCGCGCTACCCAGTTTCATGAACGTATCGGAACAGATCACAGCGGTGATCAGACCACGTTTTCTCAGTTGCGCCATGTCGTGGACACTCCACGACGTGCACGACCCTCAATCGGCCATGGCACTGACAACGAGGTCGGCCTCCCTGGCGAGTTGATCGAGAATGGCGTCTGTGGCGGGGCGGCTGGAGGCGGCTTTGCGCGTCATCACCACCGAATCAACTTTGAACTCCTTCTTGACGCCTTCAATGATCATGTTCAGCAGATGATCGGCATTGCCCTTGGTGTTGTCGAGAATGCCGAGGCGTATGCCGGATGCGCCGATCTGGCGGTTGGCATTGAGCGGCG
Source organism: uncultured beta proteobacterium (assembly GCA_903933915.1). Classification (GTDB taxonomy): domain Bacteria; phylum Pseudomonadota; class Gammaproteobacteria; order Burkholderiales; family SG8-41. The sequence goes on along the minus strand of CAIZLW010000163.1, from coordinate 3,229 downwards.
CGACGTTTTCAATCGGCGCGTCCGGCACTACGAGAAAAATCTGTCCCATTGCTGTCTCCTGTAAATCGGTTGTGCTACGGGAAAACGGCAGATTCCGTTTTTCGTATCAGTTGTTGACCTTGATGCCGGCCGCCTTGAACACCGGCGGCCATTTCTGTAGTTCTTTTTTGACGAATTCGGTGAATGCGTCGGGGCCCAGCGCGACCGGATCAAAGCCGCTGGCTTCCATCTGGGTGTTGACGTCTGGCAGTTTGCTGATGCGGGTCATTTCGCCGTGTAGCCGGTCAATGATGGGACGCGGCGTTTTGCCCGGCGCCAGCACGCCGTAATAACCCTCGACGGCGTATCCGGGCAATCCGGCTTCAGCGACGGTGGGCACGTCGGACAGGGCTTTGACGCGCGATCCGGATCCGACGGCGATGGCGCGAAGTCGTCCGGATTTCAGGAACGGAATCGCGGCACCCGGCGCAGTCATCAGCATGTGTACCTGGCCGCTGACCACGGCTGCAGTCGAATCGCCCGCGCCCTTGTACGGCACATGCACCATCTGGATGCCGGCCATGTGCTTAAGCAGCTCAATCGACAGATGGCCGCCGGTACCGGCGCCCGATGAAGCGTAGTTGAGATCGCCCGGGCGCGACTTGGCCAGCGCGATCAGCTGCTTCACGGTTTTGACGGGCAGCGAGGGATGCACCACCAGCACGTTGGGTGAGTACGCCAGGAGCGTCACCCGCGCGAAATCGTTGAGCGTGTCGTAGGGCAGCGTTGCGTACAGGCTTGGATTGAGCGAATAGCCGGTGGCGACAATCAGGATCGTATAGCCATCGGGCGGTGCCTTGGCGACGATTTCGGAGCCAACGATGCCGGCCGCACCCGGGCGCAGATCGACGATGACCTGCTGTCCCCAGTTCTGCGTCATCTTCGCGCCGAACAGACGCGCGAGCTGGTCATTGCCGCCGCCCGCGGAAGAGGGCACGACCCAGCGGATGGGTTTGGTCGGAAAGGTTTGCGCAAACGATGCCGAAGCGGCAAAAGCCAGCGCCGCGGCGATGGTCAGGACGAACTTCAAAGGAGTTCCTTAATGTGGACGCATGAAGCGGTGGAATACGCGATGCTAACGCCAGAAAAGAGGGGCGGCAACAGTGAATCAACAGCGCTGCACCCGCATCCGCCGGCGTCCACAATGCGTGATGCCGTCAGCGATAGAGCCAGTCCGCAACCGCGCGGGCGTAACGCGGCATGATCACGTAGACCATCAGCCAGACGATGATGCCGGCGACCAGGAAACGGCTGATGAACAGATTGCCCAGCAGGGGTACGGCGTCGATCAGGGGTGCGAGTCCTGCCGGAACCAGCAGTGTCAGCGGATAGATCGCGGAGAACGTGATCAGGAACTGTTTGAAACGGTTGGGGGCGCGGACGCCGGGTGGCGTAAACCAGAAATCCAGCCCGGACTTGATTTCGATGCGGTCACCGCCTTCGAGGATGGGCTCGACCTTGCGGATGTATTTACGGCGGATATCGGATTCCACCCAAGCCTGCAGGTGATCGTACTGGTCGAAGCGGATGATGATGGTGTATTGCCCGTGCGCGTCCAGCGGGCGGATCACGTTGGTGCCGAGGTGGCCGGGGTAGCGTTCGGCTTCACGACCGACATCACGCAGCCATTCCTCGTACTGTTCGCGGTGCGAGGAATGCACCTTGTGCTGGATGATGAAGGTGACGATGTCGTCGGGATTGACGGCCATGCCCTGGCGCTGACTGTGCGGTTATTTCTTCGGCACGTAGAGATCGGTGATCGAGCCTTCCGCCATTTCCGCCGCGAAGAACAGCGTTTCCGACAACGTCGGATGCGGATGGATGGTCAGACTGATGTCGGTGGCGTCGGCGCCCATTTCCAGTGCGAGCACGGCTTCGGCAATCAGTTCCCCGGCGTTGACACCGACCATCGCCGCGCCGAGCAGACGCCGTGATTTTTTGTCGAACAGCGCCTTGGTCAGGCCTTCATCGCGGCCGGTGGCGAGCGCGCGGCCACTGGCGGCCCACGGGAATACCGCCTTGTCGTATTCGATACCCTGGGCCTGGGCCTGGGTTTCAGTCAGGCCCATCCACGCGATCTCGGGATCGGTATAGGCAACCGAAGGAATGGTCTTGGCATCGAAGAACGCCTTATGCCCGGCGATCACCTCAGCGGCAATCTTCGCTTCGTGGGTCGCCTTGTGCGCGAGCATAGGTTCGCCGCAGACGTCGCCGATGGCGTAAATGTGCAGCACGTTGGTGCGCTGCTGTTTGTCGACCGGAATGTAGCCGCGTTCGTTGACAGCAACGCCTGCAGCTTCAGCTTTGAGTTCGCGACCGTTGGGGCGGCGGCCGACGGCCATCAAGGCGGCATCGAAGATGTCGGTGGTTGTTCCGTTGGGACCCTCGAAGGTGACTTTCAGGCCGTCCTTCTGTGCTTCGATTTTGGCGACCTTGGTCTTCAGCAGGATTTTTTCGTAACGTTTTTCGATGCGCTTGGCCAGCGGACGCACCACGTCCTTGTCGGCGCCGGGGATCAGGCCGTCCATCAGTTCGACGACAGTGATTTTGCTGCCCAGTGCGTCATACACAGTGGCCATTTCGAGGCCGATGATGCCGCCACCGATGATCAGCATGCGTTTCGGCACGGTCGCCAGTTTCAGCGCGCCGGTGGAGTCGATGATGCGCGGATCCTCGTACGGAAAGCCGGGGATTTTTGCGACCGAGGAACCGGCAGCAATGATGCAGCTGTCGAAGGCGACGGTTTTTGTGCCTTCTGCGGTTTCAACACGGATGGTGTTGGCTGAAGCAAATTCACCGCGGCCGGTGATGACCTGTACCTTGCGCTGTTTGGCCAGGCCCGACAGGCCTTTGGTCAGTTTGCCGAGCACGCCGTCTTTCCACGCGCGCAGCTTGTCGATTTCAATTTTCGGTTTGCCGAAGGTGATGCCGGCGTGTGCGGCCTCATCGGCCTCGGTGATGACCTTGGCCATGTGCAACAGCGCTTTTGACGGAATGCAACCGACGTTGAGGCAGACACCACCCAGCGAAGGGTAACGTTCGATCAGCACGACTTTTTTGCCGAGATCGGCGGCGCGGAAGGCTGCGGTGTAACCGCCGGGGCCGGCGCCAAGCACGACCACTTCAGCGTGGATATCGGCTTTGATGTCGGATTTCGGCGCGGCGGCGGGTCCCGGCGCCGCAGGCGCAG
>CAIZLW010000162.1 GCA_903933915.1 uncultured beta proteobacterium | reverse complement strand
GATTCGGGTTATCCGAAAACCCTGGAGAGTCTCGCCGCGGGCATCCAGGATGCGACGAATCCCGAGGGCGCCATGATTTATTTTCTGCGCCGTATTCCGCGCGACCCCCTCCACGCCGACACCACGATCAATGCCGCAGAAACCTGGGGCAAACGCAGCTACGCCAGCGCGCCGGGTTCGCCGCGCGATGGCAAGGATGTATTCGATGTCTACTCGCGCTCGACGGCCACCGGGCTCAACGGAGCAGCTTATCGTGACTGGTAAAAAACACCGCGGCTTCACCCTGGTTGAACTGCTGGTGGTGATGGCCATTATCGCGCTGCTGGTGAGCATTGCCGCGCCGCGTTATTTCCACAGCGTCGACAAGGCGCGGGAAGCGAGCCTGCGCGCCAACCTCGCGGTGATGCGCGACTCCATCGACAAGTATTATTCCGACAATGGCCGCTACCCGGCCCAACTGCAGGATCTGGTGGAAAAGCGCTATCTGCGCGCGATACCGGTCGACCCGCTGACGGACAGCGAGCGCAGCTGGGTCATCGTCGCGCCGAAGAGCGCGGACCAGGGCGGCGTTGCCGATATCCGCAGCGGCGCCGAAGGCAAAAGCGCCGCCGGCAGCGATTTCGCATCATGGTGAAACGGACCCGGCGGCAGCAGCAGCTGGGGTTCGCCTATGTCTGGACACTGCTGCTGGTCGCTTTTTTCTCGGCTTCCTCGCTGCTGGCCTTCCGCATCGAAAGCACCTTGAACGCGCGTTCCCGTGAAGCCGACCTGATCTGGATCGGCCTGCAGTTCCGCAAGGCGCTGCGCGAATACTATATGGACAATCAGGACAAGCCCGACCGCTACCCGCGCAGCCTGGAGGAACTGACCGATCCGAAAGGCCAACTGCTGCCCAAGCGCTATCTGCGCCGGGTCTACATCGATCCGATAACCGGCAACACGGATTGGGGTGTGCTGCGCTCGCCCGGCGGCGGCATCGTCGGCGTTTACAGTAAAGCGGCCGGCGAGCCGCGCAAAAAACACGGCCTGCCCAAAGAGCTGGAAGCGTTTGAAAAGGCGACCAGCTATCGCGACTGGCTGTTCGCCTTCGACCCCGCCGGGATTACCGGCAAGCCAATGCCCTGAGTCAGCATCCGCGAACGCAGAGCGGCGGCCTCACTTCAATACCGCCATCACAACAGCACGATCCCGATTCCTTAACCGGAAGCCTCCGGCGGCTGCCTGTTCATTGCCGGTTGCAAAACCGCGGCTGCGGCCCGCTCACCCGCCACGCAACGGTAACGCCGTTACAGACTGCGCGAGAAGCGCAGGCCCACGGTGAAGTTGGGTGCGTCCGGCGTCAGGCCGACGCCGATGCTGCCGGAAATGGCTTCGGTGCCGCTGAGCGCGTAGGCAGCACCGAGCGACAGCGTTCCCGCATTGCCCTCGCTACCGACGATGTTCTCCCAGGTGCCGCCGTCGAGGCGGGTTTTGGACTGGGCCTGCAGCTTCTGGCTGAAGCTGGTGCTGAGGCTGAACCGTTCGTTCAATGCAAAGGCGGAACCCACCGACCAGCCAATGGAGTCACCCAGTTTGACGGAACCCGGTGCCGTCGTGCCAGGCGCCGAACTGATGTCATCGAAATGACGGGCATGGTTGTAGTTGTAGGCAAAGGAACCGAACAGCGTGGCCGGACTGAGCGTCTTCACCGCGGAAACGCCCACCGTAGCACCCCACAGGCCGTTGCCGCTGGGCAAGGTGTCGGGTACGGTCAGGTTGCCGCCGGAGCCGGGAACCGGGCGCAGCTTGACGCCATAGGGATGCGAACCGGTCGGCCCCTTGATACGGGCATTGAAATAAATGTCTGGGCGCGAACCCTGCTCCGAAAACGCCTGGTAACTGAAACCGGCAGAAATGTCACCGACGTCGATATTGCTGACCGAGGCCTCGGCGACCTGGGCGGCGGTATTGTTACCACCGGCCGACTGGTAAACCGTGCTCCGATAGACCAGCGGCATCTGCACGTCATACTGCCAGCGCGTATTCGGCCGGTAACGCAGGCCGACATCCGCAGTCATCACATCGGACTTGATGTTGTCGACGCTGATGTTGCCCAGAAAAATGGCGTCCAGTGCGAGAAAACCGTTGAGTGCCAGCTGGCGGCGATCGGTACGCGCATAGCTGAAACCGACATCAATACTGTAGGGACTGACTTCGCGTGCCGGTTCTGCGGCCAGCCGCGACTCCACTTCGTTACGCGCGGCCGCCGCGTCCGGGACCGGATTGGCGGTCAGACGGCCGCCGGAACCGGGGGCCACCGTGATGCCGGAGACCATGGGACGCTCTGCCGCGTAACCCGTTCCGCGCTGTTCCATTTCGCTGAGGCGCCGCTCAAACTTCGACAGGATCTGGCGCTGCATCTCCAGATGCTCGGTAATCATGCGCAGGTCGGGGTTAGTGCCCTGGCGCGAGGCCAGCAGCTTTTCCTGGATCTCGATGTGCTGGCGCAAACGGCGGATATCTTCCTCGACCGAATCGTTACGCACGCCCGGTCCCACCGCAATAATCGTTGGCGCCGCACCGCTGACACCCGGCATTTCCATTGCCAGCGAACGCGCCATGCGCAGGTCCATGCCTTCTGCCCGCGTGCTGGCCGCTGGCTTTTTGCGCGACTCCTTGCGTACCCGGTTATCACTGCCGTCTTCGGCCGCGTAGGCACTGGCGAAGGATCCCAGAATAGTGGCGCTGACTGCCAGCGCCATCGCGGCCGGCTTGAAGGGATTGATGTTCATCGTAATGCCGAAAGAGTGCGCAGGGTTTGCAGGGTCGGATTCACCGCCGTAGCGCCCGGGGCCATGTGCACCGTCAGGCGGGCGTTGTTTTGCAGGGCGACGCCGTCGGTCATGATCATGGCGCGTTGGGTGATGCCGCTGCCGCCACCCAGGCGCTGTTCGGAAAAGCCGGCCGGGCCGGCATCCACACGCACCGTGATGCCTTGACTGCCGACATCCGCCGTAGCGCCGCCGCTGCGCGCAGAAGCTGTAGAAGCGCCCGGCTCGACGACGATACGGTCACGTGAGACTTGCACGTCCAGCGTGTTGCCGACGCTGTTGCCGTAACCAGCCACCTGCACCGACTGCAAGACCCCGGAAACTGCAGGTCCTGCCGGGCGGGATGCACCGGCGCCCTGTCCGGAGTTGTCCGACGCCGAGGTGGTCATGCTGACCTTGCCGCCACGAAGGTCCGCGGCGATCGACAGCTCGGCCTGCCGCGTGCTGCCGTCTGTCGCCTGCCAGCGGGTGGCCATCTGCAGGCCGAAACCGATGATTTTGCCGTCGGCGACATAGCGGCCGCGTTGTGCCGCGAGCAGCGCATCGTCGACGGGACGGATGGTCTGCGCCTGGACTGCGGATGCCAGCCAGACGCAAGCCAATAACAGGGCAATGAACAGACGGCGCATGATCAGAACAGCCGTCCGCTGGGTAATTCAAATTGATGGGCTGCATCCGGCAGGCCACGGAGTTGCGCCGCCGCCTGTGGTTTCAGCGACTGCCAGGCATCGTCACGGGCGAGCAGGCCGTGCTGCTGAAACTGCGGGCCGATCACTGCCAGCACCACGCCGTTCCATGACTCACGAAAGCGCTGCAGCGGGATCGCGCGGGCGCCGGCGGCCGGATCGAGCAGGCGAACCAAGCCGTCGCTGATGCCGCGAACCAGCACAAAATGGGCATAGCCGTCGATGTCGAGCAGCACCAGCACCGGCACCTTCAGGCGCTGCAGGTCATCCACGCTGGCCTGAAAACCGCGGGCGCGCAGGCCCAGGCTCTCGGCATAACGCTTCATGTCGAGCATGGAAAAGCCTTCGCGGGCGACCGTTTCGGCATCCGCCGTCTTCAGCATGCCGCGGATGACTTTTTCCTCATCCAGGTCGAAGCCATAACCGAAACGCAGGAGTGTTGCCAGCGCCGCAGCGCCGCAGCTGTAATCCTGCGTCTGAAAAATTACGTTGGCGTTGCGCAGCTCTTTCAGGCTGGCCACACGCTTGATCGAAGCCGGTGCATCCGGAAACACATGATGCAGACCGACATTGGCGGCCGCAGCGGCACCGGCATAAGCCAGTACCGCTGCACACAAGGCTGCGCTGAACAATCTGCGCATGAACTTGCCGGACGCCATGAAACGCTTCTCCGTCGCTTACTGCTGAGCGCGGAAGGCGCTCGACGAAATCGAGAGCGACAGCGCGTTGAGTTGCTGGTTGCCGGTGCCCGACGCCATGTTGACGCCGATGTTGCCGGCCGCGCCCGCAAATGCGGCGCCATTGATCATGCTCTTGTTGGCGTTGAGGTCACGAATCACCTGCGAACCGGTCACATCGTCGTACTCGGTGCGCGGATCGGAGCTGACGACGTTGCGGTTCGACTTCTGCACCGCAGCGACGTTGGCATCGGCGAGGCCGTTGTTGCTGACCGCCATCGAGATCGAGTTCTTCTGCTGGTTGTTGGAACCGGAAGCCATGCTCACTGCGATATTGCCGACCGCACCGGAGAAGGCGCTGCCGCCGATCAGCGAACGGTTGGTGACACCGATGTTGCGCACATCGTTCTCGGCCGAATCCTGATAGCTGACAACATCAGCCGACGAGGTGCCGAACACGAACATCATGTCATCGACCTGGGCCAGCGCTGCAGAGTTAATCTGCTGGTTACCGTCGCCGGAAGCCACGTTGACGCCGATGTTGCCGCGGGCATTGGAAAACGCGCTGCCACCGATGGCAGCACGGTTGACCACGCCGGTGTTGGTGCCCATGTTGAGATAGCTGATCTGCTTGGCGTCGAGCAGGCTTTCGGAGCGCGAGTCAGTCATCAGACTGCCGGCGGCCGAGAAGGTGTTGCTGGTGGTGGTCGAACGGTACTGCGTCGTGCTGCGGTCGATGGTGTTGACCGACATGCGGTCGGTATACGCCGTGTCGGACACCGAAACGCTGGTGTCGGATGCGCGGTTGTCGGTCGACGTCGAACCACTGCCGGACCATTCCTGGGCGGCGGCGGGGAGCGCAAAGGCCGCGCCAATGGCGACGGCGATCAGGCTGATACGAAAGTGACGCATAAATACTCCTTGGTGGTGGTTGAACTGCTGGG